>JAWOCT010000036.1:0-21891 GCA_046483675.1 Cyclonatronaceae bacterium
CCCAGATCACGTTACCGGTGATGATGCTTTCGGAATAGCCCTCGTCGGAGGGTTTAAAGCGCTCCAGTACGCCTCCGGCATAGCTGTAAGCGGCCGTGTACTGCTCCTCCGAGGCGATATCACGCTCGGTCGGGGGGATGGCCGGCTTCCAGGCCAACTCAAAACTGCGGCCGCTGATCTGCTGTTCGACACTGTCAAAAGTGACAGTGAGCAGGATCTGGTAGGTGTCGGCATCGATGTTATAGGTGTAGAGCAGCCGGCTTCCGTCCTCCAGAAGCAATTCATACTGGATGGATGTGTTTTCCCCGCGACCGACCGCAACGACCGGATCGGTGGTAATCGGCCGGAACAGCAGTTGATCGGTCTCGATGTTGTAGTTCTCGGTCGAAAGAAACTCCACGGAGTAAGCCGACCGGGTGGTGTCGGACATCAGTTGCACCGGCACACCGTCCCAGGTATCGTGATTTTTCAGGTGGATGCTGGCCGGCCCGCCGCCGATGTTCGTGAAGCGGGCGCGGTACAGGGGTGTATCGACCCAGGTAGACAGGGTGTCGGTTACGATCTGATGACCGAACACACCGAGTGAGGGTCGTTCGGGATCGGGTTCATCCACCCGCTCCTCCGGTTCCCGCTCCTCCCGGATGCGAACGTCGTCCCGTTCCTCGAGCTCGGGAATGGTATCGCGGGCCATGCGTTCCTGGCGTTGACGTTCCAGTTCCTCCTGGGAGGGCATGGTGGTGTACATCCAGGCGAGCATCAGCCCGAAGATGAGAACAAATCCAATGACGGTATTGCGGTCCAAAATAGTAGCGGTTTAAAATTCGGTGGGGGATGTGAACGGTGCGGAGGCGTGGTTGCCGCGCTTCCGGTCAGGCACATCATAATGTGAACAGGTGTGGACAGGTTTTTTCGGCGGAACGGGGTCCTCGCCGCCGGCCGACCATGGATTGCAGCGGAGGACACGCCATACGGTCAGGCAGACTCCTTTCAAAGCGCCATGGGTCCTGATGGCGTCCACGGCGTAATGGCTGCAGGTGGGATGATAGCGGCAGCTGGTCGGGAAATAGGGAGAGATGAAAAACTGGTATCCGCGGACCAGCAGAACGAGCCCTGTGCGTATGACCTTTGCCAGCAGGACGAGCCCTGTGCTGATACCTGCAACCAGCAGAGCGCTCAGGTGCTGCATCAGGTTGAATAACCGCTCTGGAAGAGAATGTGAGGTTTTCATGGCTGTTGCTGTTCACGCATCCGGTGTTGTACGTTGGTCAGCAGCCGGATGCACTCCTGCTCTATCGTACGGAAGGGTACGCATGCTTTTTTTGCAATGAAAATGCCCTTGAACCCGGCATGGCCGGATTCGGCGGGATCGCGTATCAGATGCTGGTGTTGCCGAAAGGCTTCCCTCATACGGCGCCTGGTCAGGTTGCGTTCGTGGGCCTTGCCAAGACGTTTTCCGGCAATAAATGCGACCAGGCAGATGCCGGTCTGGCCGGACAGGAGTTCATATCGCAAATCCATGTGACGCTCCCGGGCCACCCTGCCGCGCCGAAACAGCCGCTGGACCGCTTCACGTCCGCGCAGGATCCGGGAGCGTGGTAAAATATAATTCCGCGGGTTGTTATTTGCGGAATCCTTCATCACTGACGGTCAACTTGTGTCGACCTTTGGCACGGCGCCGTTTTAATACTTTGCGACCATTGGCGGTCTCCATGCGGGAACGGAACCCGTGGGTGTTGCTTCGACTGCGCCGGCTCGGTTGGTATGTTCGTTTTGTCATCTTAGTGCAAAGTTTATCATTCTGTCTGTCGAATTTAACAAAGACACTAAAAATACAAGTTTTTCTGGTAAAATTGCACCTTGATTTAAGCTAATTTTGACTCAAGTTCGTTTGTGTAGAGAACAGTCAGGAATCCGCAATTTGAACGATGCGTGATTTAGCCGTACTTTTACAGGTTGAACAATACATTTTGAAACTAGCCAGAAGGCAGATATGATTGATAAAATCTTTGCCGGTATTTCCAAGATAATGGGCTCCAAGAGCGAGCGCGACATCAAAAAAATTCAGCCGGTCGTCGACGAGATCCTCTCCTTCGGGGAGGAAATGGAACAGCTTTCGGACGAACAGCTGAAAGCCAAGACCGGTGAGTTCCGGCAGGAGATCAGTGAGGCGACGGCAGCGACCCAGAAGAAGATCGACGAGATCAAGGAGGAGCTAAGTAACATCCATACCGGTGAACCGGGGGAGATTGAAAAGCGCAGTGAACTCGAGCAGGAGCACGAAGAACTGGACAAGGAGTGGCTGGATATCGTTGAAGAGGTGCTTGAAGACATTCTGCCCGAGGCCTTTGCCGTGCTCAAGGAGACCTGCCGCCGGTTTGTGGGCAAGAGCTGGAAAGTGGCAGGTACCGAGACCGAGTGGAATATGATCCCATATGATGTGCAGCTGGTCGGTGCGGTGGCGCTGCACCAAGGTAAGATCGCCGAGATGAAAACCGGTGAGGGAAAGACGCTGGTTGCCATATTCCCGACCTATCTCAACGCCCTGGTCGGCCGCGGCGTGCATATCGTGACCGTCAACAGCTACCTGGCCCAGCGCGATGCCGAGTGGAATGAACCGATCTTCAACTTCCATGGACTTCGGGTGGATTGCGTGGACCGTTACGAACCGAATTCCGAGGAACGCCGCCGGGCTTACCATGCCGACATAACCTATGGCACCAACAACGAATTCGGCTTCGACTATCTGCGCGACAATATGGTCGTCAGCAAGGACCAGCTCGTGCAGCGCGGCCATCACTACACCATCGTCGATGAGGTGGACTCGGTGCTTATCGATGAGGCTCGCACCCCGCTCATTATATCCGGGCCCGTCCCGCAGGACAACCAGAACCAGAAATACACCGAGCTCAAGCCCAGGGTCCAGCGGCTCGTCGAGGCGCAGAAGAAACTCATCGCGAGGTTCCTCCAGGAGGCCGAAGAAGCCATTGAAAAGGGTGACGAGCAAAAAGCAGGACTGGCCCTGTTTCGCGCCCGCAGGGGCTTTCCCAAAAGCAAGAAATTCATGAAGATGATGCAGGAGCCGCACCTGCAGAAGCTGACCCAGCAGACCGAGTACTTCTATCTGCAGGACCAGGGCAAGAACATGCACCTGGTCGACGAGGCCATGTATTACGCGGTGGATATGAAGCAGAACACTATCGAGCTCACCGAGATGGGACGCGAACTCATCACCCCTTCCAGTGAGGATAAGGATTTCTTCATCATCCCGGATATGGGTACCGAAACGTCCATCATCGAAGAAGAGCTGGATAAAAGGGAACGCGAAAGCGTGGCCGAAATCGAAAACAATCCCGATTTCAGCGAAGATTACAAACAGCAGCAGATCGAAAAAGTGCGGGAAGAGATCAAGAAAGAGCGGTCGGACCGCATGTCCGAACTCTACCGTGTCTTTTCCGAGCGCAGTGAACGCATCCACTCGGTAAATCAGCTGCTCAAGGCATACACCCTGTTCGAGCGGGATGATGAATATATCGTCTCCGAAGGTAAGGTGCAGATCGTGGATGAGCACACCGGCCGCGTACTGCCCGGGCGACGCTACTCCGACGGTCTACATCAGGCTATCGAGGCCAAGGAGGATGTAAAGGTGGAAGCCGCCACGCAGACCTACGCCACCATAACCCTGCAGAACTACTTCCGCATGTACCACAAGCTTGCAGGTATGACCGGTACCGCCATCACCGAGGAAGGCGAATTCTTTGAAATTTACAAGCTCGAAGTGATCGAGATCCCGACCAATGTGCCGGTGCAGCGCGAAGACCACGAGGACCTGGTATATCGCACCAAGCGGGAGCGGTACAATGCGGTTGTCGAACGGGTGCGCGAATATCACGAGCGGGGCCAGCCGGTCCTTGTCGGCACCACCAGCGTAGAAGTCTCGGAGATGCTAAGCCGCATGTTCAAACGGGCCGGCATTCGACATAATGTATTGAACGCCAAGCAGCATCAGAGCGAGAGCGAGATCGTGCGCGATGCCGGGCAGAAAGGGGCCGTGACCATCGCCACCAATATGGCCGGACGCGGAACCGACATCAAGCTCGGCGAGGGTGTCCGGGAGCTGGGCGGGCTGGCGATCGTCGGAACAGAAAGGCACGAATCGCGCCGCATCGATCTCCAGCTGCGCGGACGCTCCGGGCGGCAGGGCGATCCCGGAGAATCCCAGTTTTTCGTATCCCTCGAAGACGACCTCATGCGCCTGTTCGGTTCGGAGCGGGTGGCCAACGTGATGGACCGCCTCAAGTTCGAGGACGGTGAAGTGATCCAGCACCCGTGGGTCTCCAAAACGCTTGAACGGGCCCAGAAGAAAGTCGAACAAAACAACTTCAGCATCCGCAAGCGTCAACTCGAGTACGATGACGTGCTCAACAACCAGCGGAACGTGGTCTACGGGTATCGCCGCAAGGCCCTGCTCGGTGAAGGCCTGAGCAGCATGCTCCTGAACATGCTGGAGGATATGATTTCCGCCATCGTCACCGAACTGTATCGCGAAGGCGACTATGACGGTATCCGTGAGCGGGTACTGCGCCAGCTGGCCGTTGATGTGCAGGTGGACCGGGAAAAATGGTCAAACCTGAGGGAGGATGGGGTCATCGACCTGATCTTCGAGGAAGCGGTCAAGACCTATCAGGAGAAAGAAAAGCGTTTGGCCGAACCCTTTTACAAGGTGATCCGGCAGGTCCATGAAAACGATACGCCCAACAAGCCAACCAACGTGCAGATCCTGTTCACGGACGGCGTCAAGCGGATGCGCGTGGTGGTCAACATTGAACAAGCTGTTCAAAATGAGGGCCGCGAAGTAGTCCGGGCCCTGGAACGCTCGGCCGTGCTCGCCGTGATCGACGAACGCTGGATGGAACATCTGCGCGACCTTGATTCGGTCAAGCAGGGGGTAGGTCTGAGGGCGTTCGGTCAGAAGGATCCGTTGCTGGAGTACAAGCGTGAAGCGTTCAACATGTTCACCCAGCTGCTGGAGGATATCAACAACGACGTGATTTCACTGGTATGGAGGGCTGTTCCCGAAGTCACATCTGATCCGAACCAGCTGCAGCAGGCACGTCAGCCCGCCCGAAGCCGGGTCAACCTGGACAAGCTGAAGACACAGCACGATTCCGCTGAAAATATGGGTTTACGGTTCGGCGGAGGACCGGAGGAAGGTGATGCCCAGCGAGCCGCGGCCTCCGCCGGACGCGGTGAGAAAGCCAAACGCCAGCCGGTGGTCGTGGGAGACCGTGTGGGACGCAACGACCCTTGTCCGTGCGGTTCAGGCAAGAAATTCAAACACTGTCACGGACGCTGAGACATCCATGGGCGTCAATTGTTCATCTGAGGACGTTTCTGAACGAGGACATTCAGAATGGTATTTTTTAGCCGCGACATGTCCACCGGCTTGACCATGTAGGCAACAGGATTGGTAGCCAGGGCTCTTTTTTTTGTCGTTTCATCGGAATTGCCCGTGAGATAGAGCACGGGTACCTCTGAAAACTCCCGTACGCGGCGAGTGGCCTCCACGCCGTCCATTTCACCCAGCAACTTGATGTCCATAAGCACAAGATCGGGCTTTTCGTGCCGGATTGTACCGACGGCATCCTCTCCGTTATTGACCTTTGCTGCAATTTCAAACCCCATTTTTTGCAAATGTTTTTCAAGTAACAGGGAGAGGATCAGGTCATCTTCAACAATTAGAATCCGCTTCATGTTTGCGTTGAGCTTTAGAATCTATTTCAACCAAAGTGCCAAAGAGGCCCGGTCGCTGAAATGACGTCTGTAGTGATTATTACCAAATGTGATTATTGGTATCGACAAAACATAATAAAAATTAAGTCAAAAACGGAATACTCTCTTGAGTAAAGCGGTAGTCAGCCAGTCCATGCGCGGTCCACTTCCTGACACCTTCATTACAGGATTGGTATATTTTGAAAGAAAGACATATCGCTGAGGAGTAAAACACTATTCTGCAAGGGTGCTTTTTGCCTGTATCAGCAATTGAGAATTTCGTTGATGGTTTTTTCCAGTAACAACATGTCCACCGGCTTTACCATGTAAGCCACAGGTCTTGAAGCATGAGCACGTCTCCTGGTTGTTTCATCAGCGTTGCCGGTCAGGTAAAGCACAGGGACATCCGTAAAATCCCGAATTTGTGTTATGGCCTCAACCCCATCCATATCTTCTGATAATTTTATGTCCATAAGTACAAGATCAGGCTTTTTTTCCCTGATTATTCTTACGGCCTCGTTTCCTTTACTCACTATTGCCGAAACCGCATATCCCATTTGTTGAATCTTCTTTTCCAATAACAAAGCAAGTATCAAATCATCTTCAACAATGAGAATTTGCTTGCGTGATTCATACTGTGCGTCCACATTTCCAGACCTGAGTGACGGTTTTCTTTTATAGCTGGTTGCTATCCTAGGTAGTTCTGACACAAGAATAATACTATAAAGGGTAAAATGCCTTGTTATCAAAATAACAAAAAAGAGTGAATACAAGGACAGTTGTTTTGATATGAGTATGCATGATTATCGGACAATTACCTGTTTTGTTAAATGCAATGGTTGACATTTTAAACCGACAGAGGGGAGTTATTCAATCTCCGGATGGCATGTGATGATTTTTATTGCGGGAGTGCAACCTCTTTCATAGATTGCCCCTATCAATTGTATTAAAAAAAATTATTCTATTCGGGTAGTCGGATTCTGTGCGTTATGAAACGATGTTGCGAACGGATTGAAATGGCTTTTCCAACATCCCGAAAGTATTTACCTGTCAAAGTATTATGGCATGAAAACCGGGTCAAATGTCTTCCGATGGTTGCTTCCGCCTGTACATTGGCGCCTTCCTGTGATTCTGGTGGCGGGAATGCTGGTTGGACTGGCGGTATATGCGGTTTACGTGTCGAACGCCGCCAGCTATCTGTCGGATTCACCGCAGACGTGCGTGAACTGCCATGTGATGGCACCGCACTACACGACCTGGTTCCACAGCTCGCACCGGGAACATGCCACGTGCAACGACTGCCATGTACCCCAGGATAACATCTTCCGCCAGTATTATTTCAAAGCCCAGGACGGGATGCGGCATGCTTACATCTTCACTTTTCGGCAGGAGCCGTTTGTGATACGAATCCACGAACCTGGCCAGCGCGTGGTCCAGGAAAACTGCAAACGGTGCCATGAACACACCAACTTCATGGTCAGTGCGTTCGATGCCACGCTCGAAAGCGCCATGGCCGATGAACACCGGCTCTGCTGGGATTGCCATCGAGAAGTGCCTCATGGCGCTGTAACCAGTTCCGCCAGTGTTCCTTATACCAATGTACCACTCCCAAAGACCCCTGTACCCGACTGGCTCAGGAGAATGACCGAATAAACTGAAATAGGAACCATCCCCGCACTGTTCATGACCGGGTGATGACTGATCAGCAAACAGAAATCCAAAAGCTATTACAATGAAAACGCTCGGAAAACGCATCGAAGAAAAACCCTGGATCGGCTGGGTCGTATTTCTCATTACGGTCGTAGTGGTTTTTCTGGCCGGACTCTTCACCTATACCATTGTGGAGCGGCGCACCGAGGCGCAGTTTGTCTTTCAGCCGGTGAAAGACCTGCATCCGCTTGAGCCGAGACTCGAGAAATGGGGAGAGGCCTTTCCGCGACAGTTCAACACCTACAACCAGATGGCCGATACCACATTCCGCAGTGAATTCCTCGGATCCACCCGCATGGATCTGCTGGAAAAATACCCGGGAATGGTCATCCTTTTTGCAGGCTATGCCTTTTCGGCCGACTACAACCTGGCCCGGGGTCATTACTATTCGGTGACCGATATCCGTGAAACACTCAGGACGGGCGCCCCCATGGAAGCCGGCGAGGGACCCATGCCGGCCACATGCTGGACGTGCAAGAGTGCGGACGTGCCCCGCGTGATGACTGAAATGGGGACGGACGAATATTATGCCGCGCGCTGGTCGGACCTTGGACACGAAATCGTCAATCCCATTGGTTGTGTCAATTGCCACGATTCGGAAACCATGAACCTGCGCATTTCGCAGCCGGCTCTTGTCGAAGCCTTTGAACGGCGCGGGCAGGATGTGACGGAGGCGAGCCATCAGGAAATGCGTTCTCTGACGTGCGCCCAGTGCCATGTTGAATATTACTTTGGCCCGGGCAACCGGCTCATCTTCCCCTGGGATGAAGGCTTGCATGCGGATGAGGTGGAAAAGTACGTGGATAACATTGAATTTGCCGACTGGGTCCATCCGCTGAGCCGTACTCCCATGATCAAGGCCCAGCACCCGGATTATGAAATCTACAAACTCGGGATCCACGCCCGGCGCGGGGTGTCCTGTGCGGATTGCCATATGCCCTATCGCACGGAAGGAGGCGTCAAGTATACCGACCACAGGGTCCAGAGCCCATTGAACAATGTGGCGAATGCCTGCCAGACCTGTCATCGGCAAAGCGAAGAGGAACTGACCCGCAATGTGGTAACGCGGCAGCGCGATGTCTATGAAGTGCGCGACAAGCTTGAGAGTGCCCTTGTGAAGGCGCATCTGGAAGCTGAATTTGCATGGAATCTCGGAGCGGACGAGGAGCAGATGGCACCCGTGCTTCAGCATATCCGGAGAGGGCAGTGGAGATGGGATTATGGCGCCGCGAGTCACGGCGGTCCTTTTCATGCCCCGCAGGAAATGATGAAAATGTTCGGCATTGGCCTGGACCACGCCCAGGAGGCACGTATTGAGCTTGCCCGGATCGTGGCTCAAATGGGTCATACGGAACCTATTCCGTTGCCCGATGTCTCCACCAAAGCCAAGGCACAGGAATATGTGGGCATAGATCTGGACTCACGGCAGAGTGAAAAAAACGAGTTCCTTAGAACGGTCGTGCCGGAATGGCTGCAGCGTGCCGAAGAACGTCACCAGGAATGGGATGCCGGTGAAAGTGAGATCGTCAGGACCCGTTGATCATTTAATTTTTGACAGAAGACTGAGATAAATTTATCAATCATTAACGAGCAAGCTCTGAGTTTTTACGCCATGAGTTTGCCCTTTCTACAGATGGAACCAGTCAGTACCAGCGGCAGCAGGAGCCGACACAATGTTACAAAACCGATCTGGATATTCCCATGGGGATACCGGGAAGCGTTTCTCGTGGCGGCAGCTCTGCTACTGGTCGGTTTTGCCCTGGAATGGGCCACTCCGGGTAACGATCTCTCGTCGCCTTCGTGGCCCTGGAACGGGGTCGTCGGGGCCGTGCTCATTCTCGTACCGCTGACCCTTCAGCTTTCTATCCCCAAAAAACCGATTGTGCGCTGGATGAGCCAGGTACCTGCCAGCATGGGTGCCATTGCTGCCGTGACTTTCACCGTACTGCTCATGGGTCTGTTTCTGCAGGGACAGACCTCGGGTATCGGCTGGGTCGACCGGCTCGGTCTTTCCAGAATGATCAGCAGCTGGCCTTTTCTCATCAGCATCTGCTGGTTCCTTTTTGTGCTGGCGATGACGGCATTCCGGCGAAGCATTCCATTTCGTGGACGCAACATAGGTTTTCTCTTGAACCATCTGGGATTGTGGATCGTGATTGCGGGTGGAATACTGGGCAGCGGCGATCTGCAACGGGTGACCATGACGCTATCGGATGGTCAGACTGTATGGTATGGAACAGACAGGGAAGGCCGCACGGTTGAATTACCTCTGGCCCTGGAGCTTCAGCGGTTTCACATGGAGGAATATCCACCCAAAATGGGAATGCTGGACCCCGGGCAGGGCCGTCTGATCATTCGCGGAGAAGAGGGCCTGGTGGAAGTTGAGCAGGGCCGAACGGGGCACATGTCCGGCTGGGACTATGAAATCCTTCAGTATTACGTGGAGTCGGCGCGTATTTCGGACCGCTTTGAGCCGGTGCGCACTATCGGAGCCGCTCCGTCAGCCAGGGTCCGGGCGGTGCATACAGCCCGCGGTGATACCGTAACCGGTTGGATTACCTGTGGGAGTTTTAACATGGAGCATCAGTTTCTGGAGCTGGAAGAGGACAGGGCACTCGCCATGACGGTTCCGCAGTCCAAACGTTATATGTCGCTGGCCCGGCTTTACACACGCAGCGGCGACAAACGGATGATCGACATCGAAGTGAACGAGCCCTATTCGGCTGAAGGATGGAATCTGTATCAGTTCAGCTATGACGAGCGGTTCGGGAAGTGGTCGCCTGTCAGCATCATCGAAGCGGTACGCGATCCCTGGCTGCCGTTAGTGTACACCGGATTCATCATGCTGCTGATAGGGGCGTTGTATCTGTTCTGGCTCGGGAAGGATATCGGCACCGAGCTGAACCGGGAGCCTGAAGATGTGGAAAGACAGAACGCAGTCGGCAAAGATGCCGCCAAAGAACCTGAACTGGAGGGAGCATGACCTGGAGTGTATTTCCGACCGTTTTTGCTATTTCCTCAGGATTCTGGGGCGTTGCAGTGGCGAGTGTTTACCTCAGCCGGTTCAGACCGCGTACGGAAGCGCTGGCCCATCTCTTTTTCTGGACAGGGATGGTGGCGCTGACCCTTTTTATCCTGGGTCTTTGGGGAAGTCTGGATCGTCCGCCAATGCGTACGCTGGGCGAGACGCGGCTCTGGTACGGATTCTTTTTACCGTTGATCGGGTATCTGACCTGGCAGCGATGGCAGCTCCGGTGGGTGCTGGCTTTCAGCTTGCTTATGGCTGTGGTGTTTCTCGGTGTCAATGTATTGAATCCGGATGTCCATGACCGCGCCCTTGTACCCGCGCTTCAGAGCGTCTGGTTCGTCCCCCATGTGATCGTCTACATTTTCGCCTATGCGCTGCTGGCTGTCTCGGCCATCGTGGCGGTCAAGGTGCTTTATGAAGGCCGCAAGGGGCGATTCCGGCAAAAGACGCTGATACTGGCCGATAACATGGTCTACATCGGCTTTTCCTTTCTTACCCTTGGTCTTGTGTTCGGCGCCATGTGGGGCAAGGAGGCCTGGGGCCATTACTGGAACTGGGATCCCAAGGAAGTGTGGGCGCTGCTTACATGGATCGTCTACCTGGCTTATATCCACATAAGGGCACACCGGCCGGACCTGGTGCGTCCGGCCATGTGGACCCTGGCCTTTGCTTTTGTGGTCCTGCTGATATGCTGGTTCGGAGTCAATTATCTGCCCTCGGCCCAGGACAGCATTCACACCTATTCAACAAGCTGAGGGGAAGGCGGATCGATTGCGTCCTGCTTACCTTTCTTATCTTTAGAAATTCTAACGATTAAATGCTCTCATTTTTTAGTATTATTGTATACAAATGTGAGGCAGGGTAAGGGGTTTCACCCCGATGGTATGACTGCCCGGGGTCGGTCCGCTTTGCAGTCGGGTTTTGTAGTTTCTCACAAAGGGAGGAAAATACGTACGGTAACGAGGTTTTTTTATGAGAAAGCAATCACGCATTGGATTCATCCTTGCCGCTCTGTTCATGATTCCGGCCTTTTACATACCGCTCTGGACCATTACCGTTTCCTCTCCCCAGATGCAGGAAACGCCCGGGTTGTATGTGTGGATAGACGATGTGACCGGGCATAAAGAGGGCGATGTGGAAAAGGTAAACCTGATAAACGACTATATCGGGAAGGCACATTTTGACCTGAACGAAGACTCTTTGCTGAGCAAGTTGCCCGACATGGCATATACCTTCATGGGCGCTGCTGTGGTGATAGCCATTGTGGGATTCCGGTGGTTGGGATGGGTCTGGGTCATCGTGTTTGCCGCTCTCATTGCGTACGGTCTCACCGAAGCCCTTATGTGGGCTTACAACTACACGCAGAACCTGGATCCGAGGACCGTTGTAGAGTTGCCGGAAATGTTGTCACCGACCAGGCCGGGTTCCAATGAACTGCTCAAAGTGTCAGCTACCTCATGGCCCTACTGGGGGTCGGCATGGGTCGGACTGTCCCTGGTGGCCGGCATTTTCGTGATCTGGTGGGACCGCTGACCGTTAACTGTCCTGTGCCTGCAGCTTCTGATCCAGTTCATCAAGCAATTCACCATAACGGGCCCAGTTGCCGTCGCTCATAGCCTGTCGAAGCTCCTGCCATAGTGAGCGTATTTCCTGTATCTCCTGTTCGGTAAAGGCATCCTGCGGACTCACAGGCCGCTCAGGTACGGGCAGCGGCGCGTCTATTTCAGCAATAATCTCCTCTTCATCCGCAGGCCGTATCGGCGCAAACTCCGGATCCAGAAAGTCGGCCTCATCCCCGAACAGGTCGATTATGGCGGTTTGGATGGTGGGTTGCATCGAGATGTCATCGCCAACGGCCACGATCACGCGCTGCAGCTGGGGGATGTCATCCCGATCGGCCAACAGGAATACCGGTTCAACGTACATAAAGGAATTTTCGATGGGCACCACGAGCAGGTTGCCCCGGATGACCCGCGATCCGCGCTGGTCCCACAAGGCCAGCTGACGTGATATCTCCGGATCCTGGTCGATGCGCGATTCGATCTGGGCCGGACCGAAGATGAGACGGTCTTTCGGCAGGCGGTAAGTGACCAGTTCACCGTAATTTTCGGGATCGGATCGGGCCGCCATCCATGCGATCATATTGTTGCGCCCTTCCGGCGTGAACGGACTGATGAGCATGAACTCGAGGTCGGGATTGGGATTGTTGTCCGACATGGTAGTACTTTCCGCCCCGGCATTTCCAGTATCCGTCCGCTCGCTGTTGCCGGGCAGATTCCCCAGCACGTAGTAAGGCTCCATTTGAAGCCGCCTGCCGCCGTATTGCTCGAACGGCCGGCGCCATCGGTCTTCGTCATTGTAGAATACGCGCGGGTTGGTCATGTGATAGCGGCTGTACTGCTCCATCTGCATTTCAAACAGATTGACCGGGTAGCGGAAATGCCTGACGAGCCCGGCCGGAGCCTCATCCATCGGGATGAACATGTCCGGGAACAAGTTGCGGTAGACACCGATGACGGGATCGCTGTCGTCCACCAGGTAGAAGGTGACCGTGCCGTCATAGGCATCCACCACTACCTTGACCGGATTTCGCATGTAGTTGATTCCCAGGTTCGGTTCGGAGTAGGGGAACTTGGAGGATGTGGTGTAGGCGTCCTGAATCCAGACCAGCCGTCCATCATTAACGACCAGGTAGGGGTCCTCATCGAGCTGCAGGAACGGAGATATGCGGCCGATGCGTTCCTGAACGCCGCGCCAGATCTGCAGGCGGCTGTCCGGGGTAATGTAGTCGGACAGCAGGATGTTGAAGTCGCCCAGCTCCCAGGCGAAGAGCAGCTTGTGCAGGAAGCTGCTGACGGGGATGCCGCCGCGGCCCGAGTAGTGGTGGTACACATTGCCGTCGCCGGAAGGATAGTGAAGTTCCTCGGTGGTGGTATTTACGATGAAATATCCGAGACTCATTTTGCCGTAGTAGATGGCGGCATTGTCGATAGGGATATCCGGATGGGTGACCGGCGGCAGATCGCGGGCCAGCATGAGCGGCTCGCCCTGCTGGTTGGCGGCGTTGACCGGACTCATGGCCACGCCGAAACCGTGGGTGTACTGCAAATGCCGGTTGACCCAGGACTGTGACCCTTCGGGCAGCTGGGTCGAGAGCTCGCGTCCGGCCAGCATGACCTGCTGCTTTTTGCCGTCAATGGTATACCGGTCAATGCCAATGGTGTTGAACTTGTAGTAGGGCCGGATCTCCTGGAGCTGGCGATAGGTCTGGATGAGCAGACGGTGATCCCACAGGCGGATGTTTTCGATCACTTCCTGATTGTTGCGGATGTCATCCACGCGCAGGGTGTCATCAGCGGAATAGTCGACTTCACGCACGCTGTCGATTCCGTAGGCCATGCGCGTCATTTCGATATTGTACTCGATGTAGGGACGTTCGACTTCCAGCTCATTGGGATCGACAAGGAATTGCTGTACCGCGACAGGCAGCAGAACGCGGCCGAACAGCAGAGCCAGAACTGTGAGAGCGGCTGTGCCGATCATAAGCTTGTAGAGCCGCATCCAGCGGCTGGCCAGGAGCATCAGGGCCAGCAGGGCCGTAAGGATGGATACCACCCAGAGTGCGGGCAGTTCAATGGCCAGGTGCGTATAGCCGGCGCCGAAGACAACCCCATCCTCCCGGAACAGGAGTTCGTAGCGCGACAGGAAGAAACCGGCGGCCAGCATCAACAGCCACAACGCGGCGTTGATTTTCAGGTGATTGAGGGCGGGAGGATGCGCTCTGAAGCCCTGCCCCGGCTTGGCGCTGATCAAGTCCGTGACGAAATAGACCAGTGCCAGCAGAAAGGTCACGAAGAAGAACAGGGCGGCCAGTGAGCCCTGAAGCAGGTTCAGCAGGGGCAGCTGGAACAGGTAGAAGCTGATTTCGAGTCCGAAGACGGGATCCACCGCACCGAAGGGCTGGTTGTAAACGAAGCGGAGCACATCATCCCAGCGGATCATGAGCGCCAGTGCAAAAATCAGGGAGACAAAAAGGGCGAGGACGGTAAAGGCATTGCGCATCCATTTGAACTGCCGCTCGGCCGGAATGGCGATGTTGAGGCTGCCGGTGACAACCGAGACGAGTCCGGAGTTGCGCAGCATGTGCGCAAGATAGCGGAAATTAATCAGCAGATAGACGGCGCTGACCAGGAACGCACCGACGAAGAGCAGGATCTGGGTTCCCTTGAGTATCCGGAAGATGTCGGTGTAACCGAGTTCGCTCAGCCAGAGCCATTCCATGATCCAGCTGGAAAAGAGCATCAGCAGAGCGATCGGTATAATGATATAGAGCGCAATGCGCAGGATTCGGAAAGACATAATTTCTGGTTTGGGCAGTGTGTGCAGGTACTATTCCTGTACAAATTAACCAAAAAGCCGACACCAGCCCAACGGTTTTCAGATTTTATGGACCTTTATTCTTATACCTCGACCTGCGTTCTTATCTTCAGATCTTGCGTTCGTATGTTGAGATATTGTGATCTTATACCTGGACTTGCGTTAATAGACCTGGTTTTCGGACTTGCGCTTGTACGTGTGTTCACATACCCGGCCTTCGCCATTATTCCTTGACCTTCTGGATGGCGTCCTCCAGTGAAGTGTCTTTTGTGTAGAACCGGCCCCATTTCGTTTCCGGGTCATGCGGAGTGAGCAGAGAGACGACGATCAGCACCACGATGGAAGCCGAAGCGGCCGGCAGGATGATGTACTGCTCGTTGAGCAGCTGCTCCCCGGTGGTGCTGACCAGCACGGAGTTGGCCACGGTGATGAACAGCGTCACGCCCATGCCGGTGGCGATCGATGAGACGCCGCCCGCCACGGTCACCCGCTTCCAGAGGAAGGCGGCCAGGAGCGCAGGCGTGAGTCCGGCCCCTACCATGGTGTAGGCGGTGAGCGCCATGGCCAGGATGGTCTGGAACTGCGTGAGCAACAGGTAGGCCAGGAGCCCGAGCAGGACCACCATGATCCGCTGGATCACGATGATGCGCTTGCTGTCGACCGAGGGATTGATGAAGCGCTGGTAGATGTCGCGGGTCAGGTTGGTCGAAGGTGTGAGCAGGAAGCTGTTGCCGGTGGAGGTGATGATGGCGACCGAAGCCATGATGAGCAGGAGTCCGACCGCGAGCGGAAGTCCCACTTCGGCGCCGTAGCGGGCGGTATGCAGGATGATGCGCTCGGAATCACCGCTGGACAGGAAGAACTCGGAGGTGGAGGGCAGCGCGTTGAAGTGGCTGAAGGCAAAGATGGCCAGCGAGGCCAGGGCCGTTTCCACGATAATGGTCCCGATAACCCACCACATCACCGCATTTTTGGCCGATTTCTCGTTGCGGGCAGAGAAGAATTTCTGGTACATGTTGGACTCTCCCAGCAGCAGGAAGAAGGTTGGCAGAAAGATCCCCATCGCCCACCAGAAGTTCTTTTCGCCGAACAGGGTGAAATAGGACGGGTCGAAGGTGGCGGTGAGGTGTTCGGCCCCGCCGACATGGACATAAACCAGCGGCACGGCAATGATCACGGCGGCGGTGATGACGGCCCCGTTGATGATATCCACCGAGACGATGGACAGCATGCCGGCGAAGGCGGTGAAGATGACGATGAAGCCGGCGGTCAGCAGCACACCCTGCCACTCGGGGACACCGGCGACCAGGTCGAGCACAAATCCACCCGCGCGGAACTGATAGCCCACGATGGTGGTGTAGGCGATCACGATGACGATGGTGCCCAGGATGCGCGCCCACTTGTTGTAGCGCAGCTCCAGGATGTCCGGCACGGTGAATTCGGCGATGCGGCGCACGCGGGCGGCCAGGAAAAAGACGATGATGATCGCGACCCAGGCACCGGCCGCCATCCACAATTCAGAAAAGCCGATGTTGGCGGCGAGTCCGGCCCCGGCAAGCAGGCTGCCCGAACCCATCCAGGTGCACAGGAGCGTCCCGACCAGTTTCGGGGTGGATACGGACCTTCCCGCCACCATGAAATCCTCCTGGTTTTTCACCATGAAGCTCTTCCAGACGGAAATGGACATGAGCAGGACCAGATAGCCGATGACGACGAAGAAAAAGATCACAATGAGCCTCCGATGGGGTGATGATTACGTTCAGATCGCATGGGTTCAGATTGATTGGCTTTCAAACCGGGTGCCTTATCGATGCTGCCGGAATACCTGCACATACTGCCTGAAGCCATGACGAGCAGATTCTGCCGGATTAATGGTTGATAATAAATGAATGTGCGCATTTTAACAAGTAATGGCGGATGTGCTGGTCAAATGTGGTTATATCAATATAAAAAACCGGACATCCAAACCGGACAGCCAGAACGGTATGCGGTTCCCCATTCCGGTTTCATTACCGTCAACAGCCAGCCATGCCTTTTTTGCCCTGATAATTGTGCGCCGGATTTGTTTTTTCTACCGGTTTGCTAACAGACCGAAAACAAGCATTAGTCGGTCTGCTGGCAACCCGTTTTTTGAGGATGCCGGGGGGCTGTCGATGGCAGGCATCCTACCGGATCACGAACGCCGTATTGGCCCGGATGCCGACGCTTACCAGGTGTACGCCCTCGGGTATGGCGGGTACGCCGCTGTCGTGGAGGTATTCATAGCCCAAGGTTACGCGGAATGCCCCGCCGCTTCGGTGGACTTGCCATCCGGCGGAAAGGCCCCGGTTGATGTAGAGGTTCCTGTCCAGGCTGAGCAAGTGGATGCGCGAGTCTACGAACGGACCGCTTCCGGTGGGATCACCCTGCCAGTGCGCCTGCAGGGTAAATTCGTTATCCAGGTCGTTCCAGTCGGGGCCGCGCTCTTCGAGTTCGCGCGGGATGCGGCGGTCCCAGGTGATCAGGTAGTTGTCGTACGCGCCCATGAGCAACAGGTCGTTCTCCCGGAACAGTGAAAGCGGCTGTTGATAGCGGACCGTGACGCTGCTGAAGATGAGGGAGCGTTCCTTGCCGCGGTCCAGGTTGTCGATATCGTGCTTGCAGCGGTGCAGAAAACCGAGCTGCAGGTAGCCGGGGTCCATGCGGGCGGTGTAGACCAGTCCTTCCTCCCAGAAAATGGCGCGCGGATTGAAATTGATGTCGTTGTGCGGATCGGCGATGAACTGGATATGTCCGGTCAGCAACAGGGATTGGGAGCTGCCCTGGCGCCAGAGTTCCACATATCCACCCAGATCCTGATGCCAGAGATGGTGATCGTCGCTGCTGTAAACGAAATGCCCAAAACCACCCCATCCGCCGAACATATTGAAGCTGTTGACCTCGCCGTCGGGCAGATGGTGGCGCTCATCCAGCAGCGGGTTGATGAGCAGGCTGCGGGTGGCCTGGCGCTGTGCCTCGGCGGTGCCGGGATTCAGCAGCAGAAAAGCGGCAATCGGTAGAAAGGCGGGAAGCAGCAGGATGGCACGGAGCAGCATGGCCACGCGTCCGAATGATCCCAGCATGACCAGCGGGCTAGCCATGGCCACATTACAGGAGCGGTCGGACTCCGATATCTGCAGGTCTCCGTCGATCACCAGCTGGTGCCCGAACCTGGGATGATGGCGGATATCGATCTCCTGCCAGGGGCTGGTTACCCGGGTAATCAGGGAGCTGCCACATGAGCTGTCGGATGAGCTGCCGGATAGGTTCATGGTGAACAAAAATTTGGGTGCGGATGTGCCTGGATGCCGGACAGCAGCGCGTGACCCGGTTTTGCCAGTGCTGCATTGCTTTGTATCTTGTTTTGACCGGCTTTACCCAATCCGGGTGACCATTCGCTGAAGGATTCACAAATCTATAAAATAAGTGAAAAAACCGCATCCACCATCTTCATCCACTTCACCGGCGGTTACGCAGAGGCCGGCCATCGCAGCTATTGCCACTGCCCTGGGTGAGGCTGGCATTGCTGTGATCAGGGTGTCCGGCGAGGGTGCACTGGAAAAAGTGTCACGGATTTTCCGCGGAAAGGATTTGGCAGCCCAGGTCACACATACGGCACATTTCGGGAGGATACTGGACCGGCCGGATGAGGCGGCACGCGCAGCAAGGGCGGCATCCACAACCGATACGGAGGCCCCGGGAGGGATTGCTGCTGCGGAGGGATTGCATGTAGCAGACAGGGGTTCTGTGAAGGCAGAAAAGGATGCATCGAAGGAACCGCGCATCATTGACGAAGTGGTGGCGACGATCTTCCGGTCGCCGGGATCCTATACCGGGGAGGATACGGTGGAGATTTCGTGTCACGGCGGGGTGCTGGTGACGCAGGAGGTGCTGGAGACGGTGCTGCGTCAGGGTATGCGTCATGCCGAGCCCGGCGAGTTCACCCAGCGGGCGTTTTTGAACGGGAAGCTGGAACTGTCGCAGGCCGAGGCGGTGGCGGACATGATCCATGCCAAAAGCCGCAAGGCGGTAGAGGCGGCGGGACAGCAGCTGGAAGGCCGGCTCGGGGAGCATGTGCGGGCATTCCGCCAGCAGATCATTGACGCCACGGCGATGGTGGAGCTGGAGCTTGATTTCATCGAGGAGGATGTGGAGTTCGCCAACAAGGAGGAGCTGTCCCGGTTGCTCGGGGAGGTCAGGGTGGAAATCGGTCGTCTGCTGGAGACATATGAGTCGGGCCGACTGGTGAAGCACGGGGTGCAGACGGTGTTCGTCGGGCGGCCGAATTCGGGGAAATCCACCCTGCTGAACACGCTGATGGGCAAGGAGCGCGCAATCGTCTCGGCGACGGCGGGCACCACACGCGATGTCATTGACGCGGACTGGAGCTACGAGGGCCTGACCTTCACCCTGACCGATACGGCCGGGTTGCGGGAGACGGCCGATGAGATCGAGTCGGAAGGCGTGCGCCGCTCGGAGTCGGCTGTGGCGCAGGCCGACCTCATTCTGTATCTGGCGGATGTGAACGTGCCGCCCGATGATGAAGAGAAGCGGCTGCTGGGTCGCATCGTCGCGCATTCGGAAGGCAAGGTACTGCTGAAAGTGGGGACCAAGCTGGACCTGGCGGATGCGGCCAGGCGGGAGGAGCTGCTGAAGGGTGTGCCGGGCGGGTCATCCGGCCGTTCCGAAGATTCCGGCATTGCCGAAAATTCTGGCATTTCCGACAGTTCACCGGAGGATGAAAGACCGGGACCGGGGGCTGGTGAGCGCCGGTTCGATGCGGTGGTATCAGCGAAAAACGGGACGGGTATCGAGGAGCTCAAGCGCCGGATGCGGGCCGAGGTGCTCCATCACAAGGATATTGACACGAGGCAGGTGCTGGTTACATCCACCCGGCACCGGGATGCGCTGGAAAAGGCGGGGCATCACGTGGAAGAGGCGCTGCGGGCGCTGGAAGGCGGCATGACGGGTGACTTCCTGGCCATAGACCTGCGGGCGGCGCTCAACGAGCTCGGCACCATCACCGGCGAGATCACCACCGAGGATCTATTGGACTCGATTTTTTCGCGGTTCTGTATCGGTAAATGAAGCGCTTTTCTGATGGTATCTGAATCCTTGCTTATAGTGCCAATATAGCCATTTATGAGGCACTTTGTTTGTTGTGAATTTGCTTTTATTTATTCAAACTTTGTTGTTATTTTGTGACTGTACCACAATCACAACAAATCACAACAAAAATGAAGGTACATTTGAGGCAGAGGCAGTACAAGAGCAAGGGCAAAATCAGCCTGTATCTGGAGCTGTACAAAGGCACAGTAAAAGCTCCTGAAGGCAAGACAAAGGCTCTCAGGGATTATGAGTTTCTGGACTTGTACCTGACTGCAAAGCCAAAGAATCCAGCAGAGAGGCAGGCAAATAAAGAGACTCTGCAACTGGCAGAGAGTATCAGAGCCAAAAGAGAGCTGGAGATTAAGAATGGAGAGTATGGCTTCAAGAGGTCAGCCAGTCCAAAAGCTGACTTCATGCAGTTTTTTAAAGCAGAGGCAAAGAAGAGAGAGCCAAAGGCTGGCAGTTTAGGCAACTGGCTCTGTGCTTATAATCATCTGGAGGCTTATGCAGGAGCCTCTGTACCATTCAAAAAGATTGACAAGGCATTTTGTGAAGGCTTCAAAAAGCATTTGGAGTCAGTCAGGATATCAGATAATAAACCATTAGCCAGCTCATCTATCTCCTCATACTTCTCAAAATTCAGTGCCTCATTAAATCTGGCTGTAAAGCAGAGAATACTGACTTATAATCCAGCAAATGAGATTGAGGCTCCAAAAGTCAGCTATCCAAAGAGAGAGTATCTTACAACTGATGAGCTGAAGGCAGCAGCAAAGGCAGAATGCAGATATCCAGTCTTAAAGAATGCTTTTTTATTCTCATGCCTGACTGGTCTGAGATGGTCAGATGTTCAAAAGCTTACATGGTCAGAAGTAGTTAAGACAGACTCAGGCTGGAGAGTGGACTTCAGCCAAAAAAAGACTGAGAAGCTTCAATATCTGGATATACCAGACAATGCTTTGCAGTACTTAGGAGACAGGCAGGCTGATGATGAGAGAGTCTTTACAGGATTGAAGTACTCCTCATATATGAATGTTGCACTCCAGAGATGGATGATGGAGGCAGGTATTACAAAAAAGATAACTTTTCATTGTGCCAGACATACCTTTGCCATTCTCCAGCTTCAGTATGGAGCAGATATCTATACTGTCAGCAAGCTGTTAGGTCATTCTGAGCTAAAGACAACTCAGATATATGCTGATATAATAGACTCAAAGAGGAGAGAGGCAGTAAACAGGTTAAATCAGATTGACTTATGACAACTCAAGAGCTTTTTGATAAGGCATATCATGACTATATGTCAAAGCTGGATATGCACAATATGGTACAGGAGCTGACTGATGGATTTGAGGAGTCAAAGTTTAGAATCCTTTGTGAGGAGTTTGAGTTTTATGCATTTATGGCTCAGGATAAATGGATATCACAGCTCTCACAGGAGGAGATACAGGAGGCTTTGGATGAGATTGCAAAACAAGGCAAAGAGATACCAGTATTAGCAAATCGGAGGAGTTATCTAAGTGAGCCTATTTTTAAAAAAACAATCACAATCAAAAAAAAACAGTTAAGCCAAAGCCAAAAAGATTCTCGGTCAAAGTTTATTGAGCAGATGAATGAGTCTCTAAAAACATTGATAGATTATCAATTGCTGATGGATAAATTTGGTATTCATTTTTCTGGTCTATACAGATTGAGGAGAGTACTCATTGAGATTAAGAGAGAGAATTTTGAAAAAAAAAATGAAGAGTCTCAGGCTATCCAGCCTATAAAATGGCTCAAATCAGAAGAGGCTCTCTGGCAATTAATTGAGTCCTTAAAAAAGAATGGACTCATTCAAAGCAGAGAGACAGAGGATATCATTCAGCACTTTGAAGTATCAGGCAGAG
>JAWOCT010000052.1:0-2565 GCA_046483675.1 Cyclonatronaceae bacterium
CCCGTGATTCGCTACCGCACGCGGGATATTACGTCGCTCAACCCGGAGCCGTGCATCTGCGGCCGGACCATGGTCCGGATGAACAAGGTAAGCGGTCGTACCGATGATATGCTGATCATTCGCGGCGTCAACGTCTTTCCGTCACAGATCGAAAGTGTCCTTATGGAAATAGACGGCGTCGAACCCCATTATCAGCTTGAAGTGGACCGGAAGGACAACCTGGACACACTTACCGTCAAGGTTGAAATCAGCGAAAAGAGCTTTTCGGACGAAGTCAAGGAGCTTCAGCGATTGAGCGGCGTCATCGAAAACAATATCAAGGAAACGCTTGGGGTTTCAGCAAGCGTAAAACTCGCCGAACCCAAAACCATAGCCCGGAGCGAGGGCAAGGCTGCCAGGGTGATCGACCGAAGAAAATTATAAAGGGAGGTAAGGCATGCACGCAGAACAGATATCCATATTTCTGGAAAACAAAGCGGGCCGGTTATCGGAAGTGACGCAGATCCTGTCGGAAGCCGGCGTTAACATACGCGCCCTGGCCCTGGCCGACACCTCGGATTTCGGCGTTCTGCGCCTGATCGTAGACGACAATGCCAAAGCCGCGCATGCGCTGAAAACCCAGGGATTCACGGTCAAAAACACCCCGGTTGTGGCCGCCCTGGTCAGCGACCGTCCGGGCGGGCTCCACGGCATTCTGGATCTTCTGACAAAAGCCGGGATCAATGTGGAATACATGTATGCCTTTGTCGCGCAAAGCGGGAACAATGCGGTCATGATATTCCGCTTCGATAAAATTGATGAGGCCATCGACCTTTTGTCAAAAAACAACGTTGAGATCATAGACGGCAACACGCTTTATACCATGTAAATGACACGTATCGTTTCAGACCCGAGCCGGCATTTTCGCGCTCGGAAACCTTCCCGGACAACCATTGCGGTTGTCCGGGAACCGGCGGGAATGGAAAGGAAGCAGCGGAACTGCTGCGGGAACGATCCCGCGGGCGGCCAAAACGTGCTTTCCGGAACCCAACATGCCAACGTCAAACGTAATGTAAGGAGACAGCAAATGTTACTCGAACACAAGCGCCGTATTATTGGCATGGTTACCACAATTGCAATGGCTGCCTGCCTGGTCTGTTCTTCCACGGTTTTCGCGGAAAATAAAGAGCCGATCAAGATCGGCGGCGTTTTCGCCATCACGGGGCCGGCTTCCTTCCTTGGAGATCCCGAAAAAAAATCCATGGAACTCGCCGTAGACATGATCAATGATGCCGGCGGGATTGACGGCCGCATGCTCGAAGCAGTCATCTATGACTCCGAGGGTGATCCGTCAAGGGCCGTCAGAAACGTCCAGCGGCTCATTAACCGGGATAACGTGACCGCCATTGTCGGCCCCAGCCTGACCCCGACATCACTGGCCGTCGTTCCGGTAGTCGAGAGGGCCAAGCTTCCCCTTATCAGTTGTGCGGCCGGCAACCAGATCACGGATCCCATAAAACCATGGGTATTCAAGACCGCACAGAGCGACATCCATGCGGTTTCCAGCATTTATCAGCATATGCAGGACAACGGGATTGAAAAAGTGGCCATCATTATCCAGGCCGACTCCTTCGGGGAAAGCGGCAAGGACCAGCTGATCGCACAGGCCTCCGACTTCGGCATCGAAATCGTGGCCGATGAAGATTTCGGCGCCCGGGACACCGATACGACCTCCCAGTTGACCAATATCCGCAAGGCTGACCCCGAAGCCATTATCACCTGGGGGACCAACCCCGGCCCCGCCGTCGTGGCAAGGAATGTCGAGCAGCTTGGGATCGATGTCCCGCTCTACAACAGCCATGGCGTTGCATCACCCCGGTTTATCGATCTTGCTGAAGACAGCGCGGAAGGCATATTGCTGCCGACCGGCCGGATCCTGGTGGCGGACCTCCTGCCGGACGACGACCCCCAGAAAAAGGTTTTACAGGATTATATCGCGACTTATGAAGATCGCTTCGACGAAACCGCATCCTCCTTCGGCGGATACGCATTTGACGGCATCAATCTTCTTGCCGAAGCTTTAAAGGGGACAGACGGTGACAAGGCCAAAATCAGGGACAACCTTGAACAAATCGAGGGACACGTTGGCATCAGCGGCGAGTTCAATTTTTCCGAAACAGATCACAACGGCCTTGCCCCCAATGCGTTCGTGATGGTTCGCATCACGGACGGCGACTGGGAGTTGATTGAATAGGCATGAAGGCGGACTGAATCCATGCAGGAATTCTTACAGTATTTTTTCTCGGGCATTACCAACGGGGCCATTTACGGCGTCATTGCACTGGGTTTTTCAATGCTCTACCGGGCGACCGATCTGATAAACTTCGCACACGGAGAATTTGTCATGATCGGCGCCCTTTCGATGCTCACCCTGACCATGACGTTTAGAATCCCGGTAATATGGGCGCTTTTAATAACCGTACTCGGAGTGGCGATTCTGGGGCTCATCTTCGAGCGGCTTGCCATCCGGACTGTCCGCCGGCCCGAACCCATCGTACTCATTATCATAACCGTCGGCGCGTCCAT
>JAWOCT010000128.1:0-3953 GCA_046483675.1 Cyclonatronaceae bacterium
CGAACGGTACGGCCCGGGTTACCACGCGGGTGCCGATATTTCCAAGCCCGACAATGCCCAGGCGTGTTCCCGACAGTTCGGAGAGCCAGCTGCGCTGCCATGACCGGCGGTGCTGACGATCGCG
This sequence comes from Cyclonatronaceae bacterium, assembly GCA_046483675.1. Classification (GTDB taxonomy): domain Bacteria; phylum Bacteroidota; class Rhodothermia; order Balneolales; family Natronogracilivirgulaceae; genus SKNL01. The sequence goes on from JAWOCT010000128.1 coordinate 125, forward strand.
AAAAAGATGGAACTGTTTGGCGTGCATTAGAATACCGCCTATTACATATTCGGCGATGGCCGTGGCGTTCACGCCCGAGGACGTTGTCACGGTAATGCCGTCGAGATCCAGCTCCATGGCATCCAGGATGTCACGGCCTGAACTTGTCAGGTGGATGCGGTCCGGTCTCGGTATGCGCTTCAGGGCTTGGGAAAGCCAGTCAAGCTGCGGGGTAATGACCAGGTCGAACGCCTTTCCGGAGGGGATCTCCTCCGGTTTTCCGGCAAAATGACGGGCTGTGCCGGGCATATAGCGGTCGAACAGCTCCTCAAGGTGCGTTCGCTGCCGGTCCAACACATCCGGTTTCTGCAGGAAAAGGGCGTAGCGATGGGTCATACGGCAAGGGCCTCCCGTTTTGATGAAAGAAAATTACGGACGGCGATGACGAGCTTGCGGCGATTGTCCTCCAGCTGTTTTGTGCTGGATTTGCGGAACCCGGCGAGGCACTCGTCCATGCGTTTTATCTCGTTGGGCAGGTTGATCTTGGTTTTGAGCTCCTGGACATCGTTGATGCCCATTCGAAATGCGCGCGACAGGATCACCATTTCGGACTGAAGCCGGACATGTTCTCCAAGGATAAGCCTGGCGGGTACGGCGTCTTTCCTGCCCACGCGGGCAACACCGCCGAAACCGAACCGGATATCGTGCTGAAGGATCTTGCGGGCGGCGTATTCCACCATGCCGCCGCTCAGCAGTTCAAACATGAAATCGAGCCCCATGCCAAGGTGCAGGTCGTTCAATCCCAGGTGGATCTCGTCGATGCCTGCACTGTACTCAAGGATGTCATCGATACGGGCGAGCGCCTGCGGAGTCTCAAGGAGCAGGCAAAGCCGTACGCGTCCGTCGATGAGCCGAATCACCCTTTCCACTTCGTCGGACGTGGTGAACATGGGCAGCATGATCACGTCGGTGCCTGCTTCAATGGATGCATCTATTTCCATATGAGATTCGGAGTGCACAGGGTTGATGCGCGTCATGATCTCGGCATCGGGGAGGCGTTTGCGTATGGCCGCCACATCGTCGGATGTGCTCAGGGCCATATGCGTATCCAGGAAGCCCTGGCGCTCGTATTTCCCCATCCACTCCATGTCGACAAAGATCCGGTGCACGCCGCTCTCCCAGGCGTACTCGGCCATGTCGGGTTCGTTTGTGATAAACATGTATATCATCTCATTACTCCTGTACTATCTTGCTTCTGTGAATATCCGGACCATTTTCCACGGTAGGCGCGCCAGTTTTTGGATTCGTCGCCATAAATGCCCCTGGCGGTAAGCACCACCCAAAAAGTCTGTATAATAATTCGAATATCGCGCAACAGCCCGTGCTCGCGCGCATAATCAACATCATATTCCAACTGCTGTTCCCAGCTCAGGCTGCGACGGCCGCGGACCTGGGACAGGCCGGTGATACCGGGCCGTACCCTGAAGCGGTCTTCAAACCAGTGGGGCACCACTTCGAGCTGTTCGGGGATGACGGGCCGGGGTCCCACCAGGCTCATCTCCCCTTTCAGGATATTCCAAAGCTGCGGCAGTTCGTCGAGACTGGTTAAGCGCAGGAAGCGACCGGCCGGCGTGATGCGCCGGTCGGCCCCGGCGCTGACTACCTGCTCGGCGTGCTGGTCAATGATGTCCGGATCGCGATGCGTCATGGTGCGGAATTTGAGCACGTGGAACAGTTCCCGGGCGCGGCCGATCCGTTTCTGCCGGAAAAATACCGGTCCGGGTGAATCCAGCTTTATCCATACCGCCAACAGGATCCACAGTGGCGAGAGGATCAGCAGAGCCAGAAAAGAGGATACTATGTCAAACAATCGCTTCAACATTGTCTCCCTGGTTAATCCGTTTCCATTTGATCTGATCGGACCGTTTTTGTGCGGGTGAATGGTCCTGCTGATCTCGCGCTTCCGGGGATCCCCCCTGCGGGGTCTCCTCTTCCGGCAGCGGCTCCACCAGCCCGAGCGCTTCCAGTATGCCACGGTTGACCCGGCGCACATCGTACTTTTCTTCTGCCATCAGCAGGCTGTTCCGGCCCATTACTTCAATGAGTTCGGGTTGACGCAGGAATATCTTCATGCGTGAAGCCAACGCCTGGGCCGACTTGACCGGTACCAGAAACCCGTTTACCCAGTCGACGACCGTCTCCCGGCAACCCGGTGTGTCGGTCGTGATGACCGGCCGGCCGGTTGCCATGGCTTCCAGCACCGAACGCGGGGTGCCTTCACGGTAGGACGGCAGCACGTAGACACTGCTTTCTTTCAGATAGGGCCGGACATCCTTGACGCCGCCGACGAACGAGACTACACCGTTGATCTTCCACTGCTCCAGTTCCTCGGCCGGCAAGGCATGCGGCAGCATGGTGTCGTGCGGTCCAACAACCACGAACTGGGCCTTGGGATAGTCATGGCGCATGGATTCTGCGGCGTGGACAAATTCGCGCACGCCCTTGTCCTGCAACAGGCGCGCAATCATCAGAAAGGTTACCGGCTCATTGGGCGGCACCGGCGGCGGGGTGGAAGGGAACCGTTCCAGGTTGATCCCGGAGCCGTTCGTGCGGTATATCTTGTGGTTGTCGGATGCAGAAATGATGTCAAGCTTCCGGAATTGCGCCAGATCGTCCGGATTCTGGAAAAATATGCGATCGGCGGCCGCCAGTCCGCGCCGATACAAAGTCGAAGCCACTTGCCGGAGCATACGCTGCTTGAGTGATTCACCTGAGAACAGATAGCCCATGCCGGTGATCATGGCGGCGATCAGAGGCACTCCGCTGGCGCGGGCCGCCAGCGACCCATAGATCACCGGTTTGATCGAATAGCTGTAGACGATGTCGGGTTTCCAGTCGGTCATGAAGCGTCGGAGATCCCGGTAATATCTCAGGTCGGCTTTGGGATCCATTCCGGTCCGGCTGAGCCGGATGAGATCATAGGTAATGCCAAGCTCCTCCACTTCCGGCAGAAAATCGTATTCGGGTATGAGCGCATGGACACGATGGCCCAGCTCCTTCATCTCCCGGATGAGGTCACCCCGGTTGGCGATCAGCGACCGGGCGTTGGCGGCTACAAAAAGGATTTTTTCAGACAAAATATCTATTGGATTTAACCGGACTGTTCTATTTGTTTACAATTAGTTAACAATTGAAAGCTATCCTCAAGTGCAAATAAATCCAAGTTTTACATATTAGAAAATCTTAATAGTAGGCTTCTGGAAAACGTTGCAGAATCAACCAGGAATGTGTTTTGCTGTAAAAGGCTTGACCCGGATCTAATTAGAATCTCTTAATGTGGATTTTTTTATGGAATACGGGCTTACTTTATGCGCAACCATGATTTGCGCCAAACTGAAAAATACTCCGATGAAAACCCGCGGCCACATTAATCTTAAGTCATTGAAAGCTAATGTATTTGGGCATAACCTCATAATGAAGCGGCACACAGCTGCCAGCCGCCAGGAACACTTTGTCGCAAGAGAACGGAGCCATTGACCGGTCAGTGACCTGTTCTGCTGCTTCAAGCGGCGCAAGCAGCCACGCGATTTATAAAAAACTCTAATTATTTTTTTAAGTGATTTTATGATTTATTTGTTGCTGATATGGTGTTTAGCAATCAAAACAGACTAAAAGAAATATCAGCTATCAGGGTGTTGACATGGAATACAGATCATTGACAGATATGGGTAAAACCATAAACCTGAACATTCACAAAATTCCATCCAGTGTGGATTTGGTCGTCGGGATACCGGGAGCCGGCATGCTGGCCGGTTCGTTGATCGCACTGTCATTGAATACCCTTGTGACC
>JAWOCT010000122.1:0-8836 GCA_046483675.1 Cyclonatronaceae bacterium
AGAACGGATGCGCCCTTATTGGGGGCGAAACCGCCGAAATGCCGGACATTTACGCCGAAGGCGAATTTGACCTGGCTGGAACGGTCATCGGTGTGGTGGACCGCAGCAACATCCTTGATGGATCAGAGATACGGGAAGGGGATGTGGTGCTGGGTATCAGCGGCAACGGGTTGCATACCAACGGGTATTCATTGGCCCGCAAGGTGCTATTATCCCGGTTTGGTGTGGATGAATACATTCCGGAACTGGGTATGACCATAGGGGAAGCCCTGTTGCAGATCCATCCGTCATATTTGTCCGTTATACGTCTGTTCCGGTCCGATGGAGGAGTCCGGGGTTTTGCACATGTAACCGGAGGCGGCATCGAAGGAAACGCCCGGAGAATCCTGCCCGACGGATTTCGCCTTGATTTGGATTGGAAAAGCTGGGAGTGGCCCGCTCTTTTCCAACTGATAAGAAAGGAAGGCCAGATTCCCGTTAAGGACATGCGTCAGGCTTTCAATCTGGGAATCGGTCTTGTTATGGTGGTTTCACCGGATATGCGTGATAAGGCGTTGCGCACATCACTGCCCGGGGATTTTGGAATACTGGAGATAGGCCGGATCAAAAAGAACCGATGATGACCCCGGTATTGTTGCGGGTCGGTTCAAAAGCTGCAGCTACTCCTATATCAATCGGGAAATTGAAAATGCGCATCTGAAGCCGGAGTCCCCCGCCGAAAAGCGAGCGGGAATCGCGTATCCAGTCTTCATATTGGCGGGATCGGACCGGTACCACCGTATCGCTGAATAGCACCAGGTAGAATCGATCCAGGAAAAAGGGAAGGAGAATCTGTCCGCGGTCGGCATGCCATAAGGGTATGGTATAGCGGGTATTGAACCTGCCGGCATTGTTGACCCCGGCCAGGACGTTATCCACAAATCCAAGGGAATAAAACCCGCTTATGTCGAAAAAGGGCCGGGTCTGGGTGACCGCTTCAGCACCGAGGCGCAACGACCGGTTTCCTTTCTGGCGAAAAGTGAGAAACCGGTATATACCGAACCGCAAGGCCGCAAGATGATGGTCAGCATCGGTCAGGATATCCTGATTGAGCTCGGAAAACAATATCCATCCGGTGTTGGGTTGTACATCTCTAATGTTCTGTTGCAAATGGTGCTGATAGGACAGGAACAGGGAGGCTCGCATGCGTTCAAACCATTCGCTCAACGCCTCTCCATCTGTATCGATGGCGCGCTCCCTGAGATAGTCCATGCCCGGTATCAATGTTATGGATGAATGCCGCGTATTGCGATCCGGTTGAAGCCGGAGCGGGAAATCCAGACCGGTTCCCTGTTGATCGAGTATAAAATCGGTAGTCTGTGCGGGCCGCTGATAGACATTAAAGCGAAAACCGGGGTAAAACCCACTGTAACGGTACTGAATATCATACCAGAATCGATTGTTGGAAGTGCTTAGTTCCGTGTAATAGCTGTGGCGACGGAGGACATCACCTCCTGACAGCACGGCTCCGAACCGGTGTCCGACTAGTCCTGATTCGTTCTCCCAGTAGGGAAAAATCGACCGTGGCCGCAGCCATCCCGGACCGGTCCGGTACTTCGACAGCTCCCAGCTCTCAGGCAGGGACTGTTCACTGCTACCAACCTTATCGGTAACGGACAATACACCAGCTCCTGTTTCATGATTATGGATAGTTTCTTGCTTTTTGGACCAATTTGCGGGAAGTGGCGCATCGGGTGAAGGACCGGAAAAGGGAGGATCTTTCCAATGTTCATCGGGAACAGCTTCCGGGTCAAGCTGGTCCGTGTCGATCAGCACCAGTTCAAACCGGTTCTTTCTCAATTGCACGGCTGCCAGTTGCTGCCCATCCGGTCTGTAGGATCCCTCCATGATGCCATAACGGTGATCCGTAAGCCGAAAGACCCGGTCCGGTCCGGCGTGGTATTCGTACAGGTTCATCCGGCCGCCGGCATCCGAAGTAAAAAGAAGGCGGTCCCCGTCAGGATGCCAGGCCGGATCGTAAACAGAGGCCTGATTCCATGCAATTGCGGGGGGCAAGCGGTTGTAGCCATCCAGATCGTCCCGATGCAGGAACCACAGACCCTGAAGACCGTCCCGGTTGGCCAATATGACCAGTGAATCACGGTGGACCGGATGAAAAGCCAGTTCTACAAGGTGTCCTTTTTCGGGTATAAGCAGGGTGTCGGACCGGTTATCACCGATGGATAGGAGGATATTACGTTCATGATGGGTCTGCAAGGCCCAGATCGATCCGTCAGGTCCGTAGACGGGGGCATGTATACGGTCAACGAGCATGGATCTTCCGGTTTCCGGATCGATGAATGTACCGACATGGTCCACACGGTCTGTTCGGCCCGCCGTATCCATCCGCACTTCGTATGCCCGCATTCGGTGGACGTTGTGATAGTAGGGATGGCGGTGGTACCGCGAATAAAGGAGGCGGGACCTGTCCGGGTTTAGGGCGAATCGGTAATCCCTTGTGGAGCGGGTCTCCAGGAATAGAGAAGTCCTCTTACTTTGTTTATTAAAGCTATAAAGCCCGGGACGCTGGTTATATGAAAGGGCGTAGAACACCACGGTCTCGTCCGATATCCAGAAAGGTTTCCGTACCCTTTGAGCGGTGACAAAAGACGGAGTCTTGAAAACCGCGCCATCCCGGTCGGTGGCTTTCCGGTTTTCCGCTTCTATCTGATTTTCCTTGAATCGGCGGTAGAGGCTGGATGGCCGCTCCCCGGTATGGTACCAGAGAGCAGAACCGTATCCGAGAAAAGGCCATCTTGAGGTAAAACGGATCGTATTTTTCGTGGTTTCCATCCCGTATTCATATTGAAGCCAGTGAATGAATTCGTGACCGCCGATATAATGCCTGTCAAAAGGCCAGGTTCGCACCGGGTCCATGAGCATCTGGCTCAGCGACCATCGGTGCCGGCTGTCGTATACGGCGTCGAACTGACGGGTGAAATAGGGATGGTTACCGCGTCCGCTCAGGCCGTACTGGCGGTGGGATTCGTGAAAGACGGCAATTCCCTCGATCATGCCCAGCGGAGCAACCATGTGCATGGTTCGTGCCATATCAGGAGAAAACGGGCGTATAAATGCGCTGAGGCCAAAAGGTGGGGTTACATTGAGGTGCAGGGCGTGGACCAGTTCATGGGGCATGACGGTATTGAGCCAACTGCCATCCGATGGGTTCATGCTTTTGCCTTTCATACGGGGAATTTCCACTTCGATACGGAAATTCCTAGTAGTGACATAACCGTTAGAAAGGTCATTCCGGCTGTTCAGCACTACCGGCATGCCGGAAAGCGATCCGCCGACCAGTGACTGGATGATGTCGTACTGGTCTTCCAGAAGTCGGCCCGACCTGAGTGCGGCTTCATCCTCGCCCTTTCGGAAGAGGATCTGAAAATGCGGGGTCCGAAGCTGCTGCCATGCAGGCCGGGCAGGCCGGTAGATATTTTCATAGACCTGGGCAGAAGCCGTATCCAACCCGGCAAGAAGACCCGCCAGAAAAAGAAAGAGGAATAACCTTGTTGACAGTGACCGGTTCATGAATTTTTTTTCCCTTGCACATTCCCCGTTAAATATTCCCTATTTCTCATGACCACATGGCCGGTCAGTAGTAGATCACATACCGATACATAAGCCAGAAAAAGCAGAAGCTTCCAGCCATGACCATGATATGCCAAATCGCATGAAAATCAAAGTACAGGGGTGATGGATTGGGCCATTTGAATCCGTAGATGAGGGCGCCGATGGTGTAGGTGAGTCCGCCCATGAGGATCCAGGCAAAGGCGCTGAAGGAGAAGACCTGCCACAAGGCGGGGAATACCAGGATAGCCATCCAGCCCATGCTCAGGTATAGCAGCAGTGAGACCCATTTCGGGGCCTGGAACCAGACCAGCTTGAAGATTACTCCGAGCACTGCAATCGACCAGACGGCGGTAAAAAGAGCCCATCCCAAAAACCCTTCAAGGACAATCAGGGCGATGGGGGTGTAGGTGCCTGCAATGAGGATGTAGATCATGATGTGGTCGATGCGGCGCAGAACGCGGATGCCTTTTTCGGAGGCGGGCAGCATATGGTAGAAGCTGCTGGCCAGGTAGAGGAGGACCATGCTGCTTCCGAAAATCGTGAACGCAAGGATGTGGGTCGGCTGGCCGACAAGCACCGATTTATGGATCAGCAGCACCAGAGCGAGGATGGACAACAGCGCGCCCGCCATGTGGGTGTAGGCATTGACCGGTTCGCGTACGCGCGTTGCCATGTGCCGAAGTGTCTTCACGCTATTTTGAAGCAGGGTTTGAGGTGAATTTCGTTCTTTGGTGGATCTAAACCGCTTTCTGTGGATAAAGACCGCTTCCTATGGATGGGAAACGGGTTTGATGCCGCTTTTCTTTTGCCCCATCGCCTCATCGCGATAGAATCGGTGCAGGCTGTTGCGCGCCATGACGACCAGGATCACAGCCAGCACAAACAGGGAGAGCGACAATATGCTCAAGAACCATGCATTCTGCAGGAACTGGTTCCAGGCAAATATAAGCAGGGAAAGCAGTGTAACCGAGAACATGAAGATCATGGGGATGACCGTGAACAGCGGATTCACGTTCATTTTGGCCAGCCAGACAGTTCCGGCAAGCAGGGCCAGGGCCGCCAGCAACTGGTTGGCTGAGCCGAAGATCGGCCAGAGCTGTTCGAACTGACCGGTAAGGAGCAGCAAGCCGCTGAGCACAACCACAACGAGGGTCGCCGCAAACCGGTTTTGCAGGGTGGAACGGACTCCCGCCAAAGGTATATCTTCGGCATATTCCTGGATGATAAAACGTGCCAGGCGCGTGCAGGTATCAAGGGTGGTCAGTGCAAATGCAGATACCGTGAGCGCCACGAACGATATGGCGACCGTAACAGGGATGCCTATGGAGGCGATGAATCCACCCAGACCCTCGGAGAACAGGGTGACCGGCCCCACCTCGACCAGGCGGGCGGCGAACTCGCCTCGGGTCATTACGGCTACAGCCATAACGGCGATCACTGCCAGAAGTGTTTCTATGAGCATACCGCCGAACCCGATGATCTTTGCATCTTCTTCTTTGTCGATCTGCTTCGATGTGGTGCCCGAGGCGACCAGTGAGTGGAATCCGGAAATAGCCCCGCAGGCAATCGTCACAAAAAGCACGGGAAACAGAAAACCCAGGGTATCCACCTGGAACCGGATACCGGAGGTCATCTCGATGCGGGGGTTGCCGATCAGTACGCCGATGACACCGAAAAGGATCATCCCGTAAAGCAGAAAGGAATTCAGAAAGTCGCGGGGCTGGAGAAGGATGGATACCGGAGTGACGGCGGCCAGAAAGATGTAGGCGATCAGAATGCCGATCCAGAAAGCATATCCGAGTTGAAAAGGGATCAATTCACCGAGGAAAACAAAGAAATAAAGCAACCCCACACCACCAACAGTACTTATCCACAATGGAAGACCCATACGGTTGATAACAACTCCGAATACAAGGGCCAGCACGATAAAAAATACCGAGGCGGATGCCGCCGCCGGTACGGTGACAAACGTCCGTGCCACGATATCCATGAACACAGCTATGACGAGCACCAGGGTGGCGAAAGCAAAGATAAGAAACAGCTTCTTGCCCGAATCGCCGATGTACTGCTGAATGATTTCACCGATCGATTTGCCCTGATGCCGGAGGGAAGCCGTCATGGAAGTGATGTCGTGCACGGCACCGACGAAAATCCCGCCGATGATAATCCAGAGCAGGGCAGGGATCCATCCGAAGGACACGGCGATAACGGGTCCTACAATCGGACCTGCGCCAGCAATGGAGGCAAAATGATGGCCCAGGACCACAAAGCGGTTGCTGGGTACATAATCGACCCCGTCTTTGCGGGTGTGGGCCGGGGTTACGTTCCTGTTGTCAATCCCCAGTTTGCGGGCGACAAACGAACCGTAGAAACGGTACGCACTCAGCAAAATGGCTATGGTCCCTGCAATTATGGCTAATACAGACATGGTGGCTCGGGTATAAATGGAGAAATTCCATAAGTACAAGAATTTGTCCAGTTAGTCAAGGGCAATGCCGAACATGCTTTCTGCACCGAACCCCGGATTTTCCGTGGTTTGTCGACAGTGGCGAATATCACCCAATGGATTCCGTTTCAAAAGGGCCCACTTCAGTGACCACTTCAAGGTGGGGCCGTGACAGAATAAAACGCCGTTAATACAGAAAAGTCCCTGAACGCTGTTTAAACAGAAAAGTCTCGGGATGGCGATTAAAAGAAGAGTCCCTGGACGCCCCGAACGGGACGGCATGCAGGGCTGGTCAGTCTTTGAAGGGGTCGTAGACATCCGGACCCGCCATCACCACCCCGAGCGGTTGAAGCCATTGCCGGATGTTGATGGTGTTCTGATGGGCATTCAGCACTTCGTTCAGGCGCCTGTACACATGTGGGGATTCATCCAGTCCGCCACCGCGTAATTTGACGCCCTTTTTACTGAGCCATTCCTGCATCATCCCGGGCGTGACTTCACCCGCCTTCACCTGTTTGCGCTTTTTCCCCCGTCCACGGAATTTGCCGGCGGCCCTGGTCCGTGACATCACTCTTCCGGCTCCATGAATGGTGGAGTAGAGGGCGGACCGGCTTTCGCGGCTGTCAATGCCTTCGAGTATCACGGAAGCATCACCCATGCTTCCGCCCACAAAGCTTTGCTGGCCTGGAAAAGCCGGGGTTGCACCCTTGCGCACCACGATATATTCCTGGATAGCAGCTTCTTCGCCAGGGTTTTCCCGGATTTCAGACCCGCCATATTCCCTGCGGTTACTCAGGGTAGCAGCATCTACATGTTTCTCTTTCCAGGCGTAGTTGTGGTGGTTGTGGACTCTTTCTAAGATATCTGTGCCGGCCAGTTTGGCTGCGTAGTCACATACCCACTCCCGACCGGCCCAGGCATACTCTCCGCACAGCCGCATGGCGCGGTAATACCGCTCTCCAAGATCGCTGTCCAAGTCCAGGAGTACTTCTTTCTCCACGGCCCTGACATCCCACGGCCTTTCCTGGGAGAGGTTGATAAATCCCGTCGCCGTCTTGTGTCCGAGGCCCCTGCTGCCGAAATGGACACCTACCCAGATGCGGTCCTGCTCATCGGCGAAAATATCCACATAATGGTTTCCTGCACCTACGGTACCCAGCTGATCCCGTGCCAGTTTGCGCAGATCGGCCTTTATCGAATCCGGTTCATACGCATCCCAGTCATCGCTTTCAAATAGGGGATGATCCCGGGGGGCGTCCGGATTGGTCTGACCGATACCAAAGGCTATGTATTTTTCAATACGGTCGAGTAAAAGATCAAGCTTGAGATCTTTCTTCTGCATATCCAGGCGAACCGCCAGATTGCCGCATCCGATGTCAAAACCCACACCCACCGGCGATACTTTGTTGCGGTAGGCCGCCACACCCCCTATGGGCATGACATAGCCAAGGTGCCCGTCAGCCATCAATGCTCCGTATTCGGCATGCTCCATGACATCCATGAATTGGCGGATGGTTTGCTCATCATGGAGTCCGTAAACTGGATAACCCTCAACATGTTGCAACATAGCGGCCCCGCGTTAGCGCGATATTCAGTTTGAAAGTGATTCGAGTATGGCTTGGGGCTTTTTGTCGGCAATTTTAAGGAGAACTTTTGCTGGTCCATGGGGTTTTCTGCGTCCTTGCTCCCAGTTACGTAATGTGCCGACACTTATACCAAGTAAAGCAGAAAATTCTTGTTGATTCATACTGTATTTCTTTCTGATCTGACTCACGTCCGGATCAGCAATGACGGATCTTCTGGAGGCAGGCAACTTGCCTTGGCGAATTTTTCCTGCCTGCTTGATGCTTTCGGTTAGCTCGTTGAAAAGCTCTTCTTTCATTTCAGGTACTCCTGGACTAAATGTCTTAGTTGCTTGATCTGATCCGGTGATAGGTCATCTGCTTCATTTTTGGGATATGCAAATAGCATTAAGCAAATAGCATATAGATTTGGTTGGAGGAATCGATGTGGTAGTAAATAATACGAATGCCACCACTTTTTCACCGGCCCGAAGCAGACCATCGCCTTTTTCGTATACCGTCACTATGTTTGACAAGATCACCGGACTCAGGTCTGATTGTAAGTTATAGCTGCAACAGGTGATAGTCCTCATTGGAAATCAACTGCTTGATTCGTTTTGTGAAAATGGGTGGTTCAATAAACTCCATGGATAACGATTGTATTTCTCCCAAAGTAAGTCAATGGCGTATAATTTCAAAACAAACCAGAGAGAAGTACTTTTGATTGTGCTATGGCTCAAGAGTGCTAACTAATATGTCTTATGGGTTCGGTGGGAAGGTACGGCTTTGAACCGGGCGAGTAACACAACCAGCAGAACCGGCTTGCGGTATATATGAACCGCCTGTTTGCGAAGAGCCTCTTTTTCTGGCGTATCCTCCACCAGGATGCAGCCATTCGATGATAGAACCTGTCGGGGGTTGCGGTTCAGACAGGTTCAAGGAAAAGCTCTTCATCCGAGACAGGTTCAAGGAAATAGATATGTACCTGAGAAAGATTCAATGGAAAGACGCTGCACCTGCAAACTCAGGAACAGCACCGAAGTTGCCGGTTATTGAAGATCCGGACAGCCAGGCAGCTACGCAACGGCAGATGACCTTGTTCAGAGACCAGCCTGCTTTTTCAGTTCGTTGACGTAATCCAGTTTTTCCCAGGGGAATTCATCCCGGCCAAAATGGCCGTAGGCAGCTGTTTTGCGGAAGATGGGTTTTCGCAAGT
>JAWOCT010000015.1:0-36911 GCA_046483675.1 Cyclonatronaceae bacterium
CACCCATTCACCCCTTCCCCCCATCCACCCATTCACCCATTCACCCGTCCACCCATTTACCCATTCACCCATTCACCCATCCACCCATCCTTCAGATAGACCCGTTTTCGCCATGCGCCCACGTATCATCTTTGGAATTATCGGTATCATCATCTTTACTTCTTTGGTGATGTACAATTTCAGCCAGAGCATCTCTGCCTATGTGGATTTTGAACAGGCCGCCGAAGTCAGCGGAGACCGCATCCATGTGATCGGGACCTGGGACAGTACGCGTCCGGCAACCTTCTCATCCGATACCATGACCTTCACATTCTACATGACCGATGAGTCGGGAAACACGCGTCGGGTCACCTATCCGCGTCCAAAACCGAATAATTTCGAGCAGGCGGACCAGATCGTGGTCATTGGCGAGATGAGGGGCAATACCTTCGTTTCAAGTGATATGCTCGTCAAGTGTCCATCCAAATACAATGACGCCAACAACCCGGAACTGTCTGAACTGCAGTAGACTCCCATGATCGGAATTCTTGGTCAAGCCGCTCTTTCCCTCGCTTTCGTCAGTGCCATTCTGGCCACCTGGTTCTACTACCGGGCGGCGCAGTACGGCGGTGAAAAGAACGAATCTATTGCCAATGCGCTTTTTTTCCTGAAGGGCGCATTCACCTTTTTTGCATCCGGACTGCTGGTCTATCTGATTTTCACCCACCAGTTCCAGTACTATTACGTCTACAACTATACCAGCAGCGATCTGCAGAATGTCTATCTGTGGGCGGCATTCTACAGCGGACAGGAGGGAAGCCTGCTGCTCTGGATCCTGTCGTCTTTTCTGGTGGGGCTGGCCCTCATCCGCTGGACTTCCCCCACCTACCGCACGCCGGTGATGGTATTCATGGGCCTGACACAGGTGTTCCTGCTCTCCATGGTATCCGGCTTCCCGATTCCCGGCTGGGGTGATCTGGGCGCCTCGCCCTTCCGGACCCTGGCATCCGAGATGCCCGATTCACCGGTTTTCCAGGCCAATCCCGATTTCGTGCCGTCGGAGGGAAGCGGCCTGAACGACCTGCTGCGCAGCCCCTGGATTATCATCCATCCCCCGGTCATTTTCCTGGGATTTGCCATGATGACTGTGCCGTACTCCTTTGCCCTGGCCTCGCTTTGGAAGCGCAAATACCATGAGTGGATCCATGCAGCGCTGCCCTGGACACTGGGGGCCAATCTGTGTCTTCTTACTGCCATTTTTCTGGGAGGATACTGGGCATATGTCACACTGTCCTTCGGCGGGTACTGGGCATGGGACCCGGTCGAGAACGCCTCCCTGGTCCCCTGGATCTTCGGCATGGCCGGCATCCACGCCATGCTCATCCAGAAAAAGCATGCCAGCTCCCACAAGGCCTCGATCATTTTTGCGATCCTGGCTTACGTCGCCGTGGTATACCAGACGTTTCTGACCCGTTCGGGGATTCTCGGCGACTCGTCCGTCCACAGCTTCGTGGACCTGGGCCTGTACAATCACCTGCTGCTGTTCATGCTGGTGACGGCGCTCATTGGATTCGGGCTGTTGATCTACCGCTACCGCGAATTGCCCGAACCGAAAAAGGAATCGCCGGTGCTGAGCCGCGAGTTTATGATGTTCTCCGGGGCCATGGTGCTGTTTTTGGCGGGACTGGTGATAATACTCGGGACCAGCTCCCCGGTCATCGGGCGGCTTTTTGTAGCCAACCCGACGCCGCCTGATCCGCAGTTCTACAATGACTGGACGTTGCCTTTCGGGGTGCTCATCGGAATCCTCACGGTCGTCACTCAGTACCTCTGGTGGAAGCGGCATAATGCTGAATCACTGGCATCGGTGCTCATTGCCCCGACCCTGATTGCGAGTGTGATCACCCTTGCGGCGGTCATTTGGGTGGATATCAGGAACATTGTCTGGATGATCTACCTCTTTGCCGCGGTGTTTGCCGTGGCCGGGAACGGACTGGTGATGTATCAAATGTTACGGAACAACCCGCGTCGTATGGGCGGTACACTGACACACGTCGGCTTTGCCATACTGATGATCGGCTTCCTGGGCTCGGGCTTCGACCGGCCCATGGTGGATACCCGCACGCGCGACTACAACCAGGCGGTGATGGCCGGTCAGGTTGTCGATGATGACGGTTTCCGGGTCAATCAGCCCGTTGAGTTTGTCGAACTGGAAAAAAACGAGCCCAAACTTATAGACGGGCGCTACATGGTAACATTCCTCGATGCGGACATCACCGAGCGCAACCGTCCGGGTGAGCAGGAGTACGAAATCCTTTTCGAAGATGTGGAATCGGGCCGATCGTTTGTCATGCGTCCGACCGTCTATCCGATGCTCTCCAATTCATCTCCGGGGGCAGTGGAGTGGACAGTGGATCCGGCTGTGCGTACCGGCTGGCTTGCCGATATTTTCATGTACGTGGCGGGATCTTCGCTGGTCGATAGGGAAATCGAACGGATGAATCGCGAGAATCCCGGTCAGTTCCAGACTGTCGATCAGCTCGGTCCGCAGATGGCGGAAAATGATCCCGATGAGACGGTGGTACGCATCCGGCGTGGCAGCACCATGCAAATAGGGGATTACACCATGCAGTTCCGGAACTTCATCTATATCGACGAAGAGGAGTTGCCCGAGAACAGCATCATCGGCGTACGTGCGGATCTGCTGCTGGTGCATCGGGAGACCGGTGATACCATTGAAATCCGTCCCTCTTACATCCTGGCCTCAAATGAGGATGGCCAGTACGCCTTCAATCCACCCGTGTCGTTCGAATTGCCGGGACCGGGAGCGGATCCTGACTCGGTCTCCGGTGAGCAACCGGACCGGCAAATGTATCGACAATCGGACGCACCGGCTGATACCCCGGCGCTGGAAGGTTCGGTGCGCTTCCGCGAAGTGCATCCCGACAGTGACGAAATCGAGCTGGTAATGGGGGGAGTGGAAGGGCAGCCCGAAAGGGACTGGATCCTGCTTTCCGCCGAACACAAACCGCTTATTTCGGTGGTGTGGCTGGGTACATTCCTGCTGATGTTCGGGTTCAGTGTTTCCATTATATACCGTTGGGCGGACCAGAAAAAACGGGAGTTCCTCGATCGCAACGGGCATCAGTCGAAAGTGACCGCCAAAGTCGAACGTCCCTCTTCCGCCGAAGCAGTGCAATCAGAAGCTATTGATTCGCAATCAGAAACCATTGATAATTGATATCGTTGTGACTCTTGTGCACAAACACCATGCATCCTGGATCAAAAAATGCACGATTCCTCTACATGCATGGTACGATTATAAATCCTGCAACATGACGGATACGATGGCTACGATCCCTGTGTAAAGTCCGTGCGCGAGGTCCGCGTGTAAGGTCCGCACGCGTATCCTGGATGCGGACGCGCCTTGCATTTTTTCCTGAAAACCAAATATTGAAACGGATGGATTATCCGAATAAACAAATACCCGGTGCCTTGACGCTGCTCCTGTTGTGGATGCTGGCCTTCTCAACTGATGCGAGTGCCGCCCTTCAATCAGCGAGTTCCGTCCTTCCATCAGAGAGTTACGCCTTTTCCCGAGGAGACGGGGTCATGGCAGATGAGCCGTTTATAAAACCCGCGGATACTGACGCTTCGACGGAATGGAAGGGCTTGATTGCCAGGGACGGTACCCCCGATGTGGGCAGCGCACCCTCACCGATGGCAGCCCTGTTCCGGTCACTGGTGGTACCCGGATGGGGACATTACTACGCCGACTCCGGCAACTGGCGGCGGGGACAACTGCATCTGGGTGCCGAGGTGGTGCTGCTGGCTTCCTACCTGGGTATTTACAGACAGTCCTATGTGCTGGAAAAGAACATGTATACCCATGCCTCTGCCTATTCCGGAACGGATATCCGTGCCCAGGACCGGGAGTTTGAGCTTGCCGTGGGCGGGTATCGGTCGCTGGCTGACTACAATGATTATCAGGAGCGGACCCGCAACCTTGACCGGCTGTTCCCCGATGAACCGGCGTACCGCTGGGAATGGGAAAGCGATGAATTGCGAAGGGAATATCTGGATTTGCGGTCGCGGCGTGATGATCTGGATCAGCAGTTGCCGGCCCTGGTCGCCCTGATGGTGGCCAATCGGGTGATTAGCGGCATCAGCGCCTACAGCCGTGCAGCTTCGGTATCCGGTTCCGGAGCCACCGTCCACCTGGAGCCCGGTCCATCCTGGAGAGGCTGGCAAGCCGTTATCTCCTTTACGTTCTGACAGCCTATGCCGCGGTATGTTATTCAGCTCGGATATGATGGGACGGGTTTTTTTGGCTGGCAGAAGCAGCCTGATGCCCGTACGGTCCAGGGAGAACTTGAGCAGGCGCTGAAAACGCTCATTCAGGAAGACATCCAGCTGTATGGATCCGGCCGTACCGACACCGGTGTCCATGCCGAAGATCAGCATGCCCATTTCGACGTCCATATCCCGGTCGAGAGGAACTGGCTGACCGGGCGCCTGCAGCGCCTGCTGCCGGATGATTTACTTGTGCGACGTATTGATGAGGTGCCGGAACATTTCCATGCCCGCTTCGATGCCCGATGGCGACAGTACCGCTACCAGATCCTTTTGCGGCCTGATCCATTCAAAAGGCTGTACGCCTGGTATCCCGGTCACATTCCGGACTGGGATGTCGTGGACCGGGGACTCGACTTGCTCAGGGGGGAACACGATTTTTCCGGTTTCTCCAAAAGGACGGCCGAACTGCCTCATTGCCGTTGTCACATACACGAAGCCGGGAGATCGGGGCCGGAAGACCATTGTATTTTTATCCGTGTCCGTGCCAACCGTTTTCTCCGCTCGATGATGCGCGCCATTGTAGGCGGACTGGTAAGCGTGGGCCAGGGGGTAAAAGACCCGGACTGGTTTCAAAAAAAATTGCAAGAGGATACAGAATTGGGAAATATGGAACTTGCACCGCCGCACGGGCTGTTTCTGGAGAAAGTATCTTATCCGGGTTCAGTTTCTGACTTGACTTGATACGACAATGTTCTTTATATTTAAATTTTGAATCGGACAGGATGTCCGTTTCACCTGCCACTCCTCCGTAGCTCAATGGCAGAGCATTCGGCTGTTAACCGAAGGGTTACTGGTTCGAATCCAGTCGGGGGAGCACAAAAAATGCGAATCTGGTGTAATCCGGGTTCGCATTTTTTTTTGGGCTTCAAAGCGGTTTATTGGTTTCCACTGCCATTTTTGACATTTTGGCTGTATCATGTGCTGGTTATCAACTCTGGTACAAATCCAATCAAATTTTTAGTCATCCAGCAGTCATCCAGTCGATTAATTGTGAGGAAGAATAAAGGTGTCATAGCAGCAGGCAACGAGCAGACTGTGCAGGTTGCCGAGGAGATCCTTCGAAGTGGCGGCAATGCCTTTGATGCGGCCATAGCTGCCCATCTGGCAGCTTGCATCACCGAACCGGTGCTTTCATCGCCGGGAGGAGGCGGTTTCATGCTGGCCCGCACACCAGAGGGGACCCAGACGCTGTACGATTTTTTTGTACATACACCGCGCCATCGGCGCAATCCCGACGAGGTGGAATTCTATCCGATTTCTGCTGATTTTGGCGAAGCCCTTCAGGAATTCCATATCGGCATGGGATCGGCCGCCGTACCCGGAACCGTCCGGGGCCTTTTTGCCATACATCGCGATCTGTGCCGGATGCCCATGAAGCAACTGGCCGCTCCGGCCATTGAATTCGCGAGGAACGGGGTGGCCCTGAACCACTTCCAGGCCTACATCCTCGATATCGTCAAGCCCGTATTCATGGCAACCGAAGGTTCGATGCGCATATACGGTCGCCCGGAGCAGGAGGGCGGACTCCTCAAGGAAGGACAGCTGCTGCATCAACCCGACATGGCCGATTTCCTGGATGTGCTTGCCACGGAAGGCGAGGACTTTTTTTATCGCGGGGAATTTGCCGGTGTGGTGGACCGTCTGTGCAGGGAACAGGGGGGACATCTTACCCGGGAGGATTTCGAATCGTATGAGGTCATCCGGCGAAAGCCCCTGATGATGACCTACCGTGATGCCGCCCGTATTGCACTGAATCCTGCGCCGAGTTCAGGCGGTATGCTTATTGCCTTTGCGCTTAAATTGATGGAGGATTCCGATCCGGCCGGTGAACCATTCGGATCGGCCCGACACCTGCTCCGGCTTGCTTCCGTCCAACAGCAGACCGAGCTGGCCCGTGTCGATTACCTGATGCATAACAACGAGCCGGTCCCGGGAGAAGGGATGCTGAAATCCTCCTATGTTGAAAAATTCCGTCGCGAAGTTGTCGGAAATCCCCGGTTCAACAGGGGAACCACCCACATCAGCATTATGGATGCGGACGGGAATACGGCCAGCCTGACCACCAGTAACGGTGAAGGGTGCGGCCGCATCATCCCGGAAACCGGCATCATGCTCAACAACATGCTGGGGGAGGAGGACCTGCATCCTGCGGGCTTCCACAATTGGCCGACAGACAAGCGCATCACATCGATGATGACTCCGGGCGTTGTGACCATGAAAAATGGCTCGGTGATGGCCCTTGGATCCGGCGGTTCCAACCGGATCCGTACGGCCATCCTTCAGGTAATACTGAATCTCACCGACTATGGCATGTCACCTGAAGAAGCTGTTTCGAGTCCCCGCCTGCACTGTGAAAAAGACTTTCTTTCCATTGAGCATGGTTTTGATCGTTCGGCACTGGAACCGGTCCTCAAGGCATGGCCCGACCACAGGATATGGGGGGCATCCAACCTGTTCTTCGGTGGTGTGCACTCGGTGATGGACGGGCCGGATGGTTTCCACGGAGTCGGTGACGCCCGCCGCGGCGGTGTGGCCAGGGTAGTCCGCTGACCGACCCGCACATACCGGTTAATAGATCCCGGATGGCCGGTTTCAGGGGTTTTTTGTATTTTAAACCATTTCGAACAGCAACTTCATTTCAGCCAACATATTTCGGCCAAAATCGGCATTAACCTTTTTTCTGTGCACACATCATTTCGCAACCCCCTGCATATATTCCTGTTGCTGGCATTTTTGCTTCCGCTGGCCTGCGCCGACCTTGTTGATGGAACAGCGGATCCGGAATCTTCCAACAACCGGGACGAGCAGGAAAACGGCGAAAAGTCACACAATGACACCGACCCACCCGCTCACTCGTCATTTGTACATTATGAAGTCATCATCAGCGAGGTCATGATCCGCCAGCAGGAAACCCTGGCTGACCCTGATTTCGACGCTTTCAGCGGCTGGGTCGAGCTTCACAACCGGGAGGATACGGCCGTCGACCTCAGTGAATGGGTGGTAGGGTACCACCCCGCTTCACACAGCACGGCTGTGGAATATCCGGGCCAGGCAGTTCATGATCTGCGCTCCTATTCCCTGCCACAGGGCACGACTATCCCGGCAAACGGCTTTTTGATGCTTTGGGCCGGCGGACGCGAGCACACCGGTCAGGCCGCCCACATACCATTGATACTGCCGGAAGAGGGAGCCAGACTCGGCCTGTACGGACCGGAGACGGCCGGCAAACCGGTGGTGGATACCCTGTCCTACGACGCACTGGATGTTGTCCATGACATATCATTGGGGCGAATGCATTTTGATCGGGATCACGGGGGGTTCCTGATCCCGATGAACCGGCCGACACCTGATCAGCCAAACCGGCTTCATTCGTTGCAGCTTCTTCATTCATATCCGTTGCAGGTAAGCGATCCCTCCGGACTGGATGTGGACCATACCGGTGAGTTCTTCTGGACGATCAGTGACCATTCCGGGGGAAGCATCTGCAAGCTTGACCGGCAGGGCCGGATCGTGAATGAATTGCAGGTGGAGGGAGACGATATGGAGGGGATTTCCCAGCACCCGGTCAACAAAACCCTGTTTGTGGCCGAGGAACGGCTTCGTCAGATTGTCCACTACGACACACTGGGCAACGAAATCGCCCGCTATCCGGTGGATTTGGAGGGGCGGAATGAGAACGACGGACTGGAAGGGATCACGATTAACCCGGGCACCAGCCATCTCTTTGTCGTCAATGAAAAGAATCCAAGGGTGATGATGGAGCTGGATGTCCTGCTTGGATCAGAACGCCAGCAAATCCGCCGCTCATCGCTTGACTTCGGAGCACCGGAAGATGTCCGTGGACTCGATTTATCGGGTCTGTTTTATGAGGATGCGGATGGGGTCCTGTGGCTGGTCAGCGACGAAGCCCGGGCCGTATTTGTGCTGGATACATCGGGCCGGATGCTGGCAGCGTTTGATACCGGCCTGGCAAAACTGGAGGGTATTGCCGTGATCCGGTCGGAAAATGAAATCTACCTTGTGAGCGATGAATTAGAGCAACTTTTTGTATACGAATACCCGGAACCCTTTCACCGAATGCCGGCTGCAGAGTAAGGCTGCCCGAGCCAATGGTAAACAAACCATCCATCCACCCAGCCAACCGCCCATCCAACCATCCATCCACCCACCCACTCACTCACTCACTCATCCCTCCATCCATCTATCCACCCAGCCACCCATCCACTCACTCATCCATTCACAAAATCAATCGCGTCATGAACTTTTGTGCTATCGCTGCAAAAACCACGGCCCCCGGACAGGGTACATCATTAACGTATGAGCACTCAATGCAAAGGCCTTGCTCTGGAATACCGGCAGTGAGGATGCTGACGGTTTTGTTATTGGTGTTGCTCGCGGCGCAGGCCTGCCGCCCGCCGGGAACGGTCGCGGAGCGCGAACCCGGGCCGGGTCATGCCGGTCAGGAATCTGCTGTTAACGGCGTTGCTTTGTCGGAGGCCGATTATGAGCGTGCCGAGCAGATTTTATCATGGAACCTGCAGTCCAAGGTCCTGCGAAGCAGCATCGAGCCGAACTGGATCGATGACAACCGGTTCTGGTACCGGGTCCGTACCGATGACGGGTATCGGTTCTACCATGTAGACCCTCGTGCAAGAGAGCGGCAGCCGGCTTTTGATCACGAAAAACTGGCGGAAGCGCTGGACGAACTGCTGGACACCACCGTATCTGCCGGGGATCTGCCGTTTAGCACGTTCCGGTATGTTCATGACGGGACAGCGATCCTCCTGAAGGCGGATGACAAAAAATGGGAATGCGACCTCGATGAATATGTCTGTGTGGAATCCGATCGCCCGGAGCAGCCCGAATACAGTGTCCTCTCGCCCGATCACCGGTGGGCGGCATATATACGGGATCACAACCTCTGGGTGCGCGACATGGTGAGCGGCGAGGATTTCGCACTGACTACCGGCGGCACCTACCGGCACGGTTTTGCCACCAACTCCCAGGGCTGGTACCGCTCAGACCGCCCCGTGCTGCACTGGTCGCCCGATTCGCGGAAAATCGCCACCTATCGGCTTGATGAACGGGATGTGAAAGAAATGCACCTGCTGGAAACGGCGCAGTACCGGCCGTTGCTTGACTCCTGGCCCTACGCGCTGCCCGGGGACACCATCGTACCGATGCACGAACGTGTGGTACTGGATGTGAAGAGCCGTTCCATGATTTGGCTGGATATCGAACCCTCCCACCAGCGCACCTCGAACTGTTGCGGCCTGGAGCGCGGCGACCAGTGGGCTGACATCCAATGGAGCGATGACGCATCCCAGATGGCATTTGTCACCACCTCGCGCGACTACCGGGAAGTCAATCTGTACATCGCCGATACCGAAACCGGCGACGTCCGCCACATCCACAAGGAGACGGCAGAGACCTTCTTCGAGTCGAACCTCACCTCCCGCGGCATCCCCAACTGGCGGGTGCTCTTCGACCGTGACGAATTCCTGTGGTTCACACGCCGTGATGAGTGGGGGCATCTGTACCTGCACAGCCTGGATGACGGAGAACTCCGCAGGCGCGTCACATTCGGGGATTGGAACGTGGTGGATGTCTTGTCCGTCGATTCGCAACAGGGGACCGTCTGGTTTACGGCAGCAGGTAAAGAGCCGGAACGGGACCCCTATCAGCAGCATCTTTACAAGGTCGATTTCGGCGAACCCGGAACGGAAGTTCGCGTGCTGGATGAATCGGATCCGGACTTGCGACCCGGCCCGGAGGATCCTTCCGGCACACCCGGTGATTTCGACGACTCGACGGATCGCGGGAAAACCATGGACCGCGAGGACGGGAAGGACGGGGAAGAGGGGGAAGACCGCGAGGACGGGAAAGACCGCGAAGACGGGAAAGAGGGGGAGGACGGGATCCGACGGATGACCGGCATTACCGGTACATACGGAACCTCGGCGGTGCGTGACACGATCGAGATCATCCTGTCCAATGGCCATCCGGTCATCGACACACCCCGGTTGCTGAGTCCGCAGGAAGCAAATCATGTGGTATCGGCTTCTCCGTCCGGCCGCTATTACGTAGATGAATACTCGGATTTCCGCACCCCTTCGGTTACCGTACTCCGTGCGGCCGACGGCACCGAGGTGATGACCCTGGAGCAGGCGGACATATCACCGTTGGAAGAGACGCCCTGGACGCTGCCTGAACCCTTTACCGTCAAGGCCCGGGACGGCGAGACCGATCTGTACGGGCTCCTGTACAAGCCATCCCATTTTGATCCGGAACGTTCCTATCCGATCGTTATCAATATCTACCCCGGACCACAGATCGGCAGCGTCGGCACACGCAGTTTTTCGCCGGTGCGCAGGGGACAAACGCATGCGCTCGCCGAACTGGGCTTCATTGTCATCCAGGTCGATGCGTTGGGCACACCATTGCGCTCCAAGTCGTTCCACACGGCCTGGTACGGCGACATGAGCGACAACGGCATCGAGGATCAGATTGCAGCCATCCGTCAGCTGGCGGAGCGGCACCCATGGATCGACGCTGAAAGGGCCGGCATTTACGGGCATTCCGGAGGTGGCTATGCCACCATGAGCGCACTGCTCCGCTTCCCTGGTGTATTCCGGGCCGGTGTGGCCAGTGCCGGGAACATGGACAACCGCGGCTATACCTACTACTGGGGCGAAAAATACCAGGGACCGCGCATCGTCGGGGAGGACCGCGATACGTTCGCTGACCAGGCCATATGGAAGCAGGCGGGTCAGCTCGAGGATGCATTGCTGCTGACCTACGGCACAACGGACAGTAACGTGCATCCGAATATGACTCTGCTGCTGATCGACGAATTGATTGCTGAAAATAAGAATTTTGACCTGATCGTCATGCCGAACCGTGATCACGGCTACGCCAACGAGCGATACCATCTGCGGCGTACTTTCGACTTCTTCGTGCGTCATTTGCTACACGCCGAACCTCCCCGGGAGTACAAAATGGCGCGGTAAGCAGCACCCTGGCAAACCGGTTGGAATCACAGCGCTCTGAGGCTGAAGTTCAGGCTAAAGATCCGCTAAAGCCAGGATCAGGGTCAAGACTGGAGCTATGATTTGGGATAGAGCTAATACTGAGCTCTTCCACAATGAATGAAATGTCCGGACGTTTCGTTTGTGAATGCAACATATCAACATGTTTCTACCATACACAACAAATAAAGCAACGATTTATGAAATTAGTTGATCAGGACGGCAAAGAGATTACAAGTAAAAAAAATGAAGAGGCGCAGGAGTTGGAAAAGCAGCTCGCACAAAGTGCGCAGAAACTGCTGGAACCCTTGATGAGCAAGCTTCAACTGGCCAATCAGCAGATCGGGCAGGAGCAGCTTATGCAGATTACCTCCATGGCGCACCAAATGATCTTCAACCGCATGATCTTCAACCTCATCCGCAAAGTTGGCATCAAGGATATGAGCGAGCTTGTGGGGGAAGAAGATCTGGAAGAACTCAAGACATCCTTCAACAACCAGTTCAAGTTCTCCCAGTCCGGGGAAGAACCGCCTGAAGCATAATCAAGAATAACTTTATTGGTTCACTGGATGGAAATAATGAACAGCGGAAAAGAGCATTCGTCAAGCCGGTTGATTCCGGTAAGCGGAGTGTACATCATCCTGTTGTTCTTGTCGCTGGCAATGCCTGGCACCGGCATCACGGCCACGGGCGTCAACAACACCTCTGGCGATGTCCGTACATTCCATCCGGGTTCCGATACAACCTTTGACAGAACGAAGATGAGCGAACAACAAGTGACTTTCGGCGCCGGTTGTTTCTGGTGTGTAGAAGCGGTATTCAAACGCGTGGATGGAGTGACTTCCGTGGTTTCCGGGTATTCCGGCGGACGCAAAGATGAGGCGTCCTATCGCATCGTCAGTACGGGAGAGACCGATCATGCCGAGGTGGTACAGGTTACCTATGACCCGGAGGTGGTTTCCTTTGATGCCCTGCTTGAGATTTTCTGGCGTACACACGATCCAACCACGTTAAACCGTCAGGGCGCCGATGTGGGACCACAGTACAGGTCGGTGATTTTTTACCATACCGACGAACAGCGTGAACGGGCTGAATTCTATAAAAAGAAACTGGATGAATCCGGTATATTTGAAGACCCGATCGTTACGGAGATCACGCCTTTTGAAGCCTTCTATGAAGCGGAGGAGTATCACCAGAACTACTTCGAGCAGAACCCGGATCAGGGGTACTGCCAGCTTGTGATCCGGCCCAAGATCGATAAGTTCAAAAAGCTCTTCGAGGAAAAGCTGCGCGACGAATACCGGCCCGAAAACTGACCCCGGTTTATTAAGGCATTTTTTTGATCCGGTTTACTCAGAAATGCAGAAATACGGTCTGTTGCGGCATGTCGGTGTACGGTCAACAGAAGTACACCGAAAAGCAGTCGATAACGGCACGCTGTAGCGCTACCAACATATACACCGCAGAGCACAGACGATAAAGGCACTCCCGGGACCTGCCGATTTTGGGGAACAGGTCTGCAATTCTTTTTATATTCGGGAATCACGACCGGCGTACGGTACCGCTGGGAAACGAGATCCAAATCCTCATGAATATGAAAAGCATTTACTGTCAACATGTGATTCAATGTGCACTCGCCGCACTGTTACTGCCCCTGCTTATTCTGCCGGTCCCTGTGCAAGCGCAGCTGTCGCCTGAAGATGTGGTCAATATCGAACGGGTGGGACAGGTCGTTATGCATCCGCAGGGTACGCATGTGGCCTACACGTTGAGTGTGCCGCGTCAGCCCGACGAAGACATCGGTGAAAACTATTCCGAAGTACGTGTCATCGATCTGGAAACCCGCGACGTTTCGCACATCATCACCCGGCCTCAAAGTGCCTCCTCGCTTTCATGGGTGCCCGGCACCAATCGCATCGCTTTCCGCATGGTCAATCAGGAGTATCATAACCGTCCGCAGGTCTATTCCATGGATGTAGTCGGCGGGGATCTGGAACAGCACACCTCGGCACCTGAAGGTGTGATGGACTATGCCTTCTCCACCGATCCTTCGCTGCTTGCCTATACCATGAGGTCGCCCTACCCGGAAGAGGTGAAAGAGCGCAGGGATCAGGGATTTGACATGGAGGTATCGGGTGAGAACGAGCGCCATGTGCGGCTTTGGGTTCAGGACAGTGAGGGGGCCCGACCCGTTACACAGGCGGATATGACCGTCTGGGACTTTGAGTGGTCACCGGACAATCACCGACTGGCTTTACGCATGACGTTTGGCACCGGGCTTGATGACGAGATGATGTTCAGTGAGATCAAGGTGCTGATGGTCCGCGACGGGTCCACAGACCTGCTGGCAGAAAGCCAGGGCAAGGTAGGCATGATGGCCTGGTCTCCTGATGGCAACCGTTTTGCTTTCCTCGGTGCCAAGGCGATCAACGATCCGCTTCCGCAGCGTATCTATGTAACCGAGGTGGGAAACTACATATCCACCGATATCACGCCCATGGGCTATGAGGGTACGCCTGAATGGCTGGAATGGAAAGACAGCAACACCCTCCGTTTTGTCGCCGTCGAGGGCACCCGCACGGCCCTTCGGGAGATGTCCGCATCCGGCGGAGAAACCCGTCTGATGGCGGGGGGTGATTTGGAAATCTTTCGATCTGTGAGTTTTAATTATAATCAGCGTCATTTTGCAGCCGCTGTCCATCGCAGGGATCATCCACCGGAAGTATATCTTGGCAATTCGGAAGACACGGAGTGGGTCCGTTTCACACACCACAATCGCTTTCTGGAAGAGCGCGAACTGGGGCAGCAGGCCACCATTGAGTGGCTCGGGCCCGATGGACTTCTGATCGAGGGGGTACTCACCTACCCGATTGGATACGAGGAAGGCCGAGCCTATCCGCTGGCTATCCTGCCGCATGGCGGTCCCGAGGGTGTCAGCATCGACGGATGGAATACACGACCGCTCTATCCGGCCCAGGTGCTGGCATCACGGGGATACGTGGTGCTCGAGCCAAACTACCGCGGAAGCGGGGGACGCGGTTCCTGGTTCACCATGGCCAACCACAGGGATCTGGGCGGAAAAGAGTTCGAAGATGTGATCCGCGGCATAGATCACCTCGCGTACCAGGGGGTGGTTGATCCGAAGCAAGTCGGCATTTCGGGTACTTCCTACGGGGGGTACTTCTCGGCATGGGCAGGCACCCGCTATTCCGACCGTTTTGCGGCGGCCGTCACCTTTGCTGGACTCTCCAACTGGATCTCTTTCATGGGGACGACCGATATCCCTCACGAGATGTCCATCACCCACTGGGACCTGTGGTGGTTTGAAAACCATGGGGTCAACTGGGACCGCTCACCGGTTGCCCATATCCAGAATGCACGTACGCCCATTCTGGTGGCGCATGGCCTGGCTGATGATCGTGTGCACCCCGAACAGTCCATTCAGTTGCATCAATTTCTGGAACTGAATGATATCCCGACCGGTCTGGTCATGTATCCGCGACAGCCGCATGGACTCGTGGAGCGGGCGCACCGCCTCGACTTCATGGAGCGCGTCATAGACTGGTTTGACCGTTACGTGAAGCAGGACTAATCCCTGGCGTTGGACTGGCGTACGTCCAGCCGGGCTTTGATCCCCTCCTGATGCAGTCGGATGCTCAGGTTTTTTTCCAGGTTTTTCTGGATCTCATCGACCACGCGGCGTTCGACCTCCTCGCGTATCGTATCCTCCCGGATCACATAATTGGCAAAAAAGGCCGACAGCCGGCCTTTTCGCTTCTTGACGATCTCGATTATGTTCTGGATATCAATGTCGATGATGATTCGTTTCATCGTATTTGCTCTTGTTGAAAGGGGCTTTAGCGTATTGCCACTCATGGGTACATAACCGGCCACCGATGTACTGCAGAGAATCGGTGCCTTACGTTGCTTCGGAGTCTTGCCATAAGAGAAATTACGCAGATCAAAGACCAGCTGCACCCCCGTCACGGCGCGGATCGGATACGCCGATAAGGGTACCGTCCTCCAGGGCTCGTATCATCTGGACGCCTCCAAACAGCATGTTCATCGGATAGTTGGAAGTGGACACCACATATCCGCGCTGATGGATCGCTTCCAATGCTTCCGGGGCAAAGCCTCGTTCCAACTGGACGACCGGTGCGTTGAGCATGGGATACATCCGGGGCATGCGGATAGCATCGGCCGGGTGCAGGTCGTAAAGCAGGGTATGAACGATCATGTTGACGATGGCGGGTGGTATGCGTCCCGAGCCCGGAGAGCCGACCACCAGCTCAACACGATCATCACTCAGGACAATGGTAGGGGCTGTACTGGAGTGTGCCGTGCGGCCGGGCCCCCGGATACTTCCGTAACTACCTCCAAAATTATGATTGGCGGAATTGTAGAACAAGCCGTCGGAAAAAACGGAAGACCCGAAGTAAAGACCGAGGGTATTAGTCATGGAGACGGCATTGCCGTCCCGGTCGACGACGGAAATATGGGTGGTATGCTGGGTATCCGGGTCGGTTTGGGTTTCGATTATGACGGACCGGGGTATATGTTGGCGGAGTTCATCGGGTTCCTGCTCGGTAATAGTGAGGGGAGGAGTGAAGAAACCCTCGCCGATGCAGCTTGTCGAAGCAGTGAAGCGGGCGGTAGCAGGCCACGGATTGCCGGCATGCATAGTGTCCGGCACTTCACCGCCCATTGCGGTGGTACGCAGGGACGCGTATTCGTCGCTGATCATACCGGCAACAGGCAGGTTTACAAACGTAGGATCGCCCTGCCACTGTCCCCGGTCGGCCCGTGCAATGCGGATGGCATCGATGAGGGCCCCCAAAGCCTCGCCGTTGGAAGCGGGGTGGCCCTGCCTGACAATATTGCTGCGTTCGATGAGCTTCAGCGCAAGGATGACTTCGTGGCCGGCCAGACTTGGCGGAGCCGAAAGGATGCGGTGACCGTGCCACTCCTGGCACAGGGCACCCCGCCAGCGCGGAGTGTAGTTTTCAAAATCGTCAAGCGTGAGTCTGCTGTCGCCCTCTGACAGCTTAGCTATGGCTCGTTTTGCTACCTCACCGGAATAAAAACCGTCTTTTCCAAACTCGGCAATGCGTTTCAGCACGTCGGCAAGATCTTTCTGCACCAACTTTTGTCCAGCCCGAAGCGGTTCCCCGTCGGGATAAAAGTGCCGGGCCGCCGCGTCATCATAGGTCAGTCTGGATTCGTATCCGGCAATCACATCTGCCAGCAGGTGATGCACGATAAAACCTTCTTCTGCGAGCCGAATGGCCGGTTCCATAACGGTTTGCCTATCCAGTGTACCGTATTTTTCCAGTGCTTCCAGGAGTCCGGCAACCATGCCCGGTACGGCTACGCCCCGTTCCGGTGTGATTAGCGAGTCGGGATCGATGTCGAGTCCGTAATCGGGGTCGGACCCGGCAACGGCATAAAAATCGACATAGTCTGCCATGCCGGTACTGCGGTTCCACAAGGTCATGGCCCCGCTTCCGCCAAGGCTGGACATGTTCGGCTCCAGCACGGCAATCGCAAAGGCGGTGGCTACGGCCGCGTCCACTGCATTGCCTCCCTGTTCCAACATCAAACGACCAGCTTCGCTGCCCAGCGGATGGGCAGATACGACCATGCCTTCCCGGCTGATGGCTTCCCTGTAAAAAGTGGGTGCGTCGGCTTTTTTGAAATGGTGTTCCAGGCTGACCGCAACCGGCTCAGGTGTGCCGCATCCGGCGGCGAAGATCAGCAGTATCGGTAAAATCCAAATGTTTTTTATCACGTTATTCCAGTTCATATTATCGATTTGCATCAGGTTAACCGGTTTGATGGATCCATCACCTGTCGTCCACGGTAAAATTGCCGCCCGGCATGTCCCTGAACCGGGAATATAGAAAGAACCCGGTTTAAATCACAGAAGGCAGGCAAAGCTCTCTCTATTTGATGCCATTTCCGGCCTTATCGTCGGATTTTTTCCGCTTTTTGAAGTTGGCGTAGCGCACGCCGTAGATTTTCATCATTTGCTCGTCGCGGAAAGCGATGGCCCGCTTCAGCCTGGTATCATAATGTTTCCGGAATTCCTGCTTGCTACCTGCTTTCGGTATGTAGAAGGACTTGTTTTTGTGCACTCCTTTTTCGGGAGAGTAGGAGACCTGGAAGACGTGCTCCTGATAGACTTCCCCGTTTCTCGTTTTGCTTTTTACGCAGTAGCTGATACCCGGATAGCCAATATTGCTCTGTTTGCCCAAATGCATGGCCCGTTCCGGATTCTTGGCAAACTTCTGCCACTCTGACAGGTTTTTGTTGCGGAATTCACGGGCTGAGCTCAGCGCCTCTTCCTTTCCCCCGTATCGTCCGTCACTGAAAAACCGGCTGATTTTTTTGCCGTCCCTTCTGATGCGGACAAACCAGCCAAAGGTATTCTTGGTCGGTTGATCTATCCGGTTGATATTCTTCATGTCCTCTGCCATGGGATTTTTCCGGAAAATGGTTGAACGGATAGCGTGTAAAACATTAACGCAGCAGGGGAGCTAATATTCTAATAATATATGATTTATGGATAAATAACCAAAAAAAATATCGCAAGGGGATATGTGGATGGAGGTGGGCGCTGCCTAGGCGATCGGTGTCAGGCCGAAAAGGTCATGCTGTTTTATCTGGCGGATCCAGGTAGGCGATTGTGGCTCCCCAGGTCCCGCTTCCGTGTCCGGCCAGGTGATAGCGGTTCACCCACGGAAGAGAATCGAGCGTGGAGTGCACAATCCTGCGCAAGGTGCCGGTCCCCTTGCCATGGATGATGCGGACGGTCAGTATGCCTTTTACCCGGCATGCCCCGAGGTATTCAGGCACCAGGTCGTGCACTTCGGAAGGGGGAAATACATGAAGGTCGAGGACCCCGTCGATGGGATACTCCAAAGCACCATTGCTGTCCGGATCATCGTGGGCCATGGCGCCAGATTAAAACTCTGTCATTATTTTTTCCAGCGGCTTGCGCTGCAGGTCCGGTACACGGGTATTAGCTGCTGGATATCCAACCGGCAGCAACACGGTCGGTGACTCATTGCCGGGTCGCTTCAGGATTTCATTCAGAAATCGCATGGGGCTTGGCGTATGTGGAAGGGATACAAGACCTGCATGGTGAAGGGCAGTAATCAGCAGGCCGGTTGCAATGCCCACCGATTCGTTTACATAATAGTTCTTGCGCCGGATCTGGTTCTCGATGCGATAGGATTCCTTGAAAACTGCGATAAGTACAGGTGCCTCTTCCAGGAAGGGCTTCTGGAAATTAGTCTCCAGTTTTTCGATATCATGCTTCATCTCATCCGAATAGCGCATTTCGTAGTTCATGCGTTCTTCTTTTTCCGCCGCCAGACGGATCTGTTTTCTGATATCCGGATCCCGTACCACCACAAAATGCCAGGGTTGCATATGGGCACCGGAAGGAGCGGTGCCTGCTGCTTCAACGCAATTGCGTATTACTTCATCAGGGACCGGTTCCTCTGAAAATTCACGGACAGTCCGGCGTTTTTTCATGAGTTGCAGGAAGGAGCGGGAACGCTCAATGAGCTGGTCATTCGAGGGTTTTTTATATTCCAGTTGGGAGAATTTGATTTTTGATGCCATGTTCCACTCCGTGGTATTACATGTTTGGTGGCAGGATACCCATCTGTCCGCAGCGCAGATCATCACGGGCTGATCATCACGGTTTGTTATAATGCGACCAGAAGTCGCGGGAGAACAGCACGACAACGGCCAGCACTTCAAGTCTGCCAATCAGCATAAAAAGGGCCAGCAACCATTTTCCGATGGAAGGTATGGCGGCATAGTTCTCGGCCGGTCCAAATTCACCGAATGCCGGACCGATATTTGCGATACATGCAATGCTGGCGCTGATGGCAGACAACAGGTCAAATCCAAGTAATGTCATAACAAAAGAGCCGAATGCGAAAAGTAAGAGATAAATGGCAAAAAAACTCATGACGGTACGAACGGCCCTGTCGGTCAGTATGTGATCGCCCACCCTGACGGGTATGACGGCGCGGGGGTGCACTGCCTGACGAATCTCGGATCCCATAACGCGAAGGACGATCATCCAGCGGGTCATCTTGATCCCGCCACTGGTTGAACCGGTTGAACCACCCGCAAAGAAAAGGATGAATAGCAGGAAAAGAGGTAATATGGGCCAAAGCGTATAATCATCGGTGCCATATCCTGTGGTCGTGAGTATCGACAATGCCTGGAAAGAACCGTAACGGAATGCCTCTCCGAAAGTGTGGTTCTGTGTGAGCCAGAGGGACAGGGAGATACCGAGGATCATCAAAACGGCCACGATTGTGTAAAATCGCAGCTCCCTGTTCCTCACAACAATGGAATACCGGCCGGTGAGTAACCGGAAATGGAGGATGAAATTCACGCCTGCCAGAAACATGAAAAATGTTATCACCACATCAATGTAGACGGAGTTGAATCCCCCAACACTGGTGTTCAGAGTGGAAAAGCCGCCGGTTGCCAGGGTTGAGAAGGCATGGTTCAAGGCATGGAACCAATCCATTGAAGGGTGTATCCAAAGTGAAAGAAAGTGCAGAAATGTGATTCCAACATAGACAAACCATAAAAGCTTGGCTGTCTGTTGAAAGCGGGGCATCAGCTTGTCCGTTCCCAGCAAGGAAGATTCAGCCTGGAAGAGGTGCATTCCACCGGAACCCAGCATAGGCAGAATGGCAATCGACAGCACGATAAAACCCATGCCCCCGAACCAATGGAGCGTGGAACGCCACAGCAACAGGGTATTTGGCAGGCTTTCGATATCCGGATTTTGAAAACCTGTTGTGGTAGTGCCGCCGAAAATCGTAGCGCCGGTCGTAGTCAATCCACTCATGGTTTCAAAGAACGCATCGGTATAAGTAGAGACCACGCCGGAGGTATAGAAGGGCAAGGCACCCAGTAAACTGATGCAAAACCACGTAAGTGTCACAATCAGGAACACCTCCCGGAGTTGCAGATCCTGGCGCTTTTCAAATCGCCGGAAAAGCACCCACCCAATGCCAAGTGTCACTATTGAGAGAATAAGATAGTGATAGCGCAGGGTTTCCATCCAGACAAGCGAAAGGAGACCCAGGACCAGGAAAACACCGGCCAGAAACAGCAGGAAGAAACCGATAATCCCAAAAACCTGGGAAAAGTTGATCAGCGGGAGTGTTTTTTGCTCTTCAAACATGGATGGATGAGTAGGAAAAAGTCACCGGGTGAAATATCGGGTCACCTCGGCAAGGACTTCGGGAAAACAGAACATCACTATGTGGTCGCCGGATTTGATCAGGGTCTGTCCGGTTGCAACCACGGCGTTTCCGTTTTGTACAATGCCACCTATTATGGATCGTTTTGGTAATTTGAGTTCTTCAATGCGTTTGCCGGCGGCCCGGCTTTTTTCCGAGACCCGAAGTTCCATGATCTCGGCTTCTGAGCCATAGGGGGCGTACGTGGATATAACCTGCCCCTGACGTATCTGGCGATGAATCTCGTTGGTTACGGATAGTTTCTTGTTGACGGCCGCATCCAGGCCAATAGTCTGACTCATGGGTATGTATTCCGCTTTGGATACCAGTGCTACCGTTTTACTGACCCTGAGATGCTTTGCCATCAAACAACTGATAATGTTTGATTCTTCATCCGGGGTAACGGCGATGAAGGCATCGGTGTCCGCTATGCCTTCCGATACCAGCAGGTCCGGATCGGTGGGATCACCATTGAGAATAAGCGCATTATGGAGCCGACCGGCAAGATTGAGTGATTTTTCGGAGTTCGGTTCAATAAGCTTGATCCGCCAGTCACCTTTATCCCTGGAGAGCATTTCAGTGACGCGCGTACCGATGGAGGTGCCACCTGCAATCATGATCTTTTTGATCCGGCTCTCCTTTCGGCCTGTTGAAGCGATTACGGCCGGAACGTCTTCTTTAACGGCCATAATAAATATATGGTCGTTTTCTCTAAACGAATCCGATCCTTCCGGTATGATGGTCCGCCCACGACGCAATATGGCCACAACCCTGAAATCAACATCCACAGCATGTGATGCATACTGTTCCAGTGTGGTTCCAAGGAGAGGCGAGGTGGCGTCCAGCCGAATACCGATCAGTTGCAACCGGTCGTCTGCAATACTCACGAGGTCCGAGGCAGCCGCCCGTTTGATAAGCCGGACAATCTCGGCAGCAACGTGTTGTTCTGGATGGATGAGCACATCGATACCTATGTCGGAAGGTTTCAACGGGCTGCCATGATTAAAAAGCTCATCGTTGCGGATTCGGGCAATCACTCTTTTTGCTCCAAGGCGCTTGGTGATCATGGAAACAACCATGTTCACTTCATCCACGCTGGTGGCCGCTACAATCATATGGGCCTGATCGGCACCTGCTGCAAGCAGGGCCCGCATAGACGTAGCCTTTCCCTCGACTGTAAGGACATCACAGTTTTCATTGAGTTTTCGCAGAGCCGCGGTATCATGATCGAGAACGGTAACGTCATGCTCTTCATCAGAAAGCAACTTGCTCAGGTGAAACCCGATCTCTCCGGAACCGATAATTATAATTTTCATTCCAGAAATCTTAAATTTGATGCACTTTGGTTTGATGCAAAGCGGACCGACGGAGTTGACCCGGACAAGCAAACCTTCCAGGGCCAATTATATGAAAATAAAAAATCAAGGACACCACATCCCAATTGAACGCTATCAAAAGTACGCATAACAACACTTATTCACTACAGGACTTGAACCGGTTAAGGCGTTGACGACGCTTGTTCAAAGATAGGACACAACGATACGAAATCTTATTAACGTATTCACTTTATGAAATTCATTGCTTCAGAACTGAATTTTTTTTTCCAGAAAAAATCCACCAGGATCAATCTGAAACGATTGGTGCTTTTTATTCTTGTACTTGTCGGAGTGATGCTGCTGTTTACATTTCTTTTTCAGGTAATCAGCCAGTATGAGGGTCAGGAACACAGCTGGATTGCCGGATTCTACTGGACCATCGTAACGATGACAACGCTCGGATTCGGTGATATTGTTTTCCATACAGATATTGGCAGGATATTCTCCGCCTCGGTGTTGCTTACAGGAGTTGTGTTCCTGCTGGTTATGCTTCCGTTCACATTTATTCAATTTTTTTATGCCCCCTGGCTCGAGGCCCAGGCCCAGGCACGCGCGCCCCGAAAACTGTCTTCGGATACCAAAAACCACATTCTGATTACGAAATTCAACAGTGTTGCCGTAGCTCTGATCGAAAAACTCAAAACTTTTCAATACGATTACTGGATTGTCGTTCCAGATCTGTCAGAAGCTCTGGAGATAAGTGACATGGGATATGAGGTGGTTCACGGTAGTGTGGATGACCCGGATACATGGAAAAAAGTCCAGGTGGAGCAGGCCGCACTGATAGTGGCCAACGATAATGAACGGGTCAACACCAATGTCACCTTTACGATCCGTGAATTCAGCAGGTTGGTACCGGTTATTACCTTTACCAACACGGAAGATGCTGTCGACATCCTTAAACTTGCCGGGAGCAATCTCGTTTTTAATCTGGCGGAAATGATGGGGCAATCATTGGTACGGCGTGTGGTGGGCGGAAGTGCACGGGTACATGTGATCGGACGGTTTCAGGAACTGGTTATTGCAGAGGCACCGGCCATGGAGACACCTCTTGTCGGCAAGCTCCTGAAGGACACCCGTCTGCGTGAATTGACAGGCGTCAACATAGTTGGTATCTGGGAACGCGGAAAATACCGTATTGCCTCTTCCGATTTGATCATCAAGGAAAACAGTATTCTCGTAATCGTGGGTACGGTCGCCAGTCTGCGACGGTACGACGAATTGATGGGTATTTATCATGCCAGTGATGCACCCGTGATCATTCTCGGTGGAGGAAAGGTGGGAGTGGTGGTTGCAAGGTCCCTTCAGGAACGCCAGATTTCTTTTAAAATCGTCGAACGGCAGGAGGAACTGGATGCGTTTCCGGAGCATCATATAGTAGGTGATGCAGCTGATTTCAAAGTCCTGAAAAAAGCCGGAATCGATGATGCTCATACCGTGATCATTACACCAAATGAAGATGACACGAATATTTACTTGACTCTCTACTGTCGCCGGCTACGGTCGGAAATACAGATCATTTCACGGGCGACACACGATCGCAACCTGCAAACCCTGCGTCGGGCGGGAGCGGATTTCAGTCTGTCCTATTCCACCATGGGGGCCAATGCCATCTTCAATTTTCTGCAAAGAGGGGAAATGGTGATGCTGGCCGAAGGACTGAATATCTTTAAGGTTGACGTACCCGAGGAGTTGTACGGTAAGCAGATCAGCGAACTGGATATACGCAACCGGACCGGTTGTACTATTGTCGGTGTGCAAAGAGACGATGAGATTATTCTTCAGCCGGAGCCGGATTTTATACTGGAAAAGGTACAAAAGCTCATTCTCATCGGGACGCTGGAGTCGGAAAAAAAATTCTGGGAGCAGTACAATGACGGGGAACCTTCTGAAGGGAGGCGAAAGTTCTTCAGCAGAAGAATGTACAAGGCGATGAAGCGCTCCCGGTTTTATCCGGCCGGTAGAAAATAAAAAAACCCGCCTCCGGCTCTTGCGCAGTCAGGAGGCAGGTTCGTACTCATTGCCATGTGATACAGATGCTTGGCTGGTCAGGATTGCGGTACCCAGGAGACACAATACCCTCCCGGATGAACCGGGCCGGCGAACAGGCTGCAACCGCCGCATTGAGGTCCATGCTGATCCTCGATCCAGTATTCGCAATTA
This sequence comes from Cyclonatronaceae bacterium, assembly GCA_046483675.1. Lineage (GTDB taxonomy): Bacteria > Bacteroidota > Rhodothermia > Balneolales > Natronogracilivirgulaceae > SKNL01. The sequence goes on from JAWOCT010000015.1 coordinate 24,184, forward strand.
TCACACCGCTCGTCCGGGTTGGGTGTCTCCGCAACATACTGGAGGGTTTCGCGGAGCTGAATATCGCTCTCACTGAGTCCGGAAAGGTCGGCACAGGGATCGGCAGCTGCTTCCCCGGCCTCTTCGCCGTTGCCGCACCCCTTCAGAAAAACGCCGGCACCGGCACCGGCCAGTCCGAGCATGGAAAGTTTACCCAAAAAGGCTTTTCTGCTGATGGAGTTGTCTTTACTCATAACGAATGATGTTAAGGGTTCAGGAACAAAGGAAGATTAGTACATTCAAATCACTCAAAACACGGCACCTGCAAGTAACATGAACAAACTAATGATTAAAGGAATCAAACGGAAACGGGTGGCAAAAAAGGCCGGCTTGATCCAGAAACCGAAACCCCATCGGCGTCTGGTGAGCCATTCGTAGTAATGGGACCGCTGAAGGGCGCCAAGGGCCAGGGTTACGTGCCCATGGATGATCGTCAAGGACAACGGGAAGGCAAACAGGAAGGCTCCGGTGTAGAGCCAGAATTCCGGGAATTCAAACCACAATCCCAATATGGCATAGGGCCAGGCGAAGAGCAGGAGCAGGGGAGGGGTTAGCAGGATGTTGATCCAGCTTATCCTCCTGAAATTACGCTCGCTTAGCTCTTTATGGCTTGCCATGACAGGATGCCGTATGATTATCCGGTTAAAAAGTGCCTGCGTCAAAGTGACTGGGCATCCTCCAGGGCCTGCCTGCGGGCCTCCTCGAACTCGTCACCGGGCGTCCACTGGCGCAGTTCATCGTGGTTGGCGATGCGCAGGGCTACGCGGTAGACGAGTTTGAAATCTTCGATGGCCCCGGAAAGATCCCACCAGTCATGAATTTCATCATGTACCGAGTGGTAGATCTTTGATCTGTTCGCTGCTACCTGTTCACTGTAATCGTCCGGTTTATCGACATACTCCGTGCCCGGATTGGGATACAGTGCGGGGATGCCAACTCGGGCGAACGAGAAATGGTCGGAACGGTAATAGATACCTTGTTCGGGCCGTGGGTCAGGCTTGATGGTGCGTCCGAGCGCTTCGGCTTCTTCCATCAGGATGTCGTCTATGTTGGAGCGGCCATAACCGATGGCCACGAAATCTTCGGTCTTTCCAAAGATATTGGTAGCGTCGAGATTGATGTTGGCTGATATTTTCCCGGCATGCAACGGCAGGTTTTGAGCGAAATAGTGAGAGCCCAGCAGTCCGGATTCTTCGGCGGTCACCGTCACGAAGTAGAGGGAACGACGGATATCATTTGGCTCCAGTTGATAAAGGCGACCCAGATTGAGCAAAAGACTGACTCCGCTGGCATTGTCCCATGCGCCGTTGAATATGGAATCCCCATCCACCGGAGATCCGATGCCAAGATGGTCGTGGTGGGCTGTAAAGACCACGGCCTCATCGGCCAGAACAGGATCCGATCCCTCAATTTTACCGACTACGTTCTGTGCTTTGATAGAGCGGTAATCGGCCGTCATGGATGCGTCCATCTGTACATTAGTAAGGGGGATCGGCTCGAAAAAGGGGCTTTCGGCGGCGTCGAGCATATCCTGAAAGTTGAGCCCGGCCATTTCAAAAAGCTCCTGGCTGCGCTCGCGGGTAAGCCAGCCGTTGAACCTCGTGGCAGGCTCTTCTTCATTAAATACGAACAGGCGTTCGCGGCTCCAGCTGTTGCGCACCACATCCCATCCATAGCCGGCGGTCTCATCGGTATGGATGATCAATGCGCCCAGGGCTCCTTGTTCAATGGCCTGCTCAAACTTGTAGGTCCATCGACCGTAATAAAGGCGGTTGCCACCGTCGAAAAGGTCCCCATGGGTAATGGGATTGTAGTTTTTGAACACCAGGATCTTTCCCGATACGTCCGTACCCTTGAAATCGTCCCAGTCCTCCTCGGGAGCCACAATGCCGTATCCCACATAGACCAGCTCGGCATCGCTTACATCGACCTCTTCGTGAATGTGAGCGGGCCAGGCCATGGCCTCATCCTGGTAGGCAAGCGGTACCTGTCGCTCACCGGAATGCAGCGAGAGTTCGACGTTTTGGGTCGTCTGTCCCATCAGTGGCACATCCTGAGTATAGGAGCCGTCCGGCATGCCGGGTTCGATGCCCAGTTCCTGGAATTGACCGGTGATGTAGGCTACGGTCATTTCCTCGTACACGGTGCCGGGGGTGCGGCCTCCGAATTCATCAGATGCGAGCACTTCTATGTGCTGCAGGACCTCCTCATCGCTCAGCGGGCCGGGTAGCTCGCCGCTATTGTGAGTGGGTCCGCAGGCGTGGGAAGTAAGCAAGGCAAACAGGGTAATCAGGAACAGTTGGGAGCGTATCATTTATCTTTTGTTTGAGTTTGTTGGTGAATCAGGAGTGCGGACAGAGGGGCAAAACAGTCAATGTTGCCAATCCGCCGGAGAGGAGCCTGATTTTACGTTTTGATTATTTAGAGGACGAGGGTGATGTTCAGATCCGGCTGGCGATGAGCATCTCGATGTCGCGGTAAGGCATGTTGAAGAGCTGGGCCAGTGATTTCTTCGTGAGTTGGTTCTTGTATACATAGGTTCCGTTGCGCAGGCTGACATTGGTCCACAATGCTTCGCGCAGGCCGCCGGCATCGCCGATATCCAGCAGGAAGGGCACCAGCAGGTTGTTGAGCGCAATGGTTGCCGTTCGGGCGGCATTGGACGGGATATTGGGTACGCAGTAGTGGACCACGCCGCTGTCAACATAGGTCGGATCGGAGTGCGAGGTGGTCCGGCTGGTTTCGATGCAACCGCCCTGATCGATGACCGCATCGACGATGACACTGCCTTCTTTCATGGTCTCGACCATGGACCGGGTGACCCAGCAAGGTGAACGGTGTCCTTCCACCATGGCCGCTCCGATGACCACATCGGCCACTTTCATCGCAGAGGAGATAAACTGATGGGTGGCCATGGTAGTGATGATCCGACGATCCAGCGAATTTTCCAGATGGCGCAGCTGAGCCAGATCGTTGTCCATGACAAAGACCTGGGCGCCGTAGCCCAGAGCGGTGCGGGCCGCGTACTCCGCAATGATGCCGGCTCCAAGGATTACCACGGTGGCGGGAGGGACGCCGGAGATGCCCCCGAGCAGGACACCCTGTCCCTTCTGGTTGTTTTCCAGATAGTGCGCGGCGATCTGTACGGACATCGAACCGGTAATCTCGTGCATCATACGCACGATAGGAAAACTGTTGTCCGGTGATTTTATGAACTCGAAGCCGATCCCGGTGATGTTTTTGCGTATAAGCTCCCGCAGATATCCTTCGGTGGTATTGCCCAGGTGCAGGGCCGAAATCACGGCCTGGTCGGGCTGAAGGAATTGATGTTCGCTCTCATCGGGCGGGGCTACCTTGAGGATGATCTCGGACTTCTTGTACAGCTCTTCGGTGGACCAGACCACGCTGGCTCCGGCATCGGAATACTCATGGTCGGAAAAACGCGCATCCTCCCCTGCGCCCGCCTCCAGGTAAATCTCGTGGCCGTTGGCTGTCAGATCCGCAACGCCGCCGGGAGTGACGGCCAGCCGGCGCTCGTCGCCGGACCGCTCTTTGGGCAAACCTATCTTCATTCTGACGCGTGACCCGGTGTACTCCTCGGCCTTTTCCAGTGTTTTCAAGCCGAACTGCTGCGCCACCTGATAGGGATTCATTATTTCCATGTATGTGCCGCGTATTCGTGGAAGGATCAAATATCTGTGACAGGATCAGACATATAAAGTAAAAAAAAAATTGGTGAATTGGATGCCTTTTGATGCGGATGGCGTATCTTGACCGCAACGAGCCTCGCCGGAAATTCAAAGTTCGGTCAGATGTCCATCAGACCCAAAAAATCACTCGGACAGCATTTCCTGAAAGATCCCAATGTTGCACGCAGGATCGTGGACTCGGTGCAGGCCGGAAGGCAGGAGCGGGTGGTGGAGATCGGGCCCGGCACCGGCGCACTGACGATTCCCCTGTCACGCCGGTACCCGGACCTGCACGTTTTTGAGGTAGATGAGCGGGCCGTAGATGTGATCCGGCAAACGTGTCCCGATGTGACCGTGCATTCCTTGAGCTTTCTGGATGCAGACCCGGAAGCTTTAAAAACGGGTTACAGCGGGGATCTTTTTGTTGTCGGCAATCTTCCGTACTTCCTTACCAGTCCCATTCTCTTCCGGGTGCTGGATCAGGGCGCCTTCTTCACTCAGGCTGTATTCATGATCCAGAAAGAAGTGGCACAGCGGCTGGTTGCCCGGCCTCGAACCAGGGAATACGGGATCCTGAGCGTGCAGGCGCAGGTGCTTGGTCGGATCGAGCTGTTATTTCCAGTCTCGAGACATGTATTTCAGCCTCCTCCCAGAGTGGAAAGTGCCGTGATATCCTATCGTCCGGGCAACGATCTGTTCCCGGCTTCGGCCGCCGATCTGCCGGTGTCGCTGAACCGGTTCAAGACGGTTGTACGGACGGCCTTTCAGCAGCGGCGAAAGCGACTTTCCAATGCACTGAAATCCCTGTTCGGTGATGCTTTTCCGGAAGGCTTCGATACCGGCCGCAGGGCCGAAGAGCTGGAGCCGGAAGAGTTTGTGATGCTGGCTGAATGGCTGTACCGGAATCACTGATAAACCCTGACTCTCTCACTTTAAGATTGTTTCTTCTGATACAGAACTCCTGTTGCGGATCATTGGCTTGTAATAAATATATCTATGGTGAACGCATGGCATCACTCGTTTGTTTATGGATTGTTGGCAGTTAAAGAGTATAGAGTGCTAAAATGTAAAAATTACCTCTTGCACCGACAGTAAGCATTTCTTATTATTGGCACGAATCCAAACTGGCACTCAGGAAGAAGGAGTGCCAAACAACAACTCATAACTCAAATAAATAACACAAGCTATGGCAAGTATCAAACCTCTTAGCGACAGAGTACTGGTTCACCCGGATTCTGCCGAGGAAAAGACAAGCTCCGGGATCATTATACCTGATTCAGCAAAAGAAAAGCCCCAGCGCGGCACCGTGGTTGCGGTCGGCGAAGGCAAGTACGAAGACGGTAAGAAAATTGGCATGTCTGTAAAGGAAGGAGACAAAGTGCTGTATGGAAAGTATGCCGGCACCGAAATTGAAATTGACGGGGAAGAGCTCATGATCATGCGTGAAGCCGATATCCTCGGAATCCTCTCGTGACGATTTTAAACAACGAACCAAATCATCAACAAAACAGTATTCTGAACTATGTCTAAGTTAATCGAGTATAATATAGAAGCACGTGACGGCCTGAAGAAAGGGGTCGACAAACTGGCTAATGCGGTGAAAGTGACCTTGGGTCCCCGTGGACGCAACGTCGTCCTTGAAAAATCATTTGGCGCTCCCACAGTGACCAAAGACGGGGTGACCGTAGCCAAGGAAATTGAACTGGAAGACAAAGTTGAAAACCTGGGTGCACAGATGGTGCGCGAGGTGGCTTCCAAAACCAGCGACAATGCCGGTGATGGAACTACCACTGCGACGGTTTTGGCCCAGTCCATCATCCAGTCCGGATTGAAAAACGTCACGGCCGGTGCCAATCCGATGGATCTCAAGCGCGGAATCGACAAAGCGGTAGAAGCCATCGTAGCCGAACTCAAAAAAATCAGCAACGACATCAGCGATCGCAACGAAATCGCCCAGGTGGGCACCATTTCTGCCAACAACGATGAGTTCATCGGCAACCTGATCGCCGATGCCATGGAGAAAGTGGGCAAGGATGGTGTCATCACCGTGGAAGAAGCCAAGGGAACCGACACCCATCTTGATACTGTGGAAGGCATGCAGTTCGATCGCGGTTACCTGTCGCCCTATTTCGTGACCAACTCGGAAAAAATGACCACCGAACTGGAGGATCCCTATATTTTGATCTTCGACAAGAAGATTTCCAACATGAAGGATCTGCTTCCGGTACTTGAAAAAGTAATTCAGACCGGCAAGCCGTTACTGATCATTTCAGAGGATGTGGAAGGCGAAGCGCTGGCCACACTGGTAGTCAACAAACTGCGCGGCACACTTAAGATCGCTGCTGTTAAGGCACCCGGTTTCGGTGACCGTCGCAAGGCCATGCTGGAAGATATCGCCATCCTGACCGGTGGAACCGTTATCTCCGAAGAGCGTGGATACAAACTGGAAAATGCCACGCTGGACTTCCTGGGGCAAAGCGCCCGTGTGTCCATTGACAAAGACAATACGACCATCGTCGATGGCAAGGGCAAGGAAGATGATATCAAAGCGCGTATCAACCAGATCAAGGCACAGATCGACGATACGACTTCCGATTACGATCGTGAGAAACTCCAGGAGCGTCTGGCCAAGTTGAGTGGCGGAGTCGCCGTGCTCTACATCGGCGCTGCTTCCGAGGTGGAAATGAAAGAGAAAAAGGCTCGTGTGGAAGATGCCCTGCATGCGACCCGCGCGGCTGTAGAAGAAGGAATCGTAGCCGGTGGCGGCGTGGCGCTTATCCGTTGCGCACATGGACTGGACAACCTGAAAGGAGAGAATCCCGATCAGGTAGTCGGCTTTGAAATCGTTCGCAAGGCGCTGGAAGCCCCGCTGCGCATCATCGCCGGCAACGCAGGTGTGGAAGGCTCCATTGTCGTCCAGAAAGTCAAAGAAGGCAAGGACGCATATGGTTACAATGCACGCACCGAGGTGTACGAAGACCTGGCCAAGGCCGGTGTCATCGATCCGACCAAAGTAACCCGCACCGCGCTTGAAAATGCGGCTTCGGTTGCCGGTCTGATGCTTACCACCGAAGCTGTGGTATACGAAAAACCGTCCAAAGACGAAGATAAAGGCGGAGCCGGTGCACCTGACATGGGTGGCATGGGCGGAATGGGCGGAGGCATGGGCTTCTAGGTCCGGCACTTCGCCATTCCAGGTTACAGCCTTGAAGCCTGTTTTTCCTGGATTTTGCCTTTCCCGTTCAGCTGTATGCAGTTTGGACGGGGCAGGCAATCAGGCAGTTGAAATCAACCCGACATTCCGGTCCGACCGGGGTGCCGGGTTTTTTTTGTAAATGTATCCGGTCCCGGTCAGGATTCCAGCTTCTTCTCGATCTCTTCGTCGATCAATGCCGGGTTCTCGGTCATCTCGTCTTTGGGCTCGGACACCAGATACCAGGCGAGGGCGGAAAAGCCGACGGTCAGTGAGCAGATGACCATCAGCACGGTCTTGTTATCGACCGCCTGTACAATGTCGCCCACGGCAAAGCTCGAAACGAGTTGCGGCAGCACGACCGACAGGTTGAACAACCCCATGTACAGGCCCATCTGGTTTTGGGCAATTTTTTGGGACATGATCGCAAACGGCAGACTGATGATCGAGGCCCAGCCGATTCCCGCCACCAGCATAAGAATGTAAAGCACGGAAGGGGAATCGCCCAGGAATACGATCAGCGCATAACCGATGGCCATGATCACCAGTGCCGTGGCATGGGTGCGCACCCTTCCGAATTTGTTGGCCAGCGGCTCAAGCGCCAGAACCGGTATAATCGCCGCGATCAGGTTCAGGGAAAAGAAACTCCAGTTGACAACCGTGCCGACGCCTTCATTGGAAAGTTCCGGCATGCGGTACGTGACAAAAGCGAAAAAGTAGATAAACATGCTCTGAACCCCGATCCATGAAAAGGAGTGGGCGGCCAGCACCTTTTGGAAACCGATCTTGCCGGCTTCTTCGCGGGATTTGCCTTCCTCGGATTTGAGGAGGGTTTCACCGATCAGATAGATCGTTACAACGAGGGCAAAGATCTCAAAATAGTAGCCCGGAAACTCGAAACCGCTCAGGCGTTTGATGATGGCGTAGATGCCGTACATCAGAAATCCCCAAAGCGGACGGATGCTAATGAAAATCCTGCCCAGCGAGGCATCGCTCACGCTCTGGGGCATATCCTGCTGCTCGGACAACTCCCTGGCGATGTCTTCTTCATCCTCCCCGTACCGTCCGAGGTATTTCGGCTCCTTGACGAAGAACGGCGGGATTACCGAGAAGAAAAATACGAGCACCACGCCGAAATAGAGCAGGACAATGTTGCCGAAAAGGGCCCCTATGGCGTAAGAGAGCACGCCGAATGTACCCGATACGGTCTGCATCCAGGTGTAACCCTTGGTTCGTTCGCGCCCCTCCGGAGTGACATCGGCGATGATTGAGCGCGTCGGGTTGAACGAAACGTTGATGGAGAGGTCCAGGACCATCGATACAAGAATGGCGATTCCCAGTATGGCATCCAGCCCCAGTCCCGCCTGTATCACGCCGATGTTTGGCAGCGCCAGAATCATCAAGGAAGCCAGTATCCCGCCCACGACGATGAAGGCGCGCCGCCTGCCGTTCCAAACCCAAACGTTGTCACTGATAATACCGATTATAACCTGACCGATGATGCCCGCGATGGGCCCCGTGGCCCATACCAGTCCGATATCGGTGATCTGCAACCCGTACTGATACGTCAGGAGCCAGCTCAGGGCTGCGATCTGGACCGACAGTGCAAAACCCATGGCGGTGGCGGGAAGGGCCAGCAGGGCAAAAAAGGTATTGCTCAGGCGTTTTTGGATATCCAGCATGGGGCGATTGGGTTACGTTCGGAAAGTCCCGTGATTGATGAAGCTTTGGTTTCGGCCTAAAATACGACCTGCCCACGAATGTGCAAAATGTGATCCATCCTCCCCGATCCCGTCGGTTTAGGCGGGCATACTTTTTTTTGTATCTTTCCTATTATTTTTCAGACCGGCAACCGGAGATAAATATTTCTGTCATGATGTCATTGCTTGCTATTCTTTTCGTACTCCTTGTTTCCAGCATCGCCGAACCTGTTGATGCTCCAAGTGATACCGTAGCGCCGCCGGCGCAGGAAGCCGCAGCTCAAGTATCGGAAGGGCATACGGAATGGGAGGTCGAAGGACAGCAGTGGGAGGAATGGCCCACCCGCGATATACGCTTCGATACCGACCAGGGTACATGGATGAACCTGGATGTAAGCCCCGACGGGCAATACGCGGTCTTTGATCTGCTGGGGGATATCTACCGGGTATCCCTCAACGGTGGCGAGGCGGAGTTGCTTTCCGGCGGAACCGCTTTCGATATGCAGCCGCGCTACAGTCCTGACGGGGAAACCCTGGCCTTTACCAGTGACCGCGGTGGGGGGGACAATATCTGGCTGATGGATGCGGATGGATCCAATCGACGGGCTGTTACGCAGGAATCCTTCCGATTGCTCAGCTCTCCGTACTGGACGCCGGACGGACAGTATCTGGTTGCCCGAAAGCATTTTACGGGCACTCGGTCCCTGGGAGCGGGGGAGATCTGGATGTACCATATACAGGGAGGATCCGGGCTGCAGCTCACCGAAAAAGATAGCTGGACCTCCGACCAGAACGAACCGTCGGTTTCTTCCGATGGACGCTGGGTCTACTACAGCTTCTCCGGACCGTTCGATTACAACAAGAATGTGCATAAGGGAATTTTCCAGATCAACCGTTTCGACCGGCAGACCGGACGCGTCGAGCCGGTGACCCGGGCGACCGGCGGCGGTGTGCGTCCGACCCCGTCCCATGACGGACGCAAGCTGGCTTTCGTACGCCGGATCGGTACACGAACGGCCCTGATGATCCGCGATCTCGAGTCGGGCCGTGAGCGTGTCCTGTTCGACGGGCTGGACCAGGACCAGCAGGAGACCTGGGCTATCCATGGCCTCTACCCGGCCTTTGCATGGACCCCGGACAACACGCATATTGTAATCAGTTTTGACGGAAAGTTGCATCAGATAGCTCTTGAAGACGGATCAGTAACGGAGATAGCATTCCAAGCCTCGGTTAACAAGCGAATTGCCGATGCGGTGCGGTTTGACTTTCCCGTGGAAGAAGAGGTGTTCCAGTCGCAGGTGATCCGGTGGCCGGTGCTGACCCCGGGCAAGCAGAGCCTCATCTTCCAGGCAGCCGGATATCTGTACCGGATGGAACTTCCTGATGGTTCGCCCAGCCGGCTGACCGAGGCCAGCGGCCATCTGGAATATGCGCCCTCGGTTTCCCGTGACGGTCAGCATGTCGTGTATGCCACTTGGGATGATGCAGAGGGCGGACACATCAGGAAAGTGCGCATCGGTCGAACGGGCGAGGTAAGCCAGATCACCACGCAACCCGATCAGTATGCCAATCCGGTCCTCTCACCAGATGGCAGCAAGGTCGCCTACCTTCAGGGAAGCGGCATAGTCAACCGCGGGAAAGACCTGGGGTCGGAATTCTTCCTGAACATCAAAGTGAAAGATCTTGACAGCGGGGAAGTAACCCATGTCACCGAGACGGCCAACCGGGGCGCGAACCGGCGCATGCCCCGGATCCAGTGGAGTTTCGACGGGTCACGGTTGTTCTATTTTGAGACGGCGGACGGGAAAACCAAGCTGTCGAGCATCAAGCCCGACGGGTCCGATTACATGCACCACGTGGTGAGCGAGACCGTCGAGGAGTTTGTCCTGTCGCCTGATTTCCGGTTTCTCGCCTTCAAGGATCTGCACAATGTTTATGTGGCCCCGATGCCGAGAGCGGGTGGCGAACCGCTCGAAATCTCATCCGCCAGCACATCGCTGCCGCAGCGACAGCTCACCCGTTATGGCGGGGACTGGATCAGCTGGTCGGCCGACGCCCGCGATCTGGTTTTTGTCCTGGGAAATACCGTTTACAAGCAGGAAGTCAGGCCGCTGTTCCGTGAGATCGAGCACCATGAAGAAAATCCGGAAAATCGCCAGGATAGGAAAATTGGTAATGTAAATTACGATCCGCAAGTGATTACTGTTGATTTGCAGCTTGAAGCCGACCGGCCGGAAGGAGTGACTGTGTATAGCAATGCGCGCATCATCACGATGGACAGCGATGAAGTGATTGAGAACGGATCTATCGTAGTGCGGGGGAACAGGATTGCCGAGATCGGTCCGGTCGAGCAGATACGCACACCGGAAGGGGCCCGGGTGTTCGATGTGTATGGCAAGACGATCATTCCGGGCATCGTGGATGTGCATGCCCATATGGGATACTCGGTGCTGGATATCACGCCGGACCGGCTATGGGAATACGAGGCCAACCTGGCCTATGGCGTCACCACGACGCACGATCCTTCGGCTAGCACCCAGTCGGTGTTTGCCCTGGCCGAGCAGGTCCGGGCCGGACGGATGATCGGTCCGCGCATCTACTCCACCGGTTATGTGCTCTATGGAGCCGAGAACCCGAACAAGGCCGTTATCGAGAGCCCGGATGACGCCCGTTTTCACCTGTTGCGGCACAAAGCGATGGGTGCGATCTCGGTCAAGAGCTACAACCAGCCGCGGCGCGATCAGCGGCAGTGGATACTGGAGGCAGCCCGCGAGATCGGGCTCAATGTCTATCCGGAGGGCGGATCGATGCTCCAGCACAACATCACCATGATCATCGACGGGCATACCGGCATTGAACATGCCATCCCCGTGGCGCCGCTGCGCAAGGATATGCTCGCGCTGCTCGGAGTTTCCAACGTGGGCTACACGCCGACCCTGGTCGTCGGTTACGGCGGTGTCTGGGGAGAGAACTACTGGTATCAGAAGCACGATGTTTTTGAAGACCGCCGGCTCTTGCAGTTTGTCCCGCGCCACGTTATCGATGCCCGTGCGCGCCGGCGGATGATAGTGCCGGAACAGGAGTTCTACCACTTCGAGCTGGCCCGCTCGGCCCGCCAGGTGGTGCGTGCCGGTGGACGGGTGCTGCTGGGGTCGCACGGACAGCTGCAGGGACTGGCCGCGCATTGGGAATTGTGGATGTTTGTCCAGGGCGGCATGACCGAACTGGAGGCCATTCGCGCCGCTACCATCCACGGCGCTGAATACCTGGGTCTGGGCAATGACCTGGGCTCCATTGAGCCGGGCAAACTGGCCGATTTCGTGATCCTGAATATGAATCCGCTGGATGATATCCGCAACTCGGAAAACGTATTCATGGTGGTCAAGAATGGCCGGGCCTGGGACAGTGATCTCAACGAACGGTTCCCTGAACAGCGCGAGCGCCGTCCACCCCGTTTTCAGCGGTAAAACAAGCCGGTTGTCACTGGCCGCCGGCTGACCGCTTCTCCGAAAGCACCCAGTTTACGTACAGGAATTCCAGTGCAGTAGCTTCGTAGCCTTTCCACCGTTGGATCATCTCCTGGAATTCGTCCTCGCTGCAACGGTCCGGGTTGCCGCCATAGGAAAGGATGATCCACCGGCGCACGGCCTTTTCACGTCCGCGCTCGATGTGGCTGGCAAACCAGCCGTCGGCCCGGTTGCGGAACAGGATCAGGTCCTGCGCGGTGGTCGGACCGATGCCCCGCACCGAAACCAGCATTTCGTAAAGCTCGCGGGGTGGTATCGATTCGATCGATTGCAATGTCCGGTTGATCTCCGGTTCTACGCCGGTCTCGAATCCACCCTCATGGACATCCAGAGGAACATCCCGGGAACCGGATGTCTGCTCCGCATATGTCGCAAGCTTCCCATGAAGCAGCTCTTCCGCCAGTCCGACCAGGTATTCCCCCTTGCGGAGGGACAATCCGTGACGCTTCATGGCCACCGGATCGGCAGTGATCACTCGCTCCGGACGCGGCCAGGCCGGTACCATCCCGCGGTCCGATTCCAGCCGGGTTCCATAGGCACTTCGCACCTCGTAAACCATCTTGCGCGCCGTCGGCTTGTG
>JAWOCT010000070.1:0-4569 GCA_046483675.1 Cyclonatronaceae bacterium
TCACGGCTCCGCACCGCTTGAAATCGTTGCGTTCAACGGAGAGGATTACTACGCCGTGCCCGGACAGATGGACTACCTTGCGGCCAACCGCAACAATTTCGAACGCGTGGCTCTGAACATAAACATCGACGGGGCAGGATACCGCGAAGGTCCCACGGCCTGCTCTTATTTCGGGTTGCCGGAACACATCCAACAGAAAGCGAAAGAACTGCTGGAAGGGCGGGCCGGCATCGTGGAAGGGGAGCAATGGGTCCAGGGCGACCACAGCATATTCCTGCAGCATGGCCGTCCGGCCATCGCCGTGACGTCCAAATGGATGCTGGAGCACATGCACGACCAGACCATCACCCATACACCGGAAGATACCGACGAAAACGCGGATTGCGGCAAGCTGGTGGAGCTGGCCGATGCGCTGAAAGACTTTGTGGCAGCCCTTTGAACATTTTACCCATTGACGGGAGTACATAACCGACGATGAAAGCAATTTTGGCAACGGCACTTCTCGCGGTGATGCTGGCATTGGCTGTCACAGCGGCCACTGTCAATCCAGCAGTTTTCTAAGAAGCTGATCCCGGGCAGGTCGTTCCATTTTGCAGGCGGCAACAGAGAGGAGTAGAAGCACGAGCAGGATGGGCAGGTATCTCATCATGGCCATGACTTTCAAGTTCAGGTTCTTTTCAGGCAAAAACACCATCCACCCGAGTGGTACAGCAGGATAATAATAAGCCCTCATACTGACAAGAATTGCCAAAATGGTTATTTTTACACAGTCCATGCTGAAGGGCATAGTTTTTTTGCGGTCAGGCATCCATCCACCTCTGAAATCCAAACGAAATGAAGCACAGTCCGATGTACAGTGTGAAAAGCAACAGGAAAGGGTTCGCAGGATCAGCACTGACCGCCGGTATTGCCATGGCACTGATGGGACTGTTGATTGCGCCGGGGGAAGCGGTATCGAAGGAGGTCACCGTTTTTGTCCGGGTGGATGACGTCTTTATGCTCGAATCGGACATACAGCCCCAGGAGATCGATTCGTTTCTTGCCGTGGCGGACAGGCATGGAGCTCGGGTCATGCTGGCCGTCATACCGAACCGGCTCAACCAGGTCACGAACAGAGACGGGGAAATGGCGCGTCAGCTGCGCGCGTTTCATGCGAGGGGGCACCAGATCGTCCAGCACGGTTTTGATCACCGGTGTCCGTTTACACAGACAACGAGCTGGGAATTTCATAATCCGGATGTGGCTGATGGCTACACTCCGGAGCAGATTGCAGACAGGGTAGCCGAGGGCAAACGGTTGCTGGAGGAGGCCATCGGTGCCGAAGTGACGACCTACGTCGGGGCCGGATACGACAACGGAGTGGTCGTGCGTGATTACGAGGATCTTTACCGGGGTGCGGGGTTCCGGGTGCTCACGGACCAGAACGTCGCCGGAATGTATCGGGACGGCGACAGGGGGTATTTTTTTGGCCTGAGCGACTACGCCTGGGCCTTGACAGACGACAATTATGAAAAGCAGCTCTCCGAAGCCCGGCAGAGTTTTGAGCAGGCGGCCGCTTCAGGTACGCAATGGGGGGTGATGTTCCATGACCATTTCACCCGTGCGGCATATAACGACGGCATAACGCTCCGATGGTTCGGGGACTTGCTCGAGTGGCTTTCCACCCATCCCGACTATCAGGTCATTTTCCGATCCGTTGATGAATGGATGGCAGACGGGTTGGATTGACGGGGTATTCCAAAAAACCGGTTTAGCCCCGATTCTGAAGTTTCAGTATCCCTTTTTTTCGAACACATCGGCCAGGAACAGGATATGGTCGTTGAGTTCGGTGCCGATCAGTTCGGCTCCCTTGCGGATATCCTCCCGGCTCACATTGGCTGCAAACCGCTTGTCCTTGAGTTTTTTGGTGACCGATTTGGCCTTCATTCCGGAGAAACCGTCCGGGCGCATCAGGGCCACGGCGTGCATAAATCCGCTGATTTCGTCACAGGCGAAAAGGTACCGCTCGATTTCGGTGTCAGGTTCCTTGCCGGTGCGTTCGGGTGCGTGGGCACGGATCGCTTCGATGACCTCGTTTGGCAAATCCGTTTCCGGGAAGACGTGCTCCAGGGCATAATTTGGATGGGCTTCGGGTTGTTTCTCCCAGTCCAGGTCGTGCAGCAGTCCGGCCAGCCACCAGTTGTGCACGGTTGCCTCATCCTTGCCGAGCTTCCTTGCACAGGCTTCCATGGCATCAGCCACCATTCGGCAGTGCAATTGGAGGTTTTCGTTTTTAATCCACTGGACGAGTAGGATTTCAGCTTCCTGTCGGGTCATGGCAATCGAAATTTCAGGTGTTTGTATTTTTGAAGAACCGGTTACATATTAACAGCTAATCTTTCACAATTCAACGGGTAAAATACATTTGAACGCTCCGATCACATCCAGGCAGCAGGGGAGGTAGGCCAATGACCGGCTTATCCGGCTATTTTTCCCGGCTCCTGAACGATGAAAAACGTCTGCGCCGCGTCTACGTGAGCCTGTTCGGGGTGATTGTGATCGCCGGACTGCTCACGGCAGGCAATATCCCGGAACAAGATGGCCATTACGGATTCTGGTCGGTGCTGCCTCCGCTGGTGGCCATCCTGCTGGCGTTCTGGACCCGCGAGGTGATCAGCGCCCTGTTTGCCGGGATTTTGCTGGGCGGGATCATTTCCGGGAAGCCGAACATCGTGGCCGACTTCCTGATCCCGTCCATCGGAACCGAGAGCTTCGCGATGATCCTGCTGGTCTATCTGTGGGCGCTGGGTGGCCTCATCGGCATCTGGACCCGTACCGGCGGGGCCGAGGTGTTTGCCAGGCGCGCGGGCCAGTGGATGGTGCGCGGTCCCCGATCGGCGAAGTTCTTCACCTGGGTAATGGGACTGATCTTCCACCAGGGCGGTACCATCAGCACCGTGCTTACCGGCGCCACGGTCCGGCCGGTTGCCGACAAAAAACGCGTATCCCACGAAGAGCTGGCCTATATGGTGGATTCGACCGCATCCCCGGCCGCCACCATCATCCCGTTCAATGTCTGGCCGTTCTATGTAAGCGGACTCATCATCGGCACCCTGCCCATGTTTGCCACCACGCAGGACGGGGTCCGTTTCTTTTTCAGCGCGCTGCCGTTCAATTTTTACGCCATCTTTGCGCTTATTCTGACCCTCCTCTTTGCCCTGGAGCTGCTCCCGTTCGTGCCGGGTAAAAAGATGCGGGCGGCCATACGCCGGGCCCGGGAAAGCGGTGAGCTGAATCATGAGAACGCCGCCCCGATGGCTGCCAAAGAATTGACCCGAAGCCGCGTGCCGAAAGGGTACAAGCCCGGCCTTATCGACTTCTTCGGTCCGATCGGCGCACTGCTCGGTGTGGCCATCCTCCCTTACCTGATTACCTACTTCGTGATGGGTCGGCGGGAAGACCCGCTGCTGCTGATTGCCGAGGCGTTCGTGATCGCCGTGCTGGCCGGCATGGGCATTGCCATCCTCAAGGGCATGCGCCTGAGGGATGCCGTTGGCGGTTTTGTGGATGGATGCAAGGGAGTGACCATCGGAGCGATCATCCTGGCACTGGCGGTCTCGCTTAAAGAGGTGGCCGAGGCGGTCGGGACCGCCGACTATGTCGTGGCGATGATCGGGGACCTCATCCTCCCGTCCCTGCTCCCGGGCGTGCTGATGGTCCTGTGCATGATCATCGCGTTCTCGACCGGAACGTCCTGGGGCACCTACGCGGTTGTCTTTCCAGTGGCCATCCCGCTGGCGTGGGCGGTACTGCCGGATCCGTTCTTTCTGACGCTCTGTTTCTCGGCGGTGATCGGAGGCAGCGTGTTTGGTGACCAGTGCTCGCCGATATCCGACACAACCATTTTGTCGTCGCTGGCGACCGGCTGCGACCTGATGGATCATGTCTATACCCAGTTTCCGCTGGCCATTACAGCCGGTCTGCTGGCTATACTGAGCTATGCGGTAACCGTGTTGCTGTTTGTATGAACCATGTCCTGCAGGCAGGAACGCACCCTGCACTATATGCAATAACCTGACACCGATGAGAATACAGTGAAACACCGAATCAAATATTGAAGTACCAAAAAATCAGTGAAACACCGGAAGAAAATGCAAGACCGGAAAAAAAAAATAAAAGATGACTTATGGAAACCGAAATCATTATCGTACTGACGATTCTGGGACTTACGATCCTGATGCTGGTAACCGAGGTGGTACGCATCGATGTAACCGCCCTTCTGGCCATGCTGGCCCTGACCTGGACCGGCATCCTTTCCACCAGTGAGGCGCTTTCGGGCTTTTCTAGCAATGCTGTTGTTGCCATGATCGCAGTCATGATCATGGGGGAGGGCATCGCGCGTACCGGGGTGATGGCCCGCTTTTCCAAGGCGGTTATTGCCAGGGTCGGGAACAACAAAACGAGCATATTGGGGGTCATGTCTCTCTCCGTGGGTACTTTATCGGGGATCATCCAGAACATAGGGGCTGCCGCGCTCTTCCTGCCCAGTATCATGGATATCTCGCGCCGGATACGGATATCGGCTTCCAC
>JAWOCT010000107.1:0-3254 GCA_046483675.1 Cyclonatronaceae bacterium
CAATCATGAATCTATCCTCATTTTCCTCCCTGCCAGCGATAGTGCCTATATTGTTCCTCGTCCCGTTTCTGCTCTCATGCGAATTACTGAGTCCGGATTCCTCCGTGACGTCCAGGGACCAGGTCGAAATCTCCCGATTTGAAAATGCGGAATTTGTCGCGGACAACCCGGAGTACCTGGAGGCGATCCAACTGGCTTTCTGGCACGAGGGCGGACTCATGGCCGATCCGCACACTGCCCATTCCTTCCTGAAACAGCGCAATGCCATCCGCTATAAATACAGCGCGACTTTTCCGGAGGTTGAGCGTTATTTCACACAGCCGTTCCGGCCCGGACAGATATCCATAGCTGTGGATACAAGCTTGACAGATCAGGCGGCGAATCCGGAGTCTGAATTCTATGCTGATGTGGACCCGGACCTGCTGCCTGACTCGGTTTCTGTCACCAGGCTTTCCATTGACCGCCCGTATCACCGGGCCAGGTTGTATTTCAGCAAACTGTACAATCCCGAGGTTGTGGCGCAGGCTTACAGCGGTTTGCCCGGAGTGTTCTGGTCGGAACCGGTTTTTCTGATGACCATGGGAGGATTTCCCGTGACCGCGGGTCTGATCGACGGCCAATTCTATTATGTGTTCAGCATGGGTGCGCCCGTTACCCAGTCAACTACGATTATCCGGGTGATATCTGAGTCCAGTGGCCATTTTCGCGCCAAACTGGTGGTCTCCGGCGGACCTGTCAGGGATGATTCGTGGGATGAACGCTTCCTGGAACTTCTTCGTGAGATTTCCAGGCAGTACCACGATCGTTACTACGGAGAAAGCAGCAATCGAGAATCCGGAAAAATGGATCCCAAACCTTAAAAAAATTCAGTTATTGCAAAAAAACACGTTATTTTGGAGTAATGTAATTTTCGGAGAGCATTTTTCCGCATAAACCCAACTGTTCTTGAACACTCCCATTATGTTCCCATTAACGGCATTTCATCTCCAAAAGGGCTGGAAACAGGTGCTTTTCCCCGCCATGGCCCTCTTCGTGTTCATCTCCTGCGACGCCGTTGATAACGATCGGGAGTTTCCCATTTCTGACCGTGACAAGCTCGCCCGGTTCAATGACGACGAATTCGTAAAAGCAAATCCTGACTATTTCGAGGCCTGGGAGCTGGCGTTGTGGCACGAAGGCGGGCTGCGGGCCAATCCCGAGGAAGCCGTGAGGTTCCTCGATCACCGGGAACTCATCCGCAACCGCTACGGCGATGAGCTGCCCGAGGTCGAAGAGGCGTTCACCCTGCCCTGGGTTCCCGGATCCCTGATCATCGGAGCGGACATCCGGCATATCGAGGATGTTCAGGACGGTTTTTTCCGCGACTTCAACCAGCTTGACCTGGCACTGGTCCCGGATTCTATTGAATTTTTGGATTTCGAACCAGGCACGGACTACTTCTTCTTCCTGGCCCACTTCGATGATCTTCTCAATGTCGGGGAGATGGCAAGGATATACCGTCAACTCCCCGATGTCCGCTTTGCAGATCCAGACTATTTATCGGTCTTTGCCGGCAATCCCTTCCCAATCTATCCCGGCCGTGTCGACGGGGATTTCTATTATCTCTTCTACAGAACCACTTTTGTCACCGAGCGCACCACGCTCATCAAAGTGGAACCCGCTGGTCTTCAGGGTTGGCAAGCCGAGCTGTTGACCAGTTTTGTTCCGGGAGAGCAGCCACCCTCGGAGGCCGATGATATCATCCGGCAAATCCGTTCTGATTTCAATAACCGCTTTCTTGACCCCGCATCCGTCGAGCGGGTGAAAGAACTTCAGGCCAGGATTTCCACGGAATGGTGAGCGTTTGCCAGTTGTCCGGGAGCGGGCTGGCAAGCCACAAAAAAAAGCAGCCTGGCGACCATCGACAAGCCTGGCCATACAACACGGTCAAACGTGAAACTGAAGATGACCAGCGGAGTATTGTCATCGCTCATGATGATCCCTGCCCTGCTTGTAACCGGGTCTGTGGCAAAAGAAAACAGGGTTATATATTCCCAATCGAACAGGAGAGATTCAAGTCCGCAGCTGAAACGTTGTATTCAGTTACGAGGCAGAGCTTTAGATTCAAGCGTCCTGCGGAGCATAAGATTCAAGCGTCCTGCGGAGCATGAGATTCAGACACCCGGTTGATCGGAGGATATTTCACCGGAATCATCCTGCTTTTTGTTAGCAGGAGTTACAATATTTCCAAAAAGTCCACCCATCAGAGCGCCGTAGGCCGTAGAGTGATACCAGATGGACGTAATGGGACATGAGCCGGTATTGCAGCCGATGAAATACCAGTAGGCATAGCCTCCGAGCGCGCCCAGCAGGATGCCGGCGAGTATAAAATAAATTGATTTTGACATGGCAGTGCTACATCTTTATTTCGTTTGACACAGATAACGCCACAGTTACCCGAATAATTTCAAACCAGCAGAAAATCCATGGCCATACATGAACTAGCCGGTAAAAAAGCACCTTATCACATACTGGACAACATATCGCGGCTGGTGGCCGTCTATTATGCATACCGGCCGGATCCGGAAAATCCGGTCCACCAAGTCCAGTTCGGTACATCGGGCCACCGTGGCTCCTCGCTGAAGCACACGTTCAACGAGGAGCACATCATGGCCATCTCCCAGGCTCTTGCCGACTATCGCAAGGGCGCCGGCATTGACGGCCCCCTGTACATCGGCATGGACACCCACGCCCTTTCTGAACCGGCACTCATCACAGCCATCGAAGTGCTTGCAGCCAATGATGTGACCATCGGTTATCAGGAGGGATTCGGCTATACACCCACACCCGTCATTTCCCATGCCATCCTCGGCTCCAACCGGGCACAAAAAGACCTGCGCTGTGACGGCATCGTGATCACACCGTCCCATAACCCCCCCGGCGACGGCGGGTTCAAGTACAATCCACCCAGTGGCGGGCCGGCCGGTACCGATATCACCCGAAAGATCCAGGATGGAGCCAACCGCATCCTGGCCGGCGGCTGCAAAAACGTGAAACGGACACCCTTCGAGCAGGCCCTGAAGCAAGACCATGTCATGGCCACCGATTTCATGATGCCCTACATCAAGGAGCTCGGCAACGTGGTTGACATGGAGTCCATTCGCAAGGCCGGACTGCGAATCGGTGTGGATCCGATGGGAGGATCGGGTATCGCCTATTGGGAGCCCATTGCCGATATGTACGACCTGAACATCGAAGTGGTCAACCCCGATGCC
>JAWOCT010000074.1:0-9600 GCA_046483675.1 Cyclonatronaceae bacterium
CTGATGGAACCGTCCTGATCTCTACGCACGGTTTCAGGGAAAGCGGTGAAGGCAATCCATGGAACAGTTCCCGTGCGTTTGTCCACCGGGTTGATCCGGAAACAGGTGAAGGGCTGGGCGTTGGAGAAATCACGGTCATGAGAACCGAGACTTCGTCCCATGCTTTCCATATCGCTGCTGACAAGTACGGCGACATCTTCTACTCGGCCGTATTCCCCGGCGAACCTATCCGGATGATGGATTCCGACTTTGAATTCATCCTTAACGTTTCCGAAAACAGGTCCGGTTTTGCCCGTGCAATCACGGCATTTACGGATGAGGATGACGTGACTCGCGTGTATCAGCCCACCAACTTCGTGACCGAACTGGGAGAAGGTGACGACGTCGAAGAGGTCGGAGGCCGTGTGGAAGTTCACGAAGGCGACTTTATTTCCGGTTTTGAAGTACTGGATACACTGTCGATCATCGGCATGGATCCCGGTGCTGTAGCCGTTTATCCGGACAATGGCGTATTGTTTGCGTCTGCTTCGGGTACCGGTAACAACCCCGAAGGTGATCCCGAAAGATGGGATGCCCTTACTATCTATGGAATAAATGTAATTGACCAGGGTAACATCGAGGTCGTGGATCAGCTTGCATGGGACCAGGGCGAAGGCGACCCCTTCAACCCGATCTACCGTGCCATGGCTATTTCGCCGGATGGACTGAACCTGGTCGTTGGTGGTTTTGCCGGTGGCGCGCACATCCAGTGGTTCACACGTGACTCGGTACTGGAAATCGGAACCAGCGCCGGCGAGCGCCTGACCGATCTTCCCGAAGGATACAACCTGGACCAGAACTACCCGAACCCCTTCAACCCTACAACCCAGATCAACTTCGAACTGGGACAGTCCGGCATGGCAACCCTCAAGGTCTATGACGTACTCGGACGCGAAGTGGCAACGCTGGTCAACAGTGAACTTTCTGCCGGTGCACACAGCGTCAACTTTGATGCTGCAAACCTTGCCTCCGGAACGTATACCTACCGCCTGGAAGCCAATGGCTTTGTACTCAGCCGCAAGATGATGCTGGTGAAATAAGACGTGTTTTTTTATCGCGTTTAAAAAAGGGCGTCCTGACTATACGGGGCGCCCTTTTTTTGTAAATCAGTCCCGTCACATAACCGGTTCGGTGATGCATAACCTGCCATCATTTTCCAAAAGAACCCACTCGTTTTATCCAGGGCGGGATTGGGTAAGAAAATTTTTTACATCCTTTTAAATGGATATTTAGTATAATATCTGATATAAATATGTTCAGGCCATTCTTTCGGTATTGGCTCTGAATAAAACAGGGACCTTTCGCAATTAAGCCGCTGACTCAGACGGCGTATTTGTATACGAAAAATCTTACTATCCAGGGAAAAGCCCTTCCAACCTTCACCCAAGACACTGATTATTATGAAAGGACGTTTACTGTCATTTTTTACACTTTGCCTGCTTTTCGGATGGACGGTATCCGTTGCAGCACAGTCGGTCCAGAATGAGTCACCCGAACCGCCAAAAGAGGAATTTCGGTCATTCTGGTTGGCAACAGCGGGGGGCATGGACTGGCCGCCCAACACCACCAATGCGGATGTTCAGCGCGAGGCCCTTCGTGATATCATCCACAACGCCAAGGATATGGGGCTCAATGCGGTCGTTTTTCAGGTCGTGCCAAGGGGAGACGCCTTTTACGAAAGCGAACGGCTGCCATGGTCAAGCTTTTTGACCGGTGGTCCGAATGTCGGCATACCCGGTAAAGATCCGGGCTGGAATCCACTGGAATTCGCCATCGAGGAAGCACACATGCTGGGCCTCGAATTGCATGCCTGGTACAATGTATTTATGGTCAACCGTGAGGAATACGACCGCAGCCCGGACAGTGATCCGCCGCACGTTTTCTATTCCAATCCCGAGTGGATCGATCAGGATGGCAACAACTGGAACTGGATCAATCCCGCGTTTCCGGACGCCCGTGAATGGATTGTAGGCAACGTGGTGGAAATCGTCGAGAATTACGACGTGGATGCCGTGCATTTCGATTTCATCCGCTACGGCGCCAATTATGATCGGGATGACAGCCTGATGCAGGTATATAATCCGGCCGAACTGACCGATATCTCCGACTGGCGGCGTGAGAACATCAACATGTTCGTACGGGATGTCTATGCCGAGGTCAAGGAAGTGAAACCCTGGGTCAAGGTGGGATCGACCCCTGTTGGGCACTATCGTACATCCGGCGGTTGGGCAGCCGGCTACGGCTACTCCCAGTACTATCAGGATTCCCGACGCTGGGCCGAGGAAGAAGTGCATGACTATGTCGCCCCGCAGCTCTACTGGGATATCGGCGCACCGGGTGATGGTGGTTCCCATGCCCCGCGTTTCGAGTGGCTGGTCGATGACTGGACCAGTGACATGCGCGGCCGGCACTATTACATTGGCACCGGTCCATATCGTGTTGAAATCAAGCCGGAACTCCCTGCTCAGATTGATACCGTCCGCAATTCTCCGGCACCGGGACACATGCACTTCAGCTACAAGGATATTGTGGATAATCCCTTTGGTGACCGCTATCGCTCACGGGCGATTGTTCCGCCCATGCCCTGGTTGTCCATGCGCGTTCCGGATCTTGTCAATACTGTTGACTATGAGGTAAATGGTGGAACAGTGACTATCAGCTGGGATGAACCCACACCCGGGCGCGGTGAAACGGATCCGTTTTTCCGGTATGTGGTCTATCGCGCCAAAACCAGTCAGATCATATCCGACCAGAACGTTATCGACGATCCGGCTCATATCGTGGATATTAACGGCGAACGCACCTACACGGATCAACCTGAAGTCGGCAGCGAAGGCGAGGACTACACCTACTATGTCACCGCACTCAGCCGGAACAATGTCGAGGGTGATTTTGTGAAGGTTGAAGCCAGTCTGGTCTCGGCAGAAGAAGATCTGCTCGTGGCGGACCAGTTCGAGCTGGAGCAGAACTATCCCAACCCGTTCAATCCGGCCACCGAAATCCATTTCAGCCTGCCTGCAACCGAACATGTGACTCTCACGGTGTTCGACATGCTTGGACGTGAGGTGACCGTCCTTGTCAACAGAGAGCTTTCATCCGGCACCCACAGCGTAACCTTTGATGCCGATGGGCTTTCTTCGGGTATCTACCTGTACCGTCTGGAGACGGCCGGGCAGCAGCTTACCCGCAAGATGATGCTCGTAAAGTAGTGCCAGTCAAATAGTATCCTGTTCCAGTGGAGCAGTATCATCTGCCGGAAATTCGGCAGAGAAAATTGTAAGAGGGATGGGGGCCTGTTTCCGGTCTTACATCCCTGTTACAGGTTCCGTGTGACAAACTGATGTATTCCGATATGCCCTGATGGATAACGATTTGTCCTGATGCCTGTCTGTTATCCGGATATATACCTGAAATCCTGAAAACCTATCCTGAAAACCTTTAGTCCTGTACTATCCCCATGCGTATTGTCTCTTTCATTTCGTCGATCATCTTGTTGCTGAGTATAGCCGCCGCTTCCCATGCACAGGCAGAAAGCCCATCCTCCCCCAAACAGGAATTCCGGAGCGTATGGCTGACCACCGCCTGGAGTCTGGACTGGCCAAAGACCACGGGAGCGTCCAGTCAGCAGAACGAGATGATCCGCATACTTGATCAGCTTGTATCGCAGAACATGAACGCCGTCGTATTCCAGGCCTCGGCCAGGGGCGATGCGTTCTACCAGAGCGAGCGCCTTCCCTGGGCCTATTCGCTTACCGGTACACCGGGTAACGATCCGGGCTGGGATCCGTTGCAGTTTCTCATCGATGAGGCCCGCAAGCGCGGTCTGGAGGTGCACGCCTGGTTCAATGCGTTCACCGTTGCATATGATTCCCATAACGACAGCCCTTCGACGGCCGATATCCCGAATGTGCGGTTTACCAACCCGGAGTGGATGGAGCAGCAGGGGTGGATGAATCCCGGCATCCCCGAAGCGCGGGAGTGGCACGTGGAGAATGCACTGGAACTGATCGAGAATTACGACGTCGATGCCATTCATTTTGACCGCATCCGTTATCCGAGCGGCGGATTTTCCCGGGATGCCACACTTATGGCCGAACACAATCCCGAGGGACTGGAGACGCTGGCTGACTGGCGCCGCTGGAACGTGACCGAGTTCGTGCGGATGGTCCATGAAGGGGTACAGGAGCTGCGTCCTACGGTTCGTGTCGCAGCTACGCCGCTTGGACACTATGATGCCGGCAGCACGGACGGTTGGGCCGCTGCGTATGGTTACAGCAGTTTGTATCAGGACAGCCGTTACTGGGCCGAGATGGGGTACGTTGATTACATCGCTCCGCAGGTATATTGGGACATAGGCACAACCACGCCGCCCCGTTTTGCCTACATCGTCAATGACTGGGTGGAGAAACGGCGGAACGACCGTTTTATCTATGTCGGTATTGCGGCCTATCAATCCTATGTGCGCAGCGAAATTGGGGCACAAATAGACTCGACACGTTCACTGGGTGCAGATGGGCAACTCTACTTCCGGAACGAGAGTATAGCCAGTTCCAATTTCTCTGGCAGGTATGACTACAAGGCCATTGTGCCGCCCATGCCCTGGCGTAACATGAGTGAACCCAATCCGGTCAGGGATCTGGCCATTGATGTCACGGAGAGTGAGGTCGAGCTGACCTGGGACGAACCCTCTCCAGGCCGCGGCGAGACCGATCCGTTTTTCCGCTACCTGGTGTACCGTGCGAAAACCAGTGAGGTAATATCAGGTCAGCTGATCATAGAGGATCCGGCGCATATTGTGGCGCTTACCGGAGAACGGTCGTTCGTGGATACTCCGGGAGCGGACAGCGAGGGTGAGGATTATTCCTATTATGTGGCGGCCCTCAGCCGCAACAATGTGGAAGGGGATTACGAGCGGATCGATGCCACCGTGGTTTCATCGGATGAGGAGCCGCTCATAGCCGGGGCTTTCACCCTGGAGCAGAACTACCCCAATCCGTTCAACCCGGCAACCAATATTGCTTTCCGTTTGCCCGTTACTTCTCATGTGACACTGGAAGTGTTTGACGTGACCGGCCGCCGGATCGCTACCCTGGTGGACGGGAGCCGTCATGCCGGTTCACATACGGTGACCTGGGACGCTTCGGAGTTGGCATCCGGTGTGTACCTGTATCGCCTGCAAGCCGGTGATTACCGTCAGACCCGTTCCATGATGCTCATGAAATAACCGGATTGGAATCTGCTGACAGTCATGCAGGCAGGCGGGCAAACAGACATACAGTCAGTCAGTCAGTCAGTCAGTCAGTCAGTCAGTCAGTCAGTCAGTCAGTTAGTTATTCCTGTTAAAAGACAGTGACTTGAAGAAAAATTATCTCAAGCAATTGCCACATTTTATTATCCGCATGAATCGAATTATTCCCGTACTGATTATGACCGGCCTGGTGATGGCCGGGTCATCCCTTCGAACGGCAGCTGCTGAAAATCCCGAAATACCAAAGCACGAATTCCGCAGTGTGTGGGTTGCTACCGTGGTCAATGACTGGACCGGGATTGGCTGGCCGCCGCCCATCGACATGATGAACAACATCCTGGACCGCGCCGAGCGGCTGGGGCTGAACGCCGTCGTATTGCAGGTGGTGGGACGCGGAGATGCAATTTACCCCAGTGAGCGCCTGCCGTGGTCCCACGTGATGATCCCGCCATCCGGTGAGTATCCCGACTGGGATCCCCTGCAGACCTGGATCGATGCCACGCATGAACGGGGCATGGAATTTCATGCCTGGTTCAACGTTAACATGGTCGCATATGGAACGGAACGGGACAGCGATCGTGAGGATCAGCTCCATGTCCGTTACAGCAATCCGGAGTGGATGGCCTACAACATCGAAAACGGCGATTCAGTTATGACAAACTGGCTGAATCCAGGGCATCCGGAAGCGCGCGCATGGCAGGTCGGCAATGTAATGGAACTGGTAGAAAATTACGATGTCGATGCCATTCACTTTGACTATATCCGGTACGACAATGGTGGTTTCAACACCGATCCGGCTACCATGGACCTGTACAATGAAGATAACATTGGCAACCTGGCTGACTGGCGGCGCCATAATGTCAACACCTTTGTCAAGGAAGTGTATGAAGGTGTTCAGGAGCGCAAGCCCTGGGTGAAGATCGGTGCCGCTCCGGTCGGACATTACGATCGGCAAAGCGCCGATGGCTGGGCCGGTTTCTGGGGATATAATGCGGCCTATCAGGACAGCCGGCACTGGGCCGAACACGGGCATCTCGATTACATTGCCCCCCAGGTCTACTGGACCATCGGAACTTCTCCGCGTTTTGAATATATCGTCAGTGACTGGGTGCAGAACAGGAGAAACGACCGTCACCTGTACATCGGGACGAATCCGTCCAACAGTGACATACGCAATCAGATCGGCCGGCAGATCGACACCACCCGCACCCGTGGTGCCGAGGGCCAGATCCACTTCAGATATCGAAGCATCTCCCAGAGTTGGAGCGTCTTTTCCGGTCGCTATGATACAAAAGCGATCATCCCGTCCATGCCCTGGCGGAGTATGAACAAACCCGATGCGGTTCTGGATCTTGCGGTCTATCCAGGCAATTTTGAAATACACCTTGATTGGGAGCAGCCAGAAAGCAGGGACGAAAACACCCGCTTCCGGTATGCCATATACCGCGTGCATTCCAGTGATCAGAGGCCGGCATCTGAAATTATTGAAAATGCCTCCTCGCTAATTGCACTCACCGGTCTTACCTCGTACCTGGACGTCTTTGACACGGAAAATGAAGGGGATGAATACCGCTACATTGTCACGGCACTGAGCCGCAACAACGTTGAGGGTGATCTCTCCGAGCAGCAGGCGATGGTCGTCTCTGCCGACGGGGAACCCCTGCTTGCTTCAGAGTTCGAGTTGCGGCAGAATTATCCCAATCCGTTCAATCCGGAAACCACCATTTCCTTCCGCCTGCCGGAGGCAAGCCATGCCAGGTTGACCGTTTACGATGTGTTGGGAAGGGAGGTAGCTGTCCTCGTCGATGAAACGCTGCCTTCGGGAACCCATTCCGTTGTTTTTGAGGCTGGTTCTCTGGCAACCGGCATCTATATATACCGGTTGCAGGCCGGAGATTTCACGCAGAGCCGCAAGATGCTATTCAGCAAGTAATTCATATCATGCGTATTTCATGTACAGCTTTTAAGAACTCTACTCAAAACACAAAAAAGTGCTTTTTTATACCTTTTTAACAAACTTTTTTTATCTTAATAATAATAAAGTAAATTTGTAACAGGGACATTAAGCCATCTTTTAAACCACAATTACCATGACACGTTTTTTTCTCTATGCATTAGCTGTGACACTTCTGGTCGTCACTATGCATGCCTGTGATATTCTTGAAACTGACAAACCGTTTCCGGAAGGGGAGGCCTCTGTCAGGGTGGTCCATATCGCACCCTTGGCTTCCGAATCGATAAGCTACTTCCACAGAGATGAACTTCTCTTTACAAACCTGGATTTCGGGGATGTCACCGAGTATGTTGATGTGCCGGTAGGAAGGAACATCGACGGTTTCCTGGATGCAGACGGGGATACTCTGATTGCCCGGGATGGAGTGAGCAGTGGAGGCAGTTACCTCGATGAAGTGTTTTTGGATTTCACGGGTAACTATACGGTATTTGCTCTGCACGGTTCTGGTGATGGCAACGTGCACATCAGGTCCATGGAAGTGGAACCAACCCCTAATGCCGAGGGCAACAGCCGCGTGCGCATATTGCATGCCGTTTCCGGCGCGCCGGAAATAGATGTCTATCTGACCGAACCGGGAAGCGACATCAGTTCGGACAATCTGTTCCTTTTTGAGATCCCCTTCAACAATGAAGGAGGCGCTGTCGATGAATCACCGGCCACGCTGCCGCTCTATTCGGTAGCCGAGCCGGGCACCTATGAAGTAAAGGTGACGGTTAGCGATGATAACGATGTCATCTTTACCCAGGAGGTCACGCTGGAGGCTAACGGCAACTACACCATGGTCTTTGTTCCGACCGAAACAAACGACGGAATTGAGCGGGTCATGCTTCTGGCTGACAACTGATTAGCTGCAAAAAATATTTTCAACGCTTTCTGAATAAGCAGGAAGCAAACGCGGTGACCTCTGAAACGGCCCGTATGAAGTCAGAAGTATGAAAAGCCATTCCGGGAACAGACCGGGATGGCTTTTTTTAAGCGCTTGAGTCGGACTTTTTTTACCTTCCGCCCATAAGACTTCTGTATCCGATTTTTTCCATGTATTTGCAGTGAGTTAATCCCACACGGTAAACAATTTAAAGGGACAACACGCATGACGAAATCCAAACCGACCTACCGGAATCCCTGGGCATGGATCCCGACACTCTATTTTACACAGGGCATACCCTATGTCATCGTGATGTTCGTCACGGTGGTCATGTACAACCGACTTGGGGTCTCCAATACGGAAATTGCACTGTATACCAGCTGGCTGTATCTGCCGTGGGTGATCAAGCCGCTGTGGAGTCCGCTTGTTGACCTGCTCAAGACCAAGCGCTGGTGGATCATCACCATGCAGCTGATCATAGGTGTGTGTATGGCTGGTGTCGCTTTCACCACGCCGCTGCCGGGGTTTCTGCAGCTGACGCTGGCCTTCTTCTGGATCATGGCGTTCAGTTCCGCCACCCACGACATCGCCGCCGACGGTCTTTACATGCTGGGCCTGACCAAGCATGAGCAGGCCTGGTTTGTGGGTGTTCGCAGTACGTTTTATCGTATAGCCATGATCACCGGCCAGGGTGCACTGGTGATTGTTGCCGGATTTATCGAAAGCGTGACGGGTCTCGACAATGTGGATGTGCAGGCCCGGTCAAACCCGAATATAGAGATTACGGAAATTGTCCACCCCGGGAATATTGATGTGCAAGCCAAAGACGAACCCTTGCATATCGTGGCCCATCCAGAGGAGCTGGAGATAAGTACAGAGGAACGCTTGCGCAGTGAAGTGGATTCCATCGTGGCCTTTGCCCGCCAGTGGAACCTTGACCAGGGTTTCAATCCGGCCCTGGAGCAAGATCTGGCCGAACGGGAAGCCGAGGCCGAGCAGGATCCCGGCTGGTTCCGCCGAAACTTTATCCACCGTCTGGAAGGGTTCATAGAAAGGCATTTTGCCCCGGATGAGGTAGTCCTGGATACCAAATTTACCGGTAATATCGGTGTAGTGTATTTTTATCTGTCCGGCCCCCCGGATCCAGGGGAAGAAGTGGTGATGAACTTCGGCCGTGTCCGCGGCGACAACAGCATTTCACTGGTCGAAGGAAGCTATTTTCGCTTTACCGAGGACAACTGGGACGTGCCGGGCATGGCCGTCATCCAGGTAGATGAACAACTCGATTTCGCGAGCAGCGCCCTATTCCAGGTCCGCTCAGGCAATATCCCGCTGGCCTGGTCCGTCACCTTTTTCTTCCTGGCGGGCATGTTCCTCCTCTTCTTCATCTACCACCGGTTCCTGCTGCCCTATCCGACAACGGACAAGCCGGCA
>JAWOCT010000130.1:0-5323 GCA_046483675.1 Cyclonatronaceae bacterium
CTCAAACAGTATGGGTTTGGTCGGGAAAACATTCGAATGCCTGATTTTGGGTACAATATTTGTTCCATAAATATGGGACAGGTCTTCTTTATCCGAGAAACGGATCAGAAAGGTTGATGAAACAAAGTTCAGAAAGTCAACGAATACTTTGGAGATAGGCCATATTGCTCTTGAAAACAACCTCTTGGATAAGGAACCCCCAATTCCCCTGCTGTATCTGAACAGGGTCACGAACCATTTGTCGATCTTTTTTTTCAATTTCAAATTGACACCGCCTTGCAGGGGAAAGATATCCAGGAACAAACCATGATTTTCCAGGTGCTTTCTCGCCTTGTATTTTTCCGGATAATGCATCGTTGAATTGAGGTCGACGATCCTGGAGAATATGTGATAATATCCTTTTTCCGATTTGGGAGTCTGCAGAAAGTATGTATCCGGCAATTCTTTCATTAAGGCCTTGTTGAGTTTTGGATAATCCTTGTACATGACATCGATATCGAGATCATCATCCCATGGAATGAATCCAGCATGTCTCACCGCCCCCAGACAGGTCCCTCCACTTATGAAGTATTCGATGTCGTGTTTTTTACAGATCCTGTCGAACGCTTTCAACATCTCCAGCAAGCGCATCTGCGCAACCCTCAATTCAGTACCCTCGCCGTTATATACTGAAAAGTCTTCTTTCATGAGGATAATCTTTTCTGGTACATCTTTGCCACAGAAATCATTATTATTGTCGACCACGCACGCATATTCCTGGTTCATTTTTTTGTCTGTTAGCGTTCGTCATGACTGTGAGTTTTTAACATACTTTATTGTTCTGGAGATGCCGTGTTCGAGTGATACACGGGGTTTCCATCCGAGATGTTCAACCTTTGAAGTTTCCAACCTGGTCCTTTTGTAGGTGCAATAACCCGGTTGGGGCGCCTCGTCTTCTCCGGCTTTTACTCCCTTATTATTGGCGGTCACCAATTGGATCGTCTTTGCCAGCTCGAGGATCGAGACCGTTTCCTTTTCATTTGCAATATTATAAGCCTCGTTTATTTTCCCTGTCAGGAGCACCCTGTAAATGGCATCCACGGCATCGGTTATGTAGCAAAACGACCTTTCGGCCGCTCCAACGCTCTTGAGTACGATATCACGGTCCTTGACGGCATCATTCAGCAGGTCGGACATCACGCGGCCGTCATTTTCCAGCTGCATTCCGGGACCGTAAACATGAGCGATCCTCAACGAGTTGAAATCAATACCGTGCTGGATGGAATAACTTTTCATCATGGTTTCGGCGGCCCTCTTGCTTTCCGGATAACATGAACGCGGATCAAGCGGATCTACAACTCCCATGTCCGACTCCCTGAGCACCTCCCTGTCCTCCGCCGTGCCGTACACCTCGCGTGTGGACATGAAAACGAGTTTATCAGTGCCACACCTTCTTGCCAACTCCAATACATTCAGGGTCCCCAGTGTGTTTGCCCGTATAATGTCCACTGGATTATTGAGAATGTGGAACGGGCTGGCCGGACCGGCGGCATGAATGATGTAGTGCACCTTGCCGCTGTAAGCTATCTCGTCGCATACATCCTGAACAAGGAAAACCAAGGAATCCGACTCTTCACCGAAGAGACGGACCAGCTTATCCGGATTGCGTGCCAGGAGCAGGATCCGGATGCCCAGGTCTTCTATTTCGTTGAGATACATCAACAAATACACCACATACGAAGCCAGCATGCCGGTTGCGCCCGTAACGAGGATGCACTTGTTCTCCAGTCTGCGCCACGGTATGGACGCCGCCGCCAGGTCCTGGACATCTTGCCGTATAACGGGATGCCGGAAAGCCGATTGGAAATCTTTAGGGGTCATCAGAGTATCTGGGTGTTTTCTCTCGCTTCAAAAATGGCCCTGAAAATATAGTAGTCCATTTTGGTGGTTATCTTGATATTTTCAACCGGCCCATCCACCAGGCACAGGTTTTTGCCGTAGTTTTTCATTAATGTACAGGAGTCGATCGAGTTGACGATTCCGTCTTTTTGAGCCTGCTTGTGCACGGACAGGATATCGGACAGGATAAAACTCTGGGGTGCCTTGGCCAGTTTGGAAGACTCCCTGTCGGGAACATGTGAAACAGCGTAATGGTCATTCATCACCACGAAGGTCTCAACGGTCGGAGCCGTGGTAACGGCGCTGCCGCATTCCTTTACTTTTGCGATGTTGTCTGTTATGGTCTGCTTGTCGATAAGCGGCCGGACCCCGTCATGGACCAGCACGATGGAATCTCCGGGATAATGTTTACTGGCCGCTGCCAATCCGTTGTAGATTGACATTTGTCCGGTTTCGCCTCCTGGTACCACATCGACCACTTTTGTAATATGAAATTTGACCAGCAGTTTTTTGAGGTAGTCGATATACTCCTCGACGCAAGCTATGACGATACCTTCAATTTCCGGATGGTCTTCAAACAAGTCCAGGGTGTGGATAATGATGGCTTTGCCATGCATCTCCAAAAATTGCTTGGGCTTTTCTCTGGAATTCATCCGTGAGCCCATCCCTCCTGCGAATATTACAGCTACGTTCATGCTCCCCGTGTTTGTTTGTGGTGTTGATGTTCGCTTTTATTCAGCACCGGTCCGTCCCACATGGATACACCTGTGCGTTCCGCAAAGTTTTCATCCGTGGTGCGGACCCGTTTTCTGGCTTTTGGTGAAAGTTTGCCTGCAATGAGATAATCTTTGATGCCGTCTTCGTTCCGGAATTCATCCTTGCCATAGAAATGCGCCCCGCCCTGCAGGCCGACACCGGCGACGATGATGGTATGATCCGGGTAGTGGTCCAGTGCAAAGAGTACGGTCCAGAGACCGGTAGACGAG
This sequence comes from Cyclonatronaceae bacterium, assembly GCA_046483675.1. Lineage (GTDB taxonomy): Bacteria > Bacteroidota > Rhodothermia > Balneolales > Natronogracilivirgulaceae > SKNL01. Next base: position 2,865 of record JAWOCT010000130.1, read on the forward strand.
CCGAATATGTAGTCAACCCCCTGGATATGTCTGATCGCGGCCTTCAGCTTGTTAATCCCCGGCCTCAGCAAAAAGGCCCTGTAATTGGATATTCCAAAGTATCTGGTTTCAAGTCGGAATTGTTCCTTTCCGGGCAGGTAAATGACAGGTATGTCATCGACCGGTTGCGGGTTTTTTCCTTTTTTATGTCCTCTTATGACGATTTCGTCGGGCTTTGAGTGAACCACTTTCTCGAAAACCGTCATGTTTTTGTACTGAAGGGAGGAGACGACTGCTGTATGGGGAGCGCTTGTTTGAGAATATTGGGATATCAACGCGGCTGCCGCATTAGCTGTGAAGATGTGGGCCGGCTCAACATCCGGGAGTGGCGCACCGGGCTTGGAACCCAATACCAGGCAGTAACGAGTATTCATCATGTTTTGGTTTTTTTTCGGTAGCCGTCAAGCAACGGAATTGCCTTGCTGTGTACGACCCCGATCTGAACGGGTATTATTTGCAGGTTCAACAGCAGGGCAATGCCCAATCTGTGACTTCCCGTCTCGGAAAAGATCAGTTCTCCTTCAGGACCTATATGTATCAGTATGCCACTCTCTTCCCTGAAAGCCCCCGGCTTGAGTTCGGAAACCGTCCGCAGTCTGTTTTCTTTTTTAACGGTATCGAAAATATCATCAAATTGTTGATGCCGATCTATGATGTAGTTCTGTGTGTACTTGGGGGCATTGGTTTTAGTGGTCCTGTACTGTTCATAGTGTTCATAGGCACCGGTATCTTCCCAACTCAGTTTGCGTTTATACCGCAGGACGCAGTGCTTGATCTTGGGCAGGGTCCAGACCGAAAAGTATTCTTCAGACGAAAAGGGCCACTCTGTTATCACTTTTCCGGATGAATAATGCCCCCATCCTGTTTCTATCATCCTGTCGTGATCAACAGCCAGGACCCTCTTGGGATCAATCCACAACTGTTCGGCATACAAGGGCGACTGTTTGCCATATAACAGCTTGTTGTGGAAGTCCCTCAGATAGTTGAATATTCTCAACTGCTGAATTTTTATGTATACTTTCCGGTTAAAAACCTGGCAGTATTTGTATATGGGATTTCTCAAAGTTGCAAAAAAAAAGCAGAGTGCACTTCGCGGAATGCATCACGCATCCGGCATATTCAACACCCTGCGGTGTTCAGTATGGAAAAGTTACGTCACTTTTTATCTGTAAGCCAGTACTTGTGATGCTCGGTACTGTGGATCTGCTTGACCTCGTCACCGAGGATGCCCTCCGCATCCCGGAGGTCAGCGACAAAGCGGTCAAAATCGCCGTTTACCAAATCCACGGCTACCTCATCAAAGTGTGACCAGCTCACATCGCCGAATTTTACATGCTTTTCGATCATCATCGCACCGGCGGCTATGGCCATCATGCAACACCGGCTGCCGATATCATGGCTTGAGTAGCCCGGGATGATATTCGGATGATCTTTGGACAGATTATAGTAGTGCCGGACTACTCCGATCTGTGCATCTTCATTTTTGGTTGGATAGGCTGAAGTGCACTGCAGCAGGTAGATATTCCTGGTGTTTTTGAACGTGTCCAGTATGAATTTCTCGTAATCGACATCGGTATACCCGGTCGAGATGACCAGATCCTTCTTGAAATCACCGGCTACCAGGCCAAGGAAGTCCTTATGCTCCGAAATAGTGGAAGGCAGTTTGATGAGTTCGGGGTCGAACTGCTGGATGAACTCATAGGACGGCTTGTCCAGGATGGAGACAAACCACCCGATGCCCAGACGTTTGCAGAGAGAATCCACAAATTCAAACTGTTCCTGATTGAGCTCGATGCCGTGACGGTAGTCGCGGAACGTCTTGCCGAACGGGGATTTATAGTACGCCTTGAGCTTGTCTTCGGTGTAGAAGCTTTCCACGTCCCGCTTCTGCAGCTTCACATAGTCCGCACCAGCATTCTTGGCCGCCACGATCATCGATTTCAGCCGGTCCATATCGCCGAAATGGTTGGTAGTGAGCTCCGCTGTAATCTTGACCTTGAAGGGTTTCTTGTCTTCTTTTTTAGCGGCCGGCGCTTTCACCTTGATGCCATCGACACGCGTGGAAAACACCTTGTTGAAGGCTTCCACCGAGTAGACACTGTAGGGTTTGTTTCCCACGTGGAATATGTTGACGGACAGCTGCTCCTTGACACCCATCAGCATGTCGAGAAGCTGCTCCTGGCTTTTGATCACACGCTCCTGGTATTCGGGATGATCATGCAGCGCGGCACCCGGGATCTGCTTGGTGAATCCACCGGTGGTCGTGAAATCAAAGCCAAGCAGGTAGACGTTCTTGGTCGTATCAAGTCCCCGTGCCAGTTCGTTGGCCACGCGCAGTGCGGTTACAATGATCGCGTGTTCGACATACAGGGTGTCAGAAAAGAAGCGGTCCAGCAGAAAACCCGCAGAATCGGGGGTGT
>JAWOCT010000131.1:0-24331 GCA_046483675.1 Cyclonatronaceae bacterium
CTTGCCTTCGTTGCGGCGCATGACGTCAAGAGCGGCTTTGAGGGCCGGGATATCATTGAACTGCCGGCGCACTTCCTGAATCATGGACATGGCCGCACGTCCGACCGCACCCATGGAGAGGGCCGAGAACACGAAAGCCAGCATGCCACCCACAAAGAGACCGGCAATGACCGGTGCCTGCGAGATATCAATAACCTGGATGTTGGCCGCGGTCATGTAGGCGCCGAAAAGGGCCAGTGCTGTAAGGGCGGCCGAACCGATGGCAAAACCTTTCCCGATGGCAGCGGTGGTGTTGCCGACGGCGTCGAGCTGGTCCGTGCGTTCACGGACTTCCGGGGGAAGCTCGGACATCTCGGCGATACCGCCGGCGTTGTCTGCGATGGGACCATAGGCGTCAACGGCAAGCTGGATACCCAGCGTGGAGAGCATACCCACAGCGGCAATGGCGATGCCGTAGAGGCCTGCAAAATGGAAGGCAGTCATGATGGAGATGGCGATGATCAGGATCGGGATCGCCGTGGAGAGCATTCCCGTGCCAAGTCCGGCAATGATGTTGGTCGCAGGACCGGTAATGGACTGCCGGGCAATGTTAATAACCGGCTTTTTGCCAACACCGGTATAGTATTCGGTAATAAAACCGATCAGCAGTCCGGCAATCAGGCCGATCGTGGAGGCGAAGAAGACGCCGTTGGCAGTCACGACTCTTTCCACGCCGTAAAGAGCATCCGTATAACTCCAGCTGGATGGCAGGATCCAGGTGATAAGCAGGTAGAAAGCAATGATCAACAATCCGGCCGATACAACCTCGCCGGTGTTCAGGGCGGTCTGGGGATTGCCGCCCTCTTTCACACGGACAAAAAACGTTCCTATGATCGAAATGATGATGCCGGTTCCGGCCATGATCAGGGGAAGCAACACGCCGCTCATGTTGCCGAAAGCGGATTCATCCACAAATACCTCGGAAGACATGAACACCACGCCGAGAACCATGGTGGCAATGATCGATCCTACAAAGGATTCAAACAGGTCGGCTCCCATCCCGGCAACGTCACCCACGTTGTCACCTACGTTGTCAGCAATCGTGGCAGGGTTGAGGTGGTGGTCTTCCGGGATGCCGGCTTCCACTTTACCGACAAGGTCGGCTCCGACATCAGCTGCCTTGGTATAGATACCGCCGCCGACACGGGCGAAAAGCGCAATCGAGGAGGCGCCAAAGGAGAACCCGGTGATCACGGTGATCACCTGTGCGAGCACGGTCTGCATTTCCGCCCCGGTTTCATGCGCAGGGATAAATCCGAAAACGCTGGTATAGAGCCAGAAAAGAAGGCCCAAACCGAGTACACCCAATCCGACTACGCCCATACCCATTACAGATCCACCGGAAAAAGCGACCATAAGCGCCTTGTTGAGGCTGGTGCGGGCGGCGTGTGCTGTACGCACATTGGCTTTTGTAGCCACCTTCATGCCGATGAAACCGGCAAGTCCGGAACAAAGGGCGCCAACGATAAAGGAAAGGGCGACCAACGGATGCGATTCTTCGGTGAGCGCTCCCTGGACCCCAAGCAGTATTGCGATCAAAACGACAAATATTGCCAGGACACGGTATTCAGCTTTGAGAAAAGCCATGGCTCCCTCGGCCGTATGACCGGCAATCCGGATCATTTTTTCCGTACCAGCGTCCTGTTTTTTTACCCAGTTGGATTTAATGTAAGTAAATAGCAGGGCTATCAAACCTGCTATTGGAATTAGATAGATAACGGTATTCATATCTGGTCAATGTTTGTGAGGTGTTGTTGTTGGAATTGAACGGATTGCCCCATGTGAGTATAAGAAAATTTGAAATATCTTCAATTGATCAATTGTAATTGTTCATGGCCCGATCTATGCCCTCACGTATGAAGCACAACACCGCTTCCTCCGCTTTTTTTAAACCCTCCTCGACCAGGGACAGCTCCTTCTGCCCGAACGGTGACAGTACGTAGTCGGATTGCCCTCCGCTCGGATATTCGTTGCCGATCCCGAACCGCATTCTTGGAAACCGGTCGGTACCCAGATATTCGATGACGTTTTGAAGGCCATTGTGCCCCCCGGCGCTGCCTTCCTTTCGCAAACGGATCTTTCCGGTGGGCAGGTTTACATCATCGTAGCAAACCAGGATGTCACCGGGCAGGCAACGGAACACACGGCAGGCCCGCAATACGGCCAAACCGCTCTTGTTCATGTAGGTCGTAGGCTGGATGAGCATGGTCCGGGTTCCCTTGAACCGGCCCACGCCCACGATAAACGGTTCGTCGGTCTTCTCCATACCTGCAGAAAGAGTGTCGGCAAGACGATTCGTTACGGCAAAACCGATGTTGTGCCGGGTATCCCTGTATTCCTCCCCAATATTACCCAGACCGACGATAAGCGGCATGATGGAAGCTGTTATTTATCGCTTTCCTCTTCGGCAGTTTCGCCTTCACCCTCACTTCCTTCGGCGGCTTCTGCTCCTTCTTCACCCTCTTCTTCGGCCTCTTCCTCTTCCAGCCCGAGGATTTCAGCCAGGCCGCCCTTCGGAGGACGAATAACAGCGATGGTCCGATAGGATGACCGCAGCGTGTTTACCCCCTCCACGTCGATAGCTTCCACATCAATAGTATCGCCGATATCCAATGCAGAGATATCCAGTACGATCTCCGACGGGATGTCTTTAGGCAGACATTGAACCTGGATGCGGCGCAGCGGCTGATAGAGCCGGCCGCCTTCGGCCAATCCCTTCGGGGTTCCGGCCAGTCGGATGGGGATGGTAATGGTTACCGGCGTCTGCTCTTCGAGCGCGAAGAGATCCACGTGAAGCGGCCGGTCTGTTACAGGATGATATTGAACCGATTGAAGCAGTGTACTGTACTCTTTTCCTTCGTGAACCAGCTTGATGAGGATGGTCTTGTTGGACTGGAGCACTTTTTCCAGTTCGAGCTCGGGAATGGAAACGTGCAGGTTTCCTTCCAGCTTGGGTCCGTACGCCACGGCCGGGACAAGAAAGTCATTGCGCATATTCTTGAGCGCGGACTTGCCCTTGGGACGCTCGGTTGCTTCTACAGTTACAGTTTCTGGTTTTGCCATGATTCAAAAAAAGCTTAAGGGTTAGTCATCAAACAAGGTACTGATCGAATCATCGGTGTAAATCCGGCGAATGGATTCGGCAAACAGGCCGGCCACGCTCAGGACCGTAATTTTTTCCGATGGTTTTTTCAACGGAACAGTATCCGTCACAAGGAACCGGTCGATCGGGGAATCTTCGATCCGTTGGTAGGCTGGTCCTGACAGGATCGGGTGGGTGCTGGATGCCATGACCTTCCGGGCTCCCCGTTCCTTGAGAGCCACGGCAGCGTTGGTAATGGTGCCCGCCGTGTCGATGAGATCATCCACCAGCAGGATGTTTTTCTCGTTTACTTCACCGATGATATTCATCACTTCGGCCACGTTTTGCGAGGGACGTCGTTTGTCCACGAAGGCCAGACCGGCATTGAGACGCTTGGAATAGGAGCGGGCCATTTTCAGGCTGCCGACATCCGGTGCTACGACCACCAGGTCCTCAATGGGATTGTTTCGGAAATACTCGACGAAGATCGAGCTGGCATAAAGGTGATCCAGCGGTATGTCAAAAAAACCCTGAATCTGGGGGGCATGCAGGTCCATGGTCAGGACCCGATCAGCTCCGGCCTTGGAAAGCAGGTTGGCGAACAGCTTGGAGGCAATGGATACCCTGGGTTGGTCTTTCCGGTCCTGCCGGGCGTATCCAAAATAGGGGATGACAGCGGTGACACGGTCGGCAGATGCCCGCTTGGCGGCGTCGATCAGCAGCAGCAATTCAATGATGCTGTCACCGGGTGGCGGCGTTGACTGGACGATGAAAACATCGGCCCCGCGGATGCTTTGCTGGTACTTGACGTACAACTCTCCATCCGAAAAAGATTTAATGGTGACGGCCCCCAGCTTGGTCCCATATTTTTCAGCGATGGCACGCGATAGCGCCAGGTTGCTCCTGCCGGCAAATATGGCGAGTGGCTTGTCCAAGATGGTTGTGCAAGGGCTTTATTCGGTGGATACGAAAAAAGGATGGAACCTCAAGGGTCATCCTTTTATACGAATATTTGGAATCCGGAAATTGACTGTTGCCCGGGGAGGACTCGAACCCCCACATACAGGACCAAAACCTGCTGTCCTACCCTTAGACGACCGGGCAATTCATCTGTTCTGGAACAGATTCCTAAGTTAGGGAATGTTGATTGCTAAGTCAAGCTTGCACGAGATGCCTCATAACGCTGCATTCATAACAACGTCTGTTGGAACAAAAATATTTGAATTGGTGCAATGTTGCCAGTTTGCTAAGGTGTTTTCCGGATGGAAATCCGCTGGTTTCAAGGGTGCGCCGCACCGATGGCGGCAGGGAAAGCTGCTGTTCGGTCCAGTATTTGCAGGCATTGCGCATTAGTTTCTTATCATGGATCCAGCTGCCGAGCAGATACATGGCCGGAATGATCACGTTATGGAAAATGATTTGCCGGCGATGCCTTCCAGGTGGTGAACAATGCGTCAGGGAACAGGCGTCATTCCATAGCTTTTGAGCCGGTTGACGGAGCCAATCGTGTGGGGAATATGCGGTCAGGCGGACGGCGATGGCAGCGGCTTGCGGTATGCGTACAGATGGTTGATTGGCGGGACGGCAAGCGCTGAAATCCCAGTCGGTCCTTCGCAGGACCGACTCACCGCCGGGTCGGAGTCCGGCTTTCTGAAGGAGCATTTCACCTGCCTGGCGAAGCCGGTCCGCTTCACAGGTGTCGAACGTGCTTTTTTTGCCACATGTTTCCCCTTTATCCAGCATGTTCGTTTTTCTCTTCTTCTTGTTCCCGGAGGACAGGGCTGCGGTCAGGTACACATCGGCCAATCGAAGCATACTGTCCTTGTTTTTGTGGTAGCCCAAACCTTGGAAAATACCTCTGACCAGCATGTGATGCCAAGCCGTGGAAAGGGGTAACCCTTCCGGGAAAAGTGCGCTCATGCAGTTCAAGCGGTGTTTGAAATAGGCCCGGTCCCACTTCCTTGCGATCGTTTCGAAGCGTCTTTGCGGGATTTCGGAGACCAACCCGGTACAGGGAAGTTCGACCGGACGATGCCAGGCCCGCCACAGTCTCGCCAGTGATGGAGGCAGTGCGGAATGCAGTTCAAGCGTAGGGATCCGGTTGCCGTCCGAAGCATACACCCTGCGCCGATGCAGATCATCATGCACAACGACATGCAGTATTACACGTTCATAGCGCGAATCCCGCTGATGTGCATGCCGGTACCATTCCGAAGCCGCCTTGTGCAACTCGACATCTCCGCAGAATACCATGTCGCCGATCCGAATCCGTGCCATCCGGTAGTCGGCCCCGTCCCCCTCATTTCGATAACCAGTATACAGAATGCGTACCGCTTCACCACAGGTCGTGTGCAAACCCGATTGCGAGAAATGGAGGTTTTGCCAGAGAAAATGCAAAAAATCTTCCCGTATGATATCCATCGGATATAGTTGTTTGGTATTTTGGATCAGATCTGCTTACATTACAGCTGTTTGGACAAGTACCGCGGGTATTTGAAACCGGAAGTGGAACCAACGCTATACATACTGGACAAGCAACAGGTGAAGACATTTCATAAAATTTGGTTCTTTTTTGTTGCAACGCTGATGACGGCATCCTCAGCGGTGGCTCAGGATCATGAGCGGAATCTTGTACGCTACAGTGCGTGGCAGGATGGCGCCAACACAGTTGTCATCATCGAGTGGGAAGTTGCCAATACCGATCTCATCGCCGACTACCGGTTGGAGAAAAGCATGTCCGGCAATCCTACTGATTTCCAGGCCATGAACCGGAACAACTGTTCTCAGACCGGCAACTTGTACCGCTGCAAAGACACGGACCTTTGGAAGGGTGGGGGCGACCAGTCTACTGCAAACGAGAACAGCGTTTCATATCGCCTCAGGGTTACCGATCCTGACGGTGATATCCATGACTATTTCACGGTAACCGCTCAATATACCACTAATGCCGTCCGGCGTACGTGGGGCGACATCAAATCCATGTTCCAGTAAGCGACCGTGTCCGAAATCGATGCTCACAGCCACTTGTTGATGAACCCGGCCCGCATCGATCGGACCATAACACGAATTGCCTTCCAGATTTATGAAGATACCCGGGGATCCGAACGGCTGCTCATCCTGGGTATCCAGGAAAGGGGATATCTGCTGGCTTGCCGCCTCGCCGATAAACTCACAGCCATCTACAAAAGCCCGATCATCGCTCGTGCGTTGCGTATCAAGGATCAAATGGAGCTCGGGAAAACGTCTGATGATGACCATGAACAACTTTCAGTAGATGACAAGAAACTGGTCATTGTCGATGACGTGATGTACAGCGGCCGGACCATGTTCGAAGCCATTCGCCGGGTGACGGCAGAAGGGAGGCCGGAAGAGATCTCCCTTGCCGCCCTGATCGATCGTGGACACCGTCGCTATCCGGTTGACATACGCTACAAGGGGCTGTACTGTCCTACCAAATTGAAAGAGCATGTCCAATGCCGGTTCAACGGCAATGCTGAGCCGGAAGGGGTATGGCTCATTCCATCCCGGCCAGACACATATTGAACAAACTCAAGAATCATCATAAACATGCTCTTCATGAATACACGAATTACTTTACTGGCGCTGATTTTACTGCTTTTCACATCAACGACCCTTTTCGCACAAACGGAACCCGTCCCGAATCCCGACACGGAACAACCGGTACCGGGGGAAGCGGGTGTGTCCAACTGGGAGCACAGTTTGCGCGCGTCCCTGACCGGCACCCAGGCCAGCTACCGCAACTGGAGCCAGGGTGGGACCGACAACATAGCCATTCTGAGCACGACCGCCTTTTCTTCAGTCTATTCCCATGACAGGTATGCCTACAAAGTGGACATCAATCTGAGATACGGCCAGACACGGATAGGCGACGGGGATTTTATCAAGAGTGATGACCTTATCAGGATCCGCAATCAGGCCAGCCGGAAATTCCGTGATGAGCGGCTCAGTGCGATCTTCAACCTTAACTTCGAATCGCAGTTCGACAAGGGATATGAGAACCCCATGCCCGAGGAAGGAGAGGAGCGTATCCTCATATCCCGGTTCATGGCTCCGGCCTATGTCACCCAGATACTGGGTCTGAGTTTTCAACCTGTGGAAAACCTGCGTTTTGAAGGCGGTTTCGCCATGAAGCAGACCATAGTAAGCGACACCGATCTGTCTACGCACTATGGCCTTGCCGAGGATGAAACCTTCCGCAACGAGGCCGGTCTCTCCCTGCTTGTTGGTTATGAGCGGCGTATCATGGAGAATATTTTCTATTCGGGATACTTGGAGACGTTTACCAATGTCAACCGGACATTGTCAGACACCGATATGCTCTTTGTCAATGAGATCACCGGTCAAATCAACCGGTATATCAGTGCGAACGTAGAAGTTGTACTCGCATACGACAGTGATGTCATTGAGGAGCTTCAGGTCAAGCAAATCATTTCTCTGGGCCTGAACTATACGTTCTTCGGTGAATGATCCCTGCTGATTGAACGACTGATGGTTGTTGGACGGTTACTGGTTGTAGTCAGACCATAGATCCATTTTGCCTGCCTGGAGAATCCTGTCTGCATACCCGTGACCTGTCTGGATTACGGGTCAATTCTCGCTGCACAATCCGATTGGTCATACAACTCGATTTGAGAATCCTTATATTGCCACCTGTTTTAACGGGGGTCCATGGCGCTATCTTCAGGTCCCTGCTCGGCAAACAAGCAGTATAAATTCGCGAATATTATTCATTCGGCACAGGATTTGCTGCCTCTGTCACCGTGATCAGAACTTCCAATCCGAGACCCCGGAATCCCATTGTTACTTAATCATCGTATCATGCGGTTGTGGCGTGCTTTTATGATCGTGCTTTTTGCCGGCTTGGCGGGGTACTCGACCGTCCATGCCCAGAAGCTTCCCATGCCGACCGACGATCTGCTTCGTTCCACACAGGAAGAGAAAGACTGGGATATCCATTTCCGTGCCGGACTGAACGGCTCGCAGGCTTATTACAGGGCGTGGTCCAAGGGCGGGGTTGACCGCATCGCCGTAGTGACCAGCACTGTTTTTTCCGGTGTGTACACGGATGGTCCCTACCAGTACGGGTTCCGGCTGGATCTGCGCTATGGGCGTACCAGGCAAGGCGGAGGTGAATTCCGGAAAAGTGAGGATGTGATCAGATTGCGCAACCAGTTCCGGCGCCGGTTCACCGATGAGCGATTCAGTCTCACCGCGAACGTGAATTTTGAAACCCAGTTCGACAAAGGGTACGACCGAAGTTTCGAAAATGTACAGTCCCGCTTTATGACGCCCGGCACTCTTACCGAAACGATCGGTCTTTCGTTCGATCCCGACAGCCATCTGGAATCCATGTTCGGGATTTCACTACGTCAGACTTTTATCAGCGACACTTCCCTGTCGGATCGTTACGGCCTCGACGACGAGGAGTGGTTTCGGAATGAAGCCGGGTTCACGGTGATCATGAATTACGATCAAGAGATTTGGACTAATGTCACATACTCAGGCTATATCGAGACCTTCAGCAACCTTCAGGAAAGTCTGCTCAGAACCGATATTATTTTTACCAACGAGTTGGTCGGGCGTATCAACGACTATCTAACCACCAATTTCGAATTTGCCCTGCAATATAATGACGATATCACCAAGGCTCTTCAGATCAAGCAGATTCTTTCTGTCGGGCTGAACTATACCTTCCGGTGACCCTGGCTGCCGGGCCGAATACCGATTTTATGTGTTTAAATTTTTTTTCACTATGTCACATGTAATGACATGACCGGATTTAATCATACGCCTGTGTGCCCGGGCACCGGCCCGGTCATGTACATTTTATCTGTTTAAATCAATTTCGATTCATAAGGTTAGAATGATCTCCCATGACAGGATATAATCTTGTCCCTGTGTGTTAGCCGGAGGCTGTCATGTTCGTTTCATCTGTTTAAATGTTTCGATTTATATTGTCAGATGTAATGAGATGACCGGATTTAATCATATGCCTGTGTGTCCGGGCACCGACCCGGTCATGTACATTTCATGTAATCCTTTTGCCATGATACCCCATGAATACGTAAAGCGGCTGCCGAAACTACTGGCAAGCCTTCAGGAAAAAATGCCCGGTACAAGTGGATGGACCGCATCCACAAACACATTGGTCAACAACGCACCGTCCACCAAGGATTTGGTGACCGAAGGAAAGCTCGATGAGAAACTGGCCGGACTGGTCGACCGGCTTTCGCTCCATTATCCTTTCCACGAGCCTTTCTACGCCGGGCAGATGCTCAAGCCCCCGCACCCTGCCGCATGGCTTGCCTATGCACTGGCCATGACCATCAATCCCAACAACCACGCCCTGGATGGCGGTCCGGAGGCTTCCTTCATGGAAAAGGAAGTGATCGGGAAACTGCTGGATATGGTCGGGTTTCCGGACCAGGGGCTGGGACACCTGACCAGCAGCGGTACCATTGCCAACCTGGAGGCGCTTTGGGTGGCGCGGGAACTGCATCCGGAACGCCCGATAGCCGTATCCACCCAGGCGCACTACACCCACAGGCGGATGGCTCAGGTATTGCGGCATCCGGTGATGCAGCTGCCTGAGGACAAGGACGGGTTGCCCGATCCCGGCGCCCTTGATCCATCCGGCCCACTTCCGGGAACTGTTGTCGTTACCATGGGTACGACCGGCCAGGGCAGGGTGGAACCGCTCCACCGCATCCTTCCATGGGCCCGGCAGCATGGCATACGCATCCATGTGGATGCCGCATACGGTGGCTTTTTCCACCTTTTGCGCAACTCGGGCCTGATCGCACCCGCTCCGTGGGATGTGCTGGCAAAGGTGGACAGCCTGGTCATCGATCCCCACAAACACGGGCTGCAACCATATGGTTGTGGTGCGGTGCTGTTCAGGGACCCGGAGGTTGGACGCTTTTACCGTCATGATTCGCCCTATACCTACTTCACATCCGACGAATTGCATCTGGGGGAGATCAGCCTTGAATGCTCCCGCGCCGGTTCGGCGGCCGTGGCCCTTTGGTTTACGCTGCAACTGCTGCTTCCTGGGAAAGCGGCTTCGGAGAACGGCCTGCCGCTGATCCTTGCTGACTGCCGGAAGGCGGCAATGGAATTACATGAACAATTGGAAGCATCGGATCGCTTCAGGACTGTCATGGAGCCGGAACTAGATATCGTTACCTATATCCCGGTGACTCGCGAGCAGTCTTTTTCGGCTGTGAGCCGCCTGTCCGCTGAATTGATGCACAGGGGAATGAATGCACCGGACGATGAAGACAAGCTGTACCTGAGTGCCCTGATGTTGAGCCGGGAGGAAGCCCTCAGAAGACTGCCAGGAATAAAAGCGGATCAGGATCATATCCGGGTTCTGCGAAGTGTATTGATGAAGCCGGAACATCTGGGTTTTATCCCGGAAATGATGCGCCGGCTTCACAGATTGCATGATACGCGTACCGGTCACTCAAGCCCGCACTGAGGCAGGGCCGGGCCCGCCTCCACTGGGCAGTGCGATTGAAAAGATATCGGGCAATCAGATTTGGATTGTCAGATATCGAACTTGATTCCCTGGGCAAGTGGCATTTCCGTGCTCCAGTTGATCGTGTTTGTCTGTCGGCGCATGTAGAACTTCCAGGCATCCGATCCGGATTCCCGTCCGCCGCCAGTCTCTTTTTCCCCTCCGAAGGCGCCGCCGATCTCGGCTCCGCTGGTGCCGATATTGACATTGGCAATACCGCAGTCAGATCCCGTGGCGCTTATGAAACGCTCGGCTTCGCGAACGTTCAGGGTGAAGATGGAAGAACTCAGACCCTGGGCCACGCCGTTGTGTATCTCGATGGCCTCATCGAACGAATCATATTTTATGAGGTAGAGGATGGGGGCAAATGTCTCTTCCTGAACGATGGGGTATTCGTTTTTGGCCTCGCAGAGGGCGGGCATTACGTAATTGCGTCCCGGCATCCCTTTGGTGACCGGCTCGCCGCCGAACAGGATCTTGCCTCCCTGTTTTTCGAGTGTCTTTAATGCTTTTTGCATGGTCTCGACCGCTCCATAATCGATCATGGGGCCGACCAGTGTGTTTTCGTCGAACGGATCACCGACTGTGATCTTTTTATAGACCTCGATGAGGCGTTCTTTTACCTGATCGTAGATGGAGGACTGGACGATCAGCCGGCGTGTGGATGTGCAACGCTGACCGGCCGTGCCCACTGCTCCGAATACGGTGGCTCGTATCGCCATTTCGATGTCGGCGTGCTCGGATATGATGATGGCATTGTTTCCGCCCAGTTCCAGAATGGACTTGCCCAGCCGTGAGGATACCTGCGGACCCACTTTCTGTCCCATCATGGTAGAGCCGGTCGCCGATATGAGGGGGACGCGCTTGTCGCGTGTCATCAGTTCACCGATGGTACGGTCAGCCGTTATCAGATTGAACACCCCATCCGGCATACCGTTTTTACGCAGTACGTCAGCCGCGAGTTTCTGACAGGCCAGGGCGGTAAGCGGAACCTTGCTGGAGGGTTTCCAGATAACCACATCGCCACAGACAGCGGCGATCATGGTGTTCCAGCTCCAGACGGCAACCGGGAAGTTGAATGCCGAGATGACGCCTACGATCCCCAGTGGATGATATTGGTCATATAGTCGGTGCTCGGGACGCTCCGATTGCATGGTATAACCGTAAAGCTGACGGGAAAGACCGACGGCATAATCACATATGTCGATCATTTCCTGGACTTCTCCCAAGCCTTCCTGGAGGATCTTTCCGTTTTCCAGCGTGACAAGGCGTCCCAAATCCTCCTTGTGCTCGCGCAGGGCATCGCCGATCTGGCGAACGATTTCCCCGCGCTTCGGTGCGGGCACCTGCCGCCATTCCTGAAATGCTTTTTCTGCGGCCTCTACGACATCTTCAAACTGATCCTCCGAGGTCCAGCTCACCTCGGCGATCACACTGTCGTCGATGGGGGAGACACTTTTGATCCGTTCGCGATGTTCCCACCCGTAGCTTTTGGTTCCGATCCAGGTTCCGTCGTTTACGGCATCAATGCCAAGTCGCTCTAATAAACCCATAGTTGTTCCTGTGATTTTGTGTTGTTGCGGCTAATAATTTTTGAGATAACCGCATGGCGGTTTCATGAGACAACCTACTTCAAAAAAATGGAAACAGCAATATATCGGGACGGGATTCAGCGGTATTCAGGTCGTCCTGTCCGGTGAGGTAAGGGTATGCAAAAACAGGGGAAATCAGAAGCTGAAAACGGCCCGTATTTCGATGTTGGGATAGAGGCGGGTTGAACTTCGCCGTTCCTCTTGAATGAAGGCGGGCGCAAATTCCTCCGGATAAGTGGTGTACAAGCGCCGCCGTACCTCCTGTCTCTGGATCCAGCCCCGCAGCACAAGCCGGTTCCCGGAAAAAAAGTGCAGGTCGATGTCCACGCTGGGCCCGTACTGACGGGTAAATTGAACTCCGGGCGCCGAGCGGGATACGGGCCGGGTGCCGTGTTCATCGGTGATGTCCGTGGTTATGGTTGCCAGCGGCAGGAAATCCCGGCGGAGGAACACTCGTGCCCCGATTCCGATCCGGTGCTGACCTGTCCGGTAATATACCATTCCCTCCATGTCATAAGTGATCAAGGTGTCGGTAGGGGTTTCCTGGAAAGTGTCCCAGAACAGCCGGCCGATGCGAAGCTCACTGCGGGATCCGTTTATATGAAGTTGCCAGCCCTCATAGAGCGTGTATTTGACTTCTGTACGGAACGCGTATTCCCTGGATGACTGGTCGTTTTTCGGCCTTTCTTCCAGTTGAAAATCCTCAACGGTGTAATTGGCTCTCACAAGGAACGAATTCCGCAGTTCCAGGCGGTCATGAGGGACCCAGCGGATGATTGGGGCCAGACGGAGAGTCCTTCGCCAGTTGTTTTCGATGCTTCGGGTCGCGGAGAGGTAGACATAATGGGTTGCATCGCCGCCTGCGCGGAGGCTTACATCAAAATAGGGTGAGAAGATGTGGCGGTTGGTGATCTGGACCTGGTAGGTTAGTTCGTCGCGATCATCCTGGTTCATCTCGGGTGTATCGTAACGCAGGATGCCGGTTTGAGCATAGACGAGCAACTCATTGCTTTCGGTCAAGCGGAGCCGGTTTCGGGTGAACAGTTCTAAACGGCTCTGGTCGAAATTGGAATTCCGGAGGATCTCGTTCCGCCGGATCACCTGGTCTTCGGGAAGGTCACCGGTGTTGATCAAACGGGATCCGCGGTTGATAAAACCGAGATCCAGGCCCAGGGACACACGGCTTTGCGCGAAAGTGTAGTCTGCCAGGCTGCGCAGCTGCAGTTCCTGCCGCTGGGTCCGGTTGTCAAAAATGGGCTGCTCGATGTCCGTGTCGAGAGGACGGCTTTCGACCAAACGCATGTTGTTCAGGGTATAGAGGTCGATTTCAAGTCCGATCGCATCCATGACGGGAAGCCGGATCTGCAGATCGAGTAATGTCGTATCGTTGCGGATCGATTCGATGATATTGGTCAGGCCCCTGTTGAAAAAACTGCTGGGCTGATAACTTTCCCTTCTGCCGCTGGAAAGCGAAACTTCGCCACGCATAACGAAATCCTCGAAACGGTATTCGCTGCCGGACCGGAAACGGAGTGTGGAATATTCCCGAGGGGAGATGCGGGCATAATGTGCTTCCGCGGTGGGATGGAAAACAAAGTCACCGGCACGGATGGGCCGGCTGCGGGCACGGAACATTCCCGACCACCCCTGGTCGAGGTTGTTGCTCCGCCGGTCGCTCATGATGCCACCCAGCAGTGAGAGTTCAATCTCCTTGTGCGGGTGATACATCAGGCCAAGATGCCCGTATTCCTGGCGGAGGCGGGTGGTGGTAAAACTGTAGGAGTTGATTTCGCCTGTAAGGGCCCAGTCCTGTCTGAGCCACTGCCTCAGTTCCAGTCGAAGCTGGTTCTCATCCTGAATATTTTGTGCCTTGCCGTCGGACAGATATAGTCTTGAGCGGAACTCGTTGTTCAGCTCAAATTCAAAACGCTCGTAGGTAATGTCGAAATTGCCCTGGTATTGCCATTGCATTGCGTCGAGCTGCCGGTTGAAGTAGGTCTCTCCGCCCAGGCCGAACAGGGAGCCCTGGGCTGCGGCGTGCGGATCAAGATGGATAGTAAGTCCCGAAAGAAGCACCAATGAAGCTGCAAGCTTGAACAGGATCCGGGCAGCAGCAGATCGCGCAGTCGTTGCTGAAGGTACATCTTCAGTCGGGAATCCGCCGTCCTGTAAGAAATAATTCATGGTTGTCCCGGTTTCCATCAACATGCAATAAGTGCACTTTGGTTTTTCCAGATGGAAATATCGTCAATTCCCAGAAAAATTGAGGTAATTATGCATAATTTCCCTTTCCAGGAACAAAATTGCTATACTTGGGGCCATGATGTCCGTTGAATCGCTTTCCAGAAGTCAGATCCGCTCGCTGCAGCTGCTTCGCAAGCGACCGGAAAGGTACGAACAAGGCCGCTTTCTGGCGGAAGGCCGGCGGGCTGTTGAACAGATACTGGAGCACCGTGCCATCCATGTTGAGGCCCTGGTGATGACACAGGAGTATATGGACAGCACGAATGTCGATCTGGGCACCAAATTGCCAGATGACATACCCTGTTACTCCGTCAATGCTTCCGTTTTCGATCGGTTGACCGACACCGAAACGGCACAGGGCGTTCTGGCTGTATGCCGTATCCCTGATCCGATTCCTGAAAAGAAGCTGCTTGGCCACAGAGGCGTACTGCTTGGCGTTGACCGGATCCAGGATCCGGGAAACCTGGGAACGATAGTACGCACGGCCGCGTGGTTTGGCCTTGCAGGCCTTGTTGTATCAGCGGGGACCGTTGATCTCTTTCATCCCAAAGTGGTTCGCAGCACTGCAGGAGCAACCGGTGCCCTTCCCTGGTTAACCTCGGAACTTTCTGCCTTTCTGGATACGGCAGGGAAACAGGGATGGAAAATCCATCTAATGGACAGTGGCCCCGGCTCGAAATCCTACCTTGCGACAGAGCCAACCGGAAAAGATATCCTGGTTGTCGGTAATGAAGCGGGCGGGATATCACGTGAGCTCCATGATGCCGGTTATCCGTCACTGCGCATCGATCCGGTGCCGGAGGCTGGAAAAGTTGCCGTGGAAAGCCTGAACGCATCCGTCGCTTCGGCTATCATGATGGCCCATTTCTGCTCACGGACTGATGAGAAAGATTCCTGATATGGACGCGGTGCGTGGTTGCATACGCGTGTCAGTGACTGATGTAGCAGGTCGTTTGCCATAAGGAAAGCTGAGTTCTTCAAGGCAGACCGGGTAACGACTGGCAACCGGCTATTGTCAGGCAACAGGGTGGTTATCAGGCAGACCGGGTGGTTACCAGGCAGACCGGATTTTTTGATGCGAAGAGAGGTATCAGAGTGGAACGGCCAGGACAGCAATCTCGCGAAACGTTTTTTTTCGGTTTGCTGAGTAGTTGTAAGCCTCAAAATGAATGATGTAAAGGCCAGTTCGGTTCATCAGTCCGCGGTCGGTCCGTCCATCCCATATCAATGTGCCCGAGCGTCCGGCATGATCACCGTCCGCCAGGGTGCGGACAATACGCCCCTGCCGGTCGAATATCCTGACATGCATCAGGTAATCAGGATCATCGAGCTGATACTGAATCACAAGGTGATCATCCATGCCGTTTCCGTTCGGTGAAAACGGATTGGGTCCCAGGGAAAGGCCGTGTTCAGAAACTTTAAGAGCCCTTACCGTCACTGAGTTGGAAGTGCCGGGTGTGCCTCCCTGTGGAGAGGCGCTCGATGTCCAGTTGGTGCGGTCCTGCGTTGAAAAATGGCGGTCGATCCGCTCCAGGCTGATACCCCTGACATCGGGCAGATTTGGATTGTGCCAACCCGGATCGAACCACAATGAGTCAAGTATCCGTCTGTTTCCGGTTGATATATAAAGCCGATCACCCTGCGTGGAAAGCCCAAGTGTCAGACGGTCGATCCGGACGAACCGGTCTGCCTCCGGATTGGCTTGAGCAAATGCCTGGTATATCCTTGTATTATGGAAATCAACGCTCGTGTCAGCATGGAAAACAAAATACTCCCCCGGAGCTAGTGAAAGCAGAGCGGTTTCTTCCGGCATGAGTTTCTGTACGTCATTGTTCTTATCGGGCTGGTCATGCAAAAAAAGCTGCTCCATTGAAAGATGTAGGTCCGAACGGTTCAGTACCTCAACATATTCACTCTGATCGGGCCGGTTGCCGTAGCGGTCGGAAACCGGCTGATACATAACCTCGTTGATGATAACGTCTCCGGGCTCTGGCACAAACACAAGCGGGGCTTCCAGATTCCGGCCAGCCCGCCCGGCAAAGTCCCTGACACTCGAGATGGTTGTCCGTGCATGCCGGCGTTCTATGGGATTGCTTGAACGGAACCGGAAAACAGAGCCGTAAGAGGGCATCTCAAGGTTCAAAGTGGTGTCCAACGGTAGCAGTGACAGCGGGCGACCATCCAGCGCAACCGAATTAAAGGACTCAACGGATACAAAACGACTGAAATGAAGCAAGATGTCGCGATCATCCACTTTTACGGCAAA
The DNA here is from genome assembly GCA_046483675.1 of Cyclonatronaceae bacterium. Lineage (GTDB taxonomy): Bacteria > Bacteroidota > Rhodothermia > Balneolales > Natronogracilivirgulaceae > SKNL01. Next base: position 16,764 of record JAWOCT010000131.1, read on the forward strand.
GTCTAATGCCACCGGCAAAGGCGTATCGTTGAAATGATGGTTCCTCTGACCGGCTGAATGGCTTTCGGGGTGTTCGCTCCAGTTGGCCGGATCCCCGGATGCCCCATCAGGATCTACCCGTTCCAGTGAAACACCATCCCTGTTTCCGCCCCACTCTGGGAAATAGCTTAGGCTGTCCGCGGTTATTCCGCCTGCAGAAAGAAGGTAGATCTGGTCACCAAATCGCGACAGGGAAGGAAAGGCAGTCAATTCGACCAGATGAACGCCATCATCTGCAGGGATCAGGCCCGGCTCCGAGATCACCATCTTTTCTCCGGGAACCAGATAAACCGGCTCGGGACAGGTACGTTCGAACAGATCGACGGGACTGCCGAGACGGCGTCCGATTTTCCAGCCCCTGAGGTCGAATACCTTATCGCTCCGATTCAGTATTTCAACGAACCGTCGACGGCGGCCCTGGTCCGGCCGGTAAAGCAGTTCGTTGAGGATCACATCATGGGGTGTTGCCTCAACGACATCATAGTAGGTGAATCGCTGTTCGGCAGGACGCATGGGTGTTCCGAACAGATCCCGTATTCCGGTGACCCGTATCCGGTAGTTTCTACCGTGCTGTAATGGCACGTCGGGTAAAACCAGAACCGTTTTTTCATCTGCCATAACGGCTGTATATGAAATCCCGTGATCTTGTAAGGAACTGAACGAAAATCCAGAACCGGCATCGGGTGAGCCGTCATGATCTGTCGTTTCAAGGTGGATAGCCCCGGCATCGCTGACAGAACCGGCATCAAGCCAGCGGGAGAAGGAAAGGACAATACGTTGGGGGTTTGTATACTCTATGTGTACCAGTTCCGGGGGTGAATCCGGTGGAGCCGCGGTGTTAGTGTACCCGGGTGTTCCGCCGGCCGGGGATCGGGATTCTTCCCAGTTCTGTGGAATCCACGACGGAACAGAGGGTGATCTGCGTTCCAGGGCCACCCCTGATCCTCCCCAGGATGAGGGATGGTACTGAAGTGAATCAATGAGGGCGCCGGATCCGGAAAAAAGCCGGATCTCATCGCTGGAGGCGATATTGAATCTGGGAAAGGCCTCCATGACGTGGATGTTGCGGGCATCCGGCATACCATCTTTAAGGCCGTCATCAGCAGCAAGGACGAGGTACTCTCCGGGGTGGAGAAACACATCTCCTGCAGAAATGAGGCGCAACGGTTCGGTTGATACGGCCCTGCGCTGCAATCGCCAGTTGCGCAGATTGATGATGTTGGTGGACGTATTCAGCAGTTCCACGTATGAGGGAGTGCCGGATGGCGGACGGTACATGAACTCATTGAGGATCACATCACCGGCGCGGGCCTCACCGGCAATCAGGAAGGAATGTTTACCGGGGTCGGACACCTGTCCGTATATGGTTTCGTAACTCTCTGTCAGAAGCAGGTATTCTCCGGAGACCAGTCCGCCTTCGAACAGCAACAGGCAAGTTTGTGGATGAGGGCAATGGATGGCATCCGGACCCGTGCCATCACCCAGTTGAAATGTTGAAGTGGTGAGATGGCTCGGTTCGGGCGGGACATTGAACGTTAGCCGGATGATGGTGCCATTGGAATCCGGTTGCCATGGACCGTTATCCATGAAAGCCTGGTCTGATGGCCCGGGCGTGTCGATGTCCGTGATGCCGGGTCCTGGAAATGCGTCAGCGATCCACACGTCACTGAAATAGAACTGATCGCTCCGGGTTGCGGTGTACCGTGTCCGTATCCCGAAATGCCCATCCGGCAATGCCTGATCTTCCGGCAGGAGTGCCGATTCCGTCTGCAGCAAGGGGGTGCTGCTTCTACCCCTGCCCACGTACAGATGGATTTTGCGGTCCGGGGTAATCAGCACCCTGATGCGATAACCGGTTTCGCCTTCGACCGTAATGTCGCTTTTCAGTATTTCGGTCCGGGTGCCTCCCTGCTCATACCGGAACAGGCGGAAGTGCTTCGGGGTGCCGTTTTCCCCCGTTCTGACAACCCATCCGGTGGTCTGTTCGTCCAGCGACCCGGAGTCGGCATTCAGATACATGAATGCCCGATTGTTGTTGGATGGTGCAAAGCCCTGCTTCACATACCACTCCCAGTAGATGGCAGGATAGGATTCACGGGTGGACAGCCGAACGCTGCCGAGATCTGGCGGGGCATGCTGTCGAAGCAGTCCCGGTACATTTCCAGGCACTGTCCGGAAAAAGGCAAGATCTCCCATCCAGTAATTCTCACCGGGTGGCTCGGAAAACGAAGTTTGAAACAGGGGCGGTGGTAAATCCTTTTCCTCTTCGGGGGACGTTGAACCCAATGAATCAGAAAGGCCCCATGCCAACATCATCGGCAGCATCAGAAATATCCGTGCAGATGCACTGGTCCGGATTCCGGGCATCCATGCAAAGAGACGGCGAAGGACCGAACTAATGCCATGCCGCGATATTCCGGATATATCAATGGCAGCGACCCTGGCGTTATAGCGATTAAATAGGGTTACGAAGTTTTCACCCCGCAACCCCATAGGACTGTAGAAATGCGCCTTCACGACTTCCCAATGAATAGATCGGTTGGTGTTAATCTGTTCGGTTATACAGATAATCGAAAAATCGTTTCCTTACTTGGATGGCACAGAACAACACCTTTTGAAATAATATTATCCGAAGGTCTAGAAAGAAATTAGGGAACCTTTCCTTTAAACGCAAGAATAAAAGCGCTTTTTTAGAAAAATAAGAGAACTTTAATAATCAGAGAGACCAGGAGAAACTGGATTACGACAGGAGGATGATGTCCACCAGCGACTGTCTGGCACGGGCCGTTTCAGTTCATTAACCCGTGCAGCAAGCTCCTACTGTTTCAGGTAGCCCCTGGCGTGCAGGAGTTCTGCATTGAGTATCGAGCAACCGGCGGCACCGCGGATGGTATTGTGTCCCAATGCCGTAAACGCGATATCCAGGACACTTGACTCACGGAGCCGTCCCATGCCCACCTGCAGTCCGTTTTCAGCAAGCGACTGATGGCGCGGTTGGGGATACCGCGGATCATCGTGCAGACGCACGGGCTGAACGGGGGCGGAAGGCAGGTCAAGCCCGGCGACCGGACTTCTCCAGTTGCGCACGGCTTCCCTGACTATTTCAATGTTTCCCGGATAGTTTTTGAGCTTTGCCGTTACCGAAAGAAGATGACCGTCCACGACCGGCACCCGCGTGGCAGCAGCCTGGATGGGAAAGTCGGCCGGGGTCACTTTGCCGTTTTCCAGTTTGCCCAGCAGCTTCATCGGCTCGCGAGCGATTTTTTCCTCCTCACCACTGATGAATGGCATGATATTGCCGAGAATGTCCAGGCTGGAAACGCCGGGATATCCCGCGCCTGATACCGCCTGCATGGTTGTGAGAATGACCGACTCGATACCGAAAGCATCGAAAATGGGCCTGAGGGCCATGCTCAGGGGGATGCATACACAGTTGGGATTGGTCACGATGAACCCGCGTCCGTTCGGATCGAATGTTTGTCCACGAACGAGCTCGGCGTGGTCCGGGTTCACTTCAGGCACCATCAGCGGTACCGTTTCGTGCTGCCGGTATACCCGCGCGTTGGTGATCACAGGGATACCGGCCTCGGCGAATGCCTTTTCAATGTCTCCGGCATAAGCCGCATCCAGCCCGGAAAAAACGAAATCAACATCCATGCGGCCGGGTTCACAGGGAACGACGGTCATTTCCGCGATATCGTCGGGCATTTCGTTCGACTCGGTCCAGTGTGCCGCATCGCGATATTTTTTACCGGCACTGCGCTCCGAGGCTCCGAGAGCCGCCACATTGAACCAGGGATGGTTTCGAAGCAGATGTATGAATTTCTGTCCTACGGTTCCTGTGGCACCAAGTACACCAACACGATATTCAGCCATAATGTGATACGATCTTAATTTGTTAATAAATAGACGGGCATGACGGAAGCCCTGTGTTGCACATTGCGGTACAGTCCATGCCCGCAATATTGGATTCAGGGCCCTGTGGAAGATTTCATAAACAATAAAACTACAAAAATCTACGATGGAAATCCCGGTTTTTTGCATGTGCAAGGAAGGAATCATATACCGGTCAAACCCATTTGCGTGAAATTTCCGTATGTTTCAAACGGGAACGGGAAGCTGAGGCCATCGTGTCGCAGATCAGGGTGTTCCCGATCCGGGAAAACATTATTTTTGCATGCATGGAAGATGCTATAAAAAAAATTACGGTATTTGGCGGTACGGGCATGCTGGGCAAGCCGGTCGTCAGGGAATTGGTCAGGGCGGGCTATGATGTCACGGTCATGGTCCGGGACACTGGCAGGGCCGCATCCACACTTCCAGAAAAGGTGACGCTGAAAGAAGGCGATCTGACCAGGAAAAAGGACATCATGGCTGTGCTTGAGGAGGCTGATGCAGTATACCTGAATCTCTCAACACGCCCCGATGTCAAGAAGTATGACTCGTTTATCCCCGAGCGGGACGGGCTTGAGAGTGTGCTGTCGGTCATAGCGGAGATAAATTCCCGCGGTGCGATTCGGGGATCCACACAGGAACCTGAAGTCAACGGATCCGGTCCGAAAATCAAGCGTGTGGCGTCCATCTCGTCACTGGTGCAGCGGTACCAGGGTACGGAAGGGTTCAGCTGGTGGGTTTTCGAAATCAAGCAGTGGGCGGAAAAAATGCTCAAGGAAGCCGATGTACCCGTGACCATTTTCTATCCATCCAGCTTCATGGAAACCATGGACCAGGGCGGGATTCTGCAGGGTCGGCGACTGATGCTGGTGGGTACATCACGCGAGCCCATGCATTTCATTTCCGGATCGGACTATGGCAGGATGGTATCCCGGGCTTTCAAACTCCATGACCGGAGCGATCAGTTTTACGACATCCAGGGCACGCAGGCACTCACCATGGAGGATGCAGCGCTGGAATTTGTGAAAAACTATCGTCACGGTCCGCTCAAGATAACCCGGGTCCCCATGTGGGTGATCAAAGTCCTGGGTGGTTTCAACGGCGAGGTCAATTATCTTGCGCACTTTATGGAAGCACTCAACAAGTACAAGGAGCCCAAACCCGATCCTTCCGTTTGGGAAAAACTGGGCCGTCCAAGGACCAGCCTGGCGGAATATGCACGCAGGCTTTGATGGGCTGGCGCCCCGGGGAAAGCACGATTTTCACTATGGGTATCTGCGGCCATTTTATTTGCCTGGTATTGTGTGTCGCCCCCACCGGTAAGGTTTTTATCCCCGACGAAAATACGGTATATTAAATGTTTGCTGACAAGCCGGTGACGGGCTGGAATCCCTCGTGAGACCGGCATCCCGGACCGGCATTCCGTGATGGACCGATATCCAGTACGGGACCGATATCCAGGATGGGACCAGCATTGAACGGCAGCATCCATCAGGCAAATACACAAAAACGACTGATAGAAAAGCAGATATCCGAATTATGGCCTCTAAAAACCGACTGGACAAAATTGTATCCCTTTCCAAAGCACGCGGTTTCATTTTCCAATCCTCAGAAATTTACGGTGGCCTCAGTGCCGTATACGACTACGGCCCGCTTGGGGTCGAACTCAAGCGCAAATTGAACCAGGCCTGGTGGGCGTCGATGACCCAGAAACATGAGAATATTGTCGGGTTGGATGCGGCCATCCTGATGCACCCGACGGTCTGGAAGGCCAGCGGTCATGTCGACAGCTTCAGCGACCCGATGATCGACGACAAGCAGTCGAAAATGCGCTATCGCGCCGACCTTCTGATCGAGGAGCACATCGCCAAATTGCAGCAGAACGGGAACGAGGAGCGTGCGAAACAAGTCCAGACCCTGCTGGATACGGCCGGGACCCGCAAGTCGCTGAACGAGGATCTGTACGATATCATCATGGAAGAGCAGATAAAAGGGCCCGATTCGGGCGCATTCGACTGGACCGAGGTCCGGCAATTCAATCTGATGTTCAAGACGCAGTTCGGGGCTACCGCGTCCGGTGAAGATTCCGAGGTGTACATTCGACCCGAGACCGCCCAGGGCATCTTTGTCAACTTCATCAATGCGTTGAATACTACCCGGCAACAGGTGCCGTTCGGCATCGCCCAGATCGGCAAGGCGTTTCGGAACGAGGTGGTGGCCCGTCAGTTCGTGTTCCGCATGCGCGAATTCGAGCAGATGGAAATGCAGTATTTTGTGAAACCCGGCACCGACTCCGAAGAGTACCAGCATTGGAAGCAGGAGCGGTTCAACTGGCACAAGGGCATCGGCATCCGCCCGTCCAAACTCCGGTTCCACGACCATCCCGAGGACAAGCTCGCCCATTATGCAAAGGAGGCCGTGGATGTGCAGTACGAATTCCCGATTGGATGGCAGGAGGTGGAAGGCATCCACAACCGGACCGACTTCGACCTTGGTGCGCACCAGAGATTCTCGGGCAAGAAGATGGAATATTTCGATCCACGCACGCAGGAACGCTACATTCCTTACGTAGTGGAAACGTCGGTTGGACTCGACCGCACCCTGCTGATGGTCCTGTGCGATGCCTTCCGGGAGGAGGAGGTGCCCGGCGAAAAAGAAGGCAGCGTCGAGACCCGCACTGTGCTCAAGATGCACCCCCGTTTGGCGCCGATCACAGCCGGCATTTTCCCGCTGATCAAAAAACCGGAGCTGCAGGAGATAGCCCGAAAGATCCAGGAAGAACTGGCCGATGATTACAAGGTGCAGTACGACGAAAAAGGATCGATCGGCAAGCGGTACCGCCGGCTGGACGAAGCCGGCACCCCGTTCTGCATAACCGTTGATTTTGACGGACTGGAGGATCAGACCGTAACCATCCGGGACCGCGATACCATGCAGCAGGATCGTATTGCCATCGACAAGGTGGGCGAGGTGATTCGCAGCCGGATGAAAGACTGGTCACCGCAAGACGATCCGGATGCCGGTTGATCGTCCGTAAATAGATCGGCTGGTAAATGTTCGTTGCTCCTTGCTGATGTTTGATTCAGGTGACTCAAGCGTGCATTGCTGCCATTCCAGTGCAGGGGCATTATTTTAACTTGGAATAAATAATATACGCACATAATAACCTTCGTCTTTATCAGTTAAAGGAGCGAGAAGAAACCACGAACCAAAAAGAATGATATCTTGGCTACAGTAAAAGAAGGTAACACCGTAAAAGTACATTACACTGGAACCATAGCTGACGGAACCGTTTTTGATACGTCCAAAGAGCGTGAGCCGCTCGAATTCACCATCGGTGAAGGCAAGCTCATCCCGGGCTTTGAAAAAGCGGTAGTCGGTATGGATGAAGGTGATACCGGCACCGTCACGATTCCGTCTGATGAGGCGTATGGTGAAAAACGAGAGGATATGGTGATCGATGTCGAGCGGAGCCAGATTCCCCCGGAAATCACGCCGGAAGTCGGTCAGCAGCTCCAGATCCAGCAAAAAGATGGCGGCGCCATACCGGTGGTCATTACCGATGTCACCGATGAAACCGTGAAGCTGGACGCAAACCATCCTCTTGCCGGGCAGGATCTCACGTTTGAGATCGA
>JAWOCT010000080.1:0-14211 GCA_046483675.1 Cyclonatronaceae bacterium
CTGTGACCGGTTACAGAGCCTGTAACGGCCCAAGTTTAACCGGCGGGGAGATGGATAAGGAAATCTGTTGACAAGCGCACGCCGAACATTTTCATTTTGAACGACCGGGTGATGAAGAGGATGACGGTTTATATTTGCAATTTTGGCATCAATACATCGAATAACCTGTTTACCCAACCCAGGTTCCTGTTTTTCATACCAATGGTACGCATCATCTAAATCTTTTTCTGCCTTTTCGGTAAGTATTAGTGATACAGGCACTGTAGCTTATAAATATTTTTGACGGATTTTCTCCCAGCTTGATCCCGTTTTTTTGTCCTTTTCAAGCGTTTTGAGCCGTTCATCAATGATTGCTTTGTGATGCTCCGGGACTTCCACTTCCGATGGGTCTGATGCAATTGAATCCCACAAAGCCTCAACCAAAATCAATTTTTCGCTTTTTTTGAGTTGAGAAAGCTCGTCTATTAATGCCTTATCCATCGTCATGACGTTAATTAGTTGTTCTTGTGTAAGTTGATTAAAAACGTTGTGGAAAGCAATTCATTGAGACGAAAAATTCTGAAGAGCAGGAGAAGAAACGTAACATGCCCCTTAACCCTCACGGCATGCGCTCAATACGACAGAATCTCGACCAGGGCCGGGTTGATGTAGTAGTGCCGGCCTCTGATCTCTCTTTTCTCCAGGATTTGTAGCTCCGCCAGCTCATTCAGGTAGTTGCGGGCCGTGTTTTCGGCATAGATTCCGCGATCGACCAGATGTTGCACCTTGACATACGGTTGGGTAAAAATCGCATCGACAAAGTGCCCCTTGAATGGAATAAGTAATCCCGTCCGTGAAAAACTGCAGTAAGGACACCCCTATTGTATAAATTTTCGTTTTTTTTATACAAAAAATATACCTGTATATAAAAAACCTGTTTTTCTGTACATGGTTGAAAGGTCCCATTTCATCGTGACCCGGGCAGCAAGCAGCGATCAAACACTATTTCCACCATATGATCCGGCCGGGGAGTGATATCACCGGCCGCCCGCTCAATCTCATCGCAGAAATCACAGAGGGCGACGAAATCCAGTCCACCCAGTCCGGGATCGCTCGTCGACGTCCAGACCCGCTCAAAACTTTTTTTCGCCCTTCCGGCATGCTTCCGGGCGCCGCGCGTATTCCCCTCGCGGATTTTCACCCCGGTGGCCGTCAGTTTGATCAATCCCTTTAAAAACATCGCCGTGACAGCGTCGCCGCCTGTGCGATGCCAAAGCGCCTCCCACATTTCGTGGGCTTCCCTGTAATATCCGTGATTGAACAGGTCGATGCCGCCCAGATAGATCCGGTTCCCCTGCCAGTCCCGCAAATCAGCCAGAGCCGGAATATCCCCCGGATCCGGGCCCTGTCCATGCCCATTCGGATCCCGCTTCGGATGGGGCCGATGCCCGGAGACATAGGCATAGGGTGGCAGCGGTATTTCAGGTGCGTATCGGGGCGGAGCGGTCATGGATCACGGTTGTGATTATCTGCAGGTTTTCCGTAAAGACGTCCTTCATCCGAAAAAGCATCCGTGCGGGAGGGTATGATAAAACCTGAATGGAATTATTGGAAGATGCGCTTGTCGGCGTCCGGAAATCATGGGTTGGAGATTGATGAAAGTAAAGCCGGCCGACCTGTTTCCCAATTATTTGTCGGGATCTTTGTCCCAGTGATTACGGGCTTACAAGTCGGACCGGCAAGAATCTGTTGGAATCATTGTTTCTTGTACCTCCGAGATTTTCACCAACTGCCTGAAATCGCTCAACAAACATTCCTTTTCAGAAATTTAACCATTTTTTGAAAACTCCGATATAAAAACATCACGTTTAAGAAGCTGGATTTATTATACCGGATGCGCGTGAGGGCGCTCAATGATCCGGCGGACTGGGGACCGAGCGATCATTGCCGGATTGAAATTGATTTTGACACGGCTCCGTAAATCCAATAAAAAAATCATCTCCACTTTGAGCTGTACATTTGACATAAATTTTCTCGGTTATTTAATGTTTATGTCCGAATCCGGCCTCAAAAAGCGAGACAATAGTACGCCAGCTTGACATGGAAGCAAAGCGTACGGGAGTCACCAGGCAGTCTTTAATCAAATTTTGGCTTTCTGAAAAACTCAAATAAATTTCTTGTAAGGAAACCGGCAGTATCGGCTCTATCAGGTGACACCTTTTCTTAAAAAAACTGAAACTGATTGAAGAACACACCAATCTGATCGAACCTTCCTGGAATGAGTACTTCGTCTGATTTAAAACCCCCGCTGGCAAGGAACATCCGGTTCGCCGATCGCATGATGGTGATCCTTCTTGACGGAAAGCCTTTCAGAAAACAGCACTAGCCCGCTTATCGAAATCCCGGAATATGTGGAATTGCCAGTATGTCAACTTATACGTATCTTGAATCATCATATACGTGTACTGATCGAATTCACATCCATCATGAAAAAAAAGCTGACTCTTACCGTAGACGAAACCGTTAGCCTGAAGGCTAAAAGGTTGGCCAGGCGCGAGGGAACGAGTGTTTCCGAAATGGTGGAAAATTATCTTGCCGAAAAAACCTCGCAAGATCAGGGATGGAAACCCGAAAAGGGTTCATTGACAGAACGCTTGTTGGGCAGCGTCAAGCTTCCGGCCGATATGGAGAATGCGGACCACAAAACGCTAAAAGAGAGAGCATTGCGGAAGAAATATGGCTTATAGGGTATTGCTCGATGTCAACATCTGCCTGGATCTGCTGCTGGACAGAAAACCGCATGTAACCTGTTCGGGCCAAATTTTCGAAGCGGGGGAAAAGGGATCCATCACACTGGTTATCTCCGGCCTCTCGTTTGATACCCTGTTTTACATCATCCGCCCTGCTTTGGGGGCGCGAAAATCCATGGAAAAACTCCAGCTTTTGCTCCGCTATGTTCATACCGGGACCATTGACCATAAAACAGTGGAGCAGGCCCTTACTTCCGGGTGGCCTGATCTGGAAGATGCCTTGCAGTATTACTGCGCACTCCACAATGATTGCCGGTTCCTTATAACCCGCAATAAAGGGGATTTCAAGGCCGATTCGAAAAGCTTGAAAATCCTTTCACCTGAGGAGTTTCTTCAGGAACATCAGAAATAGCATTCTTATGGCATATTGTCATGCCGTTTTGAATCAGCGTATTCGAATTCCTCGCCAATGACACTGCCATCCGGAATATAGGTGTCCCTGGGAATGACAACGATGCCATCCACGACCGAATAGTTCGGGGTTTCCACATTCTTCAGATGATCACCGCCGATTATCGTAACATGGTCTCCGATCCGGCAATTTTTATCGATGATGACCTTTTCAATTCGGCAGCCGTTGCCAATGTTGACCGGTGGTGAACCGGAATCCGGGTGTTGGTCCATCTGGGTGACAGAAGCAAGGTAGTCGTTTCCCATGATAATTGAATTTGTGATCACGGTGCCCGAGCCAATATGCGACAGGCGACCGATGATCGATCGCTCGATCCGTTCCGCATGGATGATACACCCTTCCGCTATGATTGACCGATCCACCATGGTGTTCAATATTTTGGAGGCGGACAAACAATTTTTCTCCGTGAAAAACCCCTTTCTCAGATTGTCGATGGAAAACCGGGGCTGTGGATCGGTGAGTTCCAGATTGGCCTGGTAATAGGAAGGAATGCTTCCGATATCTGCCCAGTAGCCCGTAAACGGGAAACTGCTGATTTTCACACCGGCCGTGATCGCCAGGGGTATGATGTCCCGGCCGAAATCATGGGCTTCCGGATGATCGTTGAGCAATCCGACCAACTGTCTGCGATTAAATACATAGACACCCATGGAAGCCAGATACTCCTTGCCCTGTTCTTTCAATTCCCTGGGAACATCTGACTTCCAGTTGTCCACTTCGGCTTCGGACGGCTTTTCAATAAAATCGGTAATGTATCCCTGCCTGTTTGTTTTCATGATGCCGAAATCCCTGGCATCTTCCCTGCTTACCGGCATGGTTGCAATGGTGAGCGTTGCCCCGCTTCCCCTGTGCATTGTCAGCAACCGGCTGTAATCCATTTGGTAGAGATGGTCACCGGAAAGAATCAGATCTTGTCCAGAATCGTACGACCGTAACTTGGGCAGGCCGTAGACCTGACGGATCGCATCGGCTGTTCCCTGATACCAGCTGCTGGAACCCGGTGTCTGCTGCGCCGCCAGGATATCCACATAGCCATGATAGAAACCATCGAACTGATAGGTGTTTTTAATATGTTGATTCAGCGACGCTGAATTGAACTGGGTCAGCACAAAAATCTCCCGGATATTGGAATGCAGACAATTGGAAATGGGGATGTCAACAAGCCGGTATTTCCCTGCAACCGTTACGGCGGGTTTGGATCGGTATCTGGTCAGCGGTTGCAAACGAGTGCCGGCTCCACCACCCAATATCAATGCCTTGGTCGAGTTCTGAATCATGTCATCATGTATTTTGAGAAGAAAAAAAAAGGCTTTGCACGGTATTTTATTCCATACAGCACAAAGCCTGTTATTTTGGGTAATTCACGTGTTCCTTGAACGTGAATTCATACATTTTTACCGTTTAGACCTCGGCTTATTCAAGTTCCTGAAACAACTCTTGTACTTCCTGTTGGAGTTGGGGGTCTTGCTGTAAGGTAGCATGGATTTCCATATACCGTTCCACTTCGAGCCCTTCCTCTTCAACAATATCCTGAAATCCCTCCGTATCCGTTTGTGGATCAATTTGCTCCCTTCCGGCTCTTATGTTTGCCTGTACAAAGCTTTCAAGTTCATCGTCAGATATTTCGACCACATCGGGCGCCATGGGAGCCTCCTGCTCATCTTTTGGCGGGGGCGGAGGTTGTTGATCGGGTGGCGGCATCGAATCGTCTCCGCATGCGACAAGAATGAAGGAAAACAGAAAAAAGTATGCAAAAAAGTGTTTGAGCATGGCTGGCACCTCCGTGGAATTTATTATGTATTTATCAGGAATTGTGAACAAGCCACATTTCCAGTCCTGCTTGTTTTGATTAACGGTCTAACGCATATGATTGTCCAATCTTTTTCTTTTTATATCCTTTATTGGAATTTCATTTGTTGAAATATTCCGCACATGCCTGTTTACATAATCTGACAGTTTTTAACCGCCGTCAAGAATTGCACAACATCCACCATGTAATCCGGCCTGGAAGTGATATCACCGGCCACCCGTTCCATCTCATCGCATAAACCACAGAGGGCGATGAAATCCAGTCCACCCATTCCGGGATCATCCGGTGACGCCCTGACCCGCTCAAAACTTTTTCCGCCCTTCCGGCATGCTTCCGGGCGCCTCGCGGATTCCCCTCGCGGATTTTCACCCCGGCGGCCGTCATCTTGATCAGTCCCTTTAAAAACATCGCCGTGACAGCGCCTCTGCCCGAACGATCTCTAAATCAATCTTGCTGATGGTATTAAATGGAATGGTGAGGGTGATATTACGAATTTCGATATCGACATCGGACTCCTCGCCATCGGGGAGCACGCCGTGGCATCATCAGGGTCGCCTGACTTCACGTGTAATGGTGATCAAACATCCGACGAAAACCATTTTTCGGTTACCAGTCGTCCGATTTTTTGAAAAGCTTCTTCTGCCTCACGAAGTTCGTCGTATTTTTCTGCACATGCGGCAATCACAACAGGATCATGACTTTGTGGATAAACAATTCCAACATTACATGAACGGCTGATTTGTGTACCGGTTTTATGTGCCCATTCTGCCTGATCCGGCAATCCTGCTTTAATGCGCCGGTCACCAGTGGAAACCCTTTTCAAAATATCGATGAGCAGTTCGGTATGTTCGCTGTTCAGATAATCACCCTGATGGAGCCGTTCAAGAATAGAGCCCATTGTTTGCAGGCTGCCGGAGTTGAGGCCACGTTCGTAGTAGCGTTCAAAAGCGGCAGGAATGCTTTGCACCCTGGCTTCGGACGTATCAACCGACAGCAGTTTTAAAAATTCATTATATCGGGTTCTTAACGGAGTGTGCGCCCTGAGGCCAACAATATCGAGATTGGATAAATTTTCTGCATCCGGATGGATTTCACTGTACATATCATACCGCACCTGCATAATGGTTGTTATATATCCCATATCCTGGCCGGCAATCTCCCCGGCCAACATGTCGTTAAACACGTCCTCTCCCAACAGGCGAATCAGCATATCGGTAGCGGTACTGTCACTTTCCCGTATGGAACGACGCAAAAGTTCAAGAACAGTATATTCTGTGCCGGGCTGCTGATACATCAGATCGCCGCTGCCATCCACGAAATCAGATTCGCGGAGCACCAGCGTGTCATCCAGCGACAACTCGCCTTTCTCAACCATTCGCAGAATGGCAATGGCAACAGGAATTTTAATGGTGCTAGCCAGGTACCAGCTGCGGTCGGCATGGTGATTGAAGACATCACCGTTACCCAAATCTTTAATGTAAATTCCAATGTTTCCGGAGAACTCATCGTCAATGGCCATAATCTTCTCTTCAAAAGTATCCTGCAAGGGCAGTACGGCGGTGAGATGAATCAGTGAAAAAAATAGAAAAATGGCCTTCATTACTCTTATTCGGTTATTTATAGACAGTAATCGAATCTCATTTGAATCAGGAATCCGGGATATGGTTTCATCAGGCATTTTTATTATTCCTGATCTCCAAATAGCGGCCATATGTGAGCATCCTCCATAGCCATTCCAATGGGCCATAACGATAGTGTTTAAGCCATAGTATGCTTACAATGATCTGAAAACCGAAAATGAGAATAGTTGCGATGGTCAGAGCGGGCGCTCCAAGATAGTTTCCAAGGCCAAATCCCACATCATAGAAAAGTATAATGCCAAGTATCGATTGCATGATATAGTTGGAAAGGGCCGTTTTCCCCACTGCGCTGAATATGCGATTGAAGAGGTGTTTAATTCTCGTTTGATACAGCAATAAAAATGTACCGACATACCCCATAGTCAGTGATACATTTGCAAAAGGAGTGAGCGAATCCTTGAGAAGCAGTAAGGTAGCCTGTTCCAGTTCGACAGCATTGTCCATTACAATAAAATAATTCAACGGTAAACCGATTATCAGCCCGGTTGCAGCGATTTTTAACAGTGCAGACTTGTTTTCATGCAGTTTATGATGAATCAGATGGCGCCCCACGTAAATACCGATAATAAATACACCGAGTACTTTCAGGATTCTGGCATCAAATGCAATCATGTAAGCACGTAAGATGGGCCCGATAACATTAAATGAAAGGAGAGTACTCCAGGATCCGGACCGGATTATCTCAACAAGATCATTCATTTGAAATGTATGCGCATCCGATGATGCTTTGGGTAACTCCATGGAGTTCCAGGCATCCGAAAGGATGATGTATAAATGATCGGTGTAGATATTATCATAGGTAAAAAGATACCAGGCATGAACACCCGGGAGCAAAAGTACCAGGAAAGCAGTCCACAACAGAGCACGATTTGAAAAATGAGTGAACAGGATGATGACATAGCCGCATAGGGCGTAGATCGTAAGGATATCGCTGAACCAGATTCCCCACAGATGTACGATTCCGATTAATAAAAGAAAAAACAGCCGACGGCTGAAGTGCATGGTAAATGACCGGCCGGTGGATGATGTTCGCAAAAACTGAATAGCAAATCCAATGCCAAAAAGAAGGGAAAAGAGGGTATAGAATTTTTCGGCAAAGAAAAGTGAGTGAAACCAATCAAAAGCAGCGTTCAAGTCGGCCAGAATGAGTTCGTTTTTCTGGCCGTCCGTCATAAAAGAGTACCCGCTGAATACCCTGGTATTTATGACAAGTATTCCAAAAATTGCAAAACCACGGAGAGCATCGAGTACTTGAATACGCTCTCCTTTACCGACGGGGTTTAACGAACCAGGCGTTGTCATTGATGACCAGTCCGAATTAAGCATTAATAGGTTGGTGCACTTTTAACATCAACAATATTGAGGTGTTATGGTTCAGTTTTTTCTCTCTTCCCACGTTTTTTGCTTTTTTCATGCTTTTTGTCTCTTCCCACGTAACAGGAATGGAAACAATGTCAAATTGAAATTTCTGGCGGATACTCCAATAGGATGTCCGTATAATAAACGATTCGGAGGAAAGCTACCATATCGGGACATTACGGTCCACCGGCATTGTTGCGATTGTTGACGGCATGGTAGCTGCCGGACTTGACGGGGTCACTTATGGTTTCGATATTGCCGGGACGAGTGACCCACCCCTTTTCAGGAGTTTGCTTTGAATCGACCCGAAATTTTCCCGATCCGCAGAGCCCACACATGAAAGCTGCCGTCTACCATGCATTTGGGAAACCCTTGACTATCGAGCGCCTGCCCGATCCCACCCCTTCCGAGGACGGGGTGGTCATCCGCGTCAAGGCCACTGGACTCTGCCGGAGCGACTGGCACGGCTGGATGGGCCACGATCCCGATATCCGCCTGCCCAACGTGCCGGGACATGAAATTGCGGGAGTGGTTGAAGCGGCCGGCAAGCGGGTTGCCCGGTGGAAGGCGGGCGACCGCGTCACCCTGCCGTTTGTCTGCGGATGCGGCACGTGTCCGCAATGCAACGCGGGAAACCACCATATATGCGACCGGCAGTCCCAGCCGGGCTTCACCCATTGGGGTTCCTTTGCGGAATACGTTGCCATCGACTACGCAGATGTGAACCTGGTACGCCTTCCCGATGATATCGATTTTGTGACAGCAGCGAGCCTCGGGTGCCGTTTTGTGACCTCTTTCCGGGCCGTGGTGGAGCTGGGAAAAGTCACGGGCGGACAGTGGGTGGCCGTACACGGCTGCGGCGGCGTCGGGCTGTCCGCCATCATGATTGCCGCCAGCCTGGGCGCGAATGTGGTTGCCGTAGACATCCACGATGAAAAACTTGATTTCGCCCGGTCGGCGGGTGCGGCGGCGACCGTGAATGCCGCAAACCGGGAGGATGTGGTCCAACAGATCATCGAACTCACCGGCGGCGGCGCGCATGTTTCGGTCGATGCGCTTGGAAGTCCCGCCACCTGCTTCAACTCCATAGCAAACCTGCGAAAACGCGGCAAGCACATCCAGGTCGGGTTGATGATGGCGGATCACCGGCACGCTGCCGTACCCATGGACCAACTCATTGCCAATGAACTGGAGATTCTTGGCAGCCATGGCATGCAGGCCCACAAATACCCGGAAATGCTGTCCATGATCCGGGCGGGAAAACTCCATCCCGAAAAGCTTGTCGGCAGGACGATCCGGCTGGAAGATGCACCTGAGGCGCTCACCACGATGGACCGCCACACCGGGACCGGCGTCACCGTGATTGACCGCTTTTAGCATCCTTGTGGATACCCCGTTTCACAGCACCCTCACTCGGAACATTATTTATCAGCATCATGGAACTGAAAGGGCACATCGACCCGGAATACGCACGGATTGCATCCGCGTTTCTGGAAAATTTTGAACAGGATGATGAAATCGGCGCATCGTTGTGCGTCTACCACAAGGGCCGGCGGGTGTCGGACATCTGGGCCGGCTTCAGGGACGGGCAGTCCCGGGGATTTGTGAAAACACGGAATGACAGAGACAGGCGTGAACCATGGGAGGAAGACACGGTAGTTCCCATGTTCTCGTCGACCAAGGCCGTCGCCGCCAGCTGCATGGCCATCTGCCACAGCAGGGGGCTGTTCGACTACAGCGACAGGGTCAGCAAATACTGGAAGAGCTTTGGCAGGAATGGAAAGGAGGATATTACCATCGCCCAGCTGCTACAGCACCGGGCCGGACTTTCGGCCATTGACCGGAAGCTGACCATGGACATGATCAGGGACCGGGAACAGCTGGAGGATATTATTGCTGATCAGAAACCGGCCTGGACCCCCGGCGAGCATCAGGGGTATCACTGCTGGACAATCGGGTGGTACATCAGCGCCCTGCTGGCGAAAATCGACTCGAAAAAACGGAGGCTGAAGGAATTCACCGAGGAGGAAATCCTGCCCTGCATCGACGGGGATATCCGGATCGGGATCGACGGCGCGTATGACTTTTCGCGAATCGCCATCCTCAAACCGTTTTCGAAAAGAAAGGGTCTGTTTGCGATGCCGTTTGTCTTTGTGAAAGAATTTTTCAATCCGTGGTCGCTGACCTTCCGGACCATGCTGAACCCCGGTTTCGTCGGCAACCATGCCAATTTCAACCGAAGGGATGTGCTTGAACTGGAAATTGGTTCCGGCGGAGGCATTGGCAACGCGAGGGGACTGGCATCGCTATTTCACGGGCTCAACACACCGGAACACCCGCTTTATCTCGGGAAAAAGACGCTGGATTACATCACCGGGTATCCCGAGCCGCCGGCTAGCACCGCCGGAAATTCAGTGAAAAGCGGATTTGAAGACATTGTTTTCAAACAGGACGCTTTTGTCTTTCATGCCGGTTTCATGAAGCCCAGCGACCGGCACGACTTTTCGCGCAACCGAAGTGCATTCGGCGGATTCGGGGCGGGCGGCAGTTTCGTGGTTTCGGATCCGGCGGAAAAACTCACCTATGCCTACACCATGAACAGCATGAGCGAGGAGATGATGAACATGAAAAGGGAAGTTCGCATCCGGGAGGCGGTGTATGATGCAATTGGCGGATGATTCAACATGAACAAGGCATTTTTCCACGATTCAAGGATCGAATAAGTACCGCATCCTCCCAGGCTTATTGCACACAAAGATCATTATGACTATATTATATGACCATTATAATTTAATAATAGTCATTCTATGAAAAACCATACCATATCCGTCACCGAATTCAAGGCAAAATGCCTGGATATTGTGCGCCGGGTGCACGATGAGGAGGTTTCCTACACCATAACAAAGCGCGATGAAATCGTTGCGACCCTGCAGCCGGTTAAAAAGGCGCAGGAGCAGGAAAATCCGCTGAAAGGATCCGTGGTCCATGAAGGCGACCTCATCTCTCCGATTGAAGAAACCTGGCAAGAAGAATGAAGACGCTGGTGCTGGATACCCATGCGCTGCTCTGGCATGCTTCGGAATCTGAAAATCTCTCCGAAGCCGCCCGCGAGGCCATCGCATCGGCCGACGAGCTGGCCGTGAGCGCTATTTCGGCTTGGGAAATCGGCATGCTGATATCCAAAGGACGCCTGTCGCTGAGCTATGACGTGTCCAAGTGGATCGACCTTGCCGGGCGCCTGCCGAAAATCAGGTGGGTCGATATCGGCCCCGAACTGGCAGTTCTGTCGACACGCCTGCCGGGAACCTTTCATGGCGATCCGGCCGACCGCCTGATAACCGCCACCGCTATTTCGCTCGGAGCCACCCTGGTTACCGCCGACGACCGCATCAGGAAGTACAGGCACGTGCGCACTCTATGGTGAGAAAAACCTGTCATTGATTAAAGCATTGGTGGAAAAAAAACATCGAAATGAGTCAGCACTGGTGCCCTTAGCGGCAAATCGCTTGTATTCCTGACTAACTACACGTATATTTTAAAAAACACGTGTACCATGAAACGAAAATTAACCCTGACTGTTGAAGCTGACGTGGTAAAGCGCGCCAAAAAAATGGCACGAAAGAAGGGCCTTTCAGTATCGCAAATGTTTGAGGAAGCGTTTCAATCGTACGACGTAAGTCCCATCGAAACAGAATCCCAAAAAGCAGCCAGGCGACTACTGTCCCTTTTGGAGGAAGCTGACGCAGTTCACCCTCTCGATGATAAAGAGCTGATAAAACGTCATCTTGAGCGAAAATATGGTTGATGTTTTTTTGGATACGGATGTTGCCTTTGACCTCATTTCAAAGCGGGAGCCTTTTTTCGCCGAAGCACTTCCATTGCTCCAAATGGCTGGTCAGCGACAACTTCAGCTTCAGATATCGGAAGCGAGCCTGGCCACTCTTCTGTACCTGAGCTTCGACATATACAACCTCGGGAATGCCGGGGAGCGTTTGCTCCATTTCGTCGAAACCTGTGATGTGTTAAGCGGAGGGAAATCTGCATTTGTGCAGGGTATGGAATCGGATTTCACGGACAAGGAGGATGCACTGCAGTATTACATTGCACTGTGCCACCACAGCGATTATTTTCTCACAAGAAACACAGGCGACTATAAATACGCTGTTGAACGGCTTCCGGTCTTGACTCCATCTGAATTTTTGCGAGATGCAGCACTGCGTTGATTCGATGAAATGCCCATGAAACCACCCCAATGAACACCGTTTTCACTATCGGGATCTTCCTCTGCTTCTTCCTTCAGTTCCTGCTGCTGACCAAAAAGCAGGCGTCCACATCCGACCGGATCCTGGCCGTGTGGATGTTCGTGATCGGCCTGCATCTGTTCAGCTACTATCTCTACTATCTGGGATTCTGGGAGAAATATCCGCACATGTCCGGCATCCACCACCCTTTCCCCCTTCTGCACGGCCCGTTTCTGTACCTTTACGTGCTTTTTTCCATGAAAAGCGACCAGCGCTTCCACTGGAAGAACTATCTGCATTTCGGACCGGCGGCGCTTTTCTATATCTACATGATCCCGTTCTTTTTTTTCTACTCCGCGGAAGAAAAACTGATGGTAAATCACGGGGAGTTGGATGACTATGCCGCCTTCATCATCTTTTCGCTGTTCGCGTTCTTCGCCTCCGGTATCGGCTATGCCATAGCCTCCTACCGGCTGCTCGGCAGGTACGACAGCCTGACAAACCAGAATTTCGCCTACAAGGAATCAATCGACCTGAGCTGGCTGAAATATTTCATCTGGGGCATCGGGATGATTTTCCTGATTTCCGGTATTGTGGTCATGCTGGAGTGGGGGCTTGGGGTACACTTCGGATTCAACACCGACCTGGTCCTGTACGTGCCGCTCGTTGGCTTCATCCTGTTTCTGGGATACTCCGGCATCAGGCACAGGAATGTTTTCGCTGATGGAACCAGCCAGATCCAGCAGATAGTGGAACCGAAACCTTCCGGGGAGTACGTCAGGTCGGGACTCAAGGCGGAACTCGCGCAGCAGTACCACGGGAAACTGATTGCGCTGATGAACACGAAGAAGCCCTACCTTGAGCCGAAACTGTCCCTCGGCAACCTGGCCGATGAACTGGGGATCACCGCCAACCACCTTTCGCAGATCATCAATCAATACGAGGACAAGAACTTCTTCGATTTTGTCAACACATACCGTGTGGAGGAGTTCAAGCAGAGGGTCGCCGATCCGGCCAACAGCAATTACAGCATCCTTGCCATTGCACTGGATTCCGGATTCAACTCCAAATCATCCTTCAACCAGGTGTTCAAAAAGATCACGGGTAAAACTCCGACCCAGTATGTGTCGGATGCTTAAGACATGCACCGGAAACACATGTAGGTGTCGGATGCTTAAGGCATGCACCGGAAACACATGTAGGTGTCGGATGCTTAAGGCATGCACCGGAAACACATGCAGGTGTCGGATACCAGGCATGGTTCGGAAGCATAAGCCCTGATCGTGCCATTCATTCCCTGCCGTCCCGCGCAGGGCAGCGTCCAATCCTGCAGGATTGGACCGGTCTGGTAGTACACACCTGCAGGTCCGGACGACCAGAAGAGCCTACCTGGCCATATTTGTCGCAGTTGCCACGCCATCCGTGGAACACGAACCGGAGACCTGCACCATGAACCAGAAAAACACCCTCGAAAAAATCATCCGCTACCTGCTGTTCGCAGGCATCTGCCTGATCAGCCTGGCGATCATGGCCTTCATCTTCTGGATACACATCAAAAACTGGTTCTACTGACTGTCACACCATCACATTTTGCCAACTGATCAGCACCCTTATCCATCAATCAAATATTATGACAAGGTACATCATGAACAGAATTATCCTCTTCAACTTCATACTCGCGGCCATTTTCATGCTGCTTACTGTCCCGAAAGCTCAATCGCAACCGATCACACAAACCACACCGATCACACAAACCACACCGATCACACAAACCATCAAGGGCACCGTCTATGACATCCAGACCAGGGAGCCCCTCATCGGTGCCACCGTGACCATACGCGACAGCGAGCCCCTGATGGGCGCATCGACCGATGCCGGGGGCCATTTCCTCATTTCCAGAGTTCCGCTGGGCAGGCACTCGCTCCAGGTAAATTACATCGGCTACGAGCCGGTGATCATT
>JAWOCT010000050.1:0-5257 GCA_046483675.1 Cyclonatronaceae bacterium
GACAGGACGCCAGGGACCAGGGAGCTCATCAAGGTCAACCGTTTGCGGCTCCCTCTTGCAATGTCATTCAACCGCTCCGCGATCCAGCGGACCACCCCGCTGCGCACCAGTCCGGCGCTCAATACCAGCAAGCCTGCGATCGAGATGACGGCTTCGCTGCTGAAGCCTTTCAGAGCCTCCTCCACCTCCAACAGGCCGGTAGCCGCCAGTGAAACGAGCACCAGTACCGCGACGATATCCGCACGGATCCAACCGGTTATAAACAACAGCATGGCGATGCCCAGTATGGCAAAAACCACTCCGATTTCTATGGTCATAGTATGTATCCCCCCGGACCTTTCATGGATAAATATCAAACAGGGATTAATCTTTTCCTTGTAAAGTGATATCTCCCAACCTGGGCGGCCTGACCGTACCCATTTTGGCAAAAGCCTTTTCAACCAGTTCGTTGACCTGGAGATCGTGAATCACCACATCCCGGCCTTTTGTAAAGGCAGTATATCGGTGCAGCCCGCGCGCCATACCGGCATTGGTGCCGATGGAATAATTTTTGTCTTTCCGGATAGCCTCGCCCCGGACGTAAACGCCCGACACCCGGCTGCCGGAAGGTTGAGCAAAATCCACGCGCCAGCGTAAACCGGCCGTTTGCACTAGGCCGCCCAAGATCAGGCGCGGATCTTCGGGAGCCTGGTTGGTGGCGCACTGCTCAAGGACTTCAAGAACCCGATCTCCGGTCAACCGCATCGTCACCAACTTGGCAGGATGAGGAATAAGGGTGTAGAGCGCCTCCCGCGTGATCGCTCCGGGCTGCAGTGTCACCCCATAGCCCACCCCCGGCATAAAGGCTATTTCAGCGCCGGTCTCGGCGCAAATTATCTCTCCTACCAGCTTATCAAAAGGGCTTTCCGAGCGGTAATGCCGGCCTATCGGCTCTCCGGCAATCGCGATGACCGCATCCAGGGTATCTCGATGGGGGGCGCGCAACGCTTCGACCTGCCGGGCGATCTCTTCATCTTCCGGGAACTCGTCGAGCCATAATGTATGAAGGCGGCTTTCCACATTGGTAATCTGCGTGCCATCGAGGCTGACCTCAATCTCCCCCAGGACCGAGTTGTCCGAAACGGCCTGAACGAGGGTAATATCTCCGATCCGCTCGTTGGAGATGCGGTCGTGGGAGTGCGCGCCGATGATGATGTCCATCTCGGGTACTTCCCGCGCCAGGACACGGTCCACTGCTGACCCAAGGTGGGAAAGCACAACCACCAGGTCAGCGCGCCCGCGCAGATCAGGCAGGTATTGGCGGACCGCTTCAATTCCGTCCTTGAACGCCAGTCCATCGTAGTTCTTCGGATTTCCTGTATACCCGGTATTGTGATACGTCAGCGTGAGAAAGCCGACCCGGATGCCAGCCGCCTGGAAGACAATAGTGGGATCACCCAGAAATGGCCGGCCTGTCTTTACATCAACCACGTTTGCGGCCCGCATGGGGAAATTCGCGATCTCATCGAGCTCGCGGGTCCGCTCGCTGCCAAAGTCATAGTCATGGTTGCCCAACGCCATCAACTGATACCCCAGTGAATTCATCAGCCGGATGACGGCCTCGCCCCGGGTCAAGTTTCCCAACAGATCATCACTGAAGGTATCCCCACCGTCCACGAGCAGGACATTACCCGGCCCCCGCTTCCGGCGAAACCGTCTCACCGCCGTGGCCAGGGCCGGGAAACCACCTGCGGTGCCTTCCCGGTCAAACTCATCCCAGGTCCGCCCTGGATCCCCGGTTTGGGATGTGGCGCTGCCTCTAATGATTGTGATGGGCCGGTAACGGCCGTGCATATCGTTGGTGTGTAAGATCGTCAATTTGGATTTAGATTTTCCGTCCATTTCACGTCTCCCTTTTGGTTATCCCACAGTCAGCAATAACCCGAGTACGAAGATAAAGGCGATAATGAACCAGCGAAACAATTCTTTCGGCATGATAGTGAACAGCTTGATTCCCAGCCAGGTTCCCAGAAACAATGCCGGAACAATTGCAAGCGACTCCACCGCAATTTCTGCCGTCATCTGTCCCATGGAAGTCAACACAACTATCCGGTAGAGCAGGTTGGCAGCAAAGAACGAAGTGAAAATGGCCTTCATTTGCTTTGCGGTCCAGTAATCGGTTTCCATTAAAAACGCCCCGTATATGATCATCGCAGGCCCGGGAATCGATACTGCCCCACCAGAAATGCCTGACAGAAATCCAGCCAGCACGCCGCTGATCCAGCCGGGCTGCCATCCGGTGCCCTTTATCCATTCTCGTATCCACTTAATCTGACGCAGCAGCAAAATCACCACCGCGCTGATCATCATTACGACCCCTATCGCCATTCTGAGTTGTTCTTCATCCCAGGCGCCAAACAGGTAAATGCCTATGGGAAGGCCGGCTGCCAGTCCTGCTACAGGAATAATCCAGTCTTTCCAATTAAACGCATCCCGTACGCTCCAAAAGACACGCAGATTGGTGACAAAAACGACGATGGAGACGACAATGGAAGCTGAACCCGCATCGCGGAACAAGGGAAGCACCCCCATGGTGATTTGACCTGTGCCGAAACCGGTAATGCCGTGTACTGTCGTTGCAACCAGAACAACAAGCGCCGACCACAACGTTACCATCCAATCAATGTTCATATTGGATCTCCCTCCTATACCGCGACAAACGTGCCCCGAAGTTCTGCGCGCAGCGGGCGGTGTTTGGACAGATATGTTCTTAACGCCTCTATGCTTCGCTCTGTGTGCTGTTGGCGGTTGCGACCGTATTTGCCCGCAACGCCCTGTTCGGTGACAAATGCCGCAGTGTAATGGCGCCCGGGTTCCAGCGGTTCATCACCGGCAAAAACCTGCTGCACGCGCTGTCCGGCAGGATTCTCGATCTTGATGTAGGCGGTGAGACCAAGACTGCGTTTGACGTAACCCCCCATCTGGTCGTACGGATCGCGGGCAAAGGTCCGTTCCAGATTTTCCTCCAGCATCGTGACAATTTCCTCGCCCAGCAACTCAACCGTTGAGATCGGCGGGTTCATCGGAATGATATTGTAGAGGTCATTGAGCGTGATCTCCCCCGGAATGATCGGTGCGCCATAGCGCCATCCATTCGAGAATGCCAATTGCGCGCCCGTGCTCTCCAGCAACGCCTGCAGCAGGAAATTGTCCATGGTCGTTTCCAGCATGGTGCCTCGGTTGAGTGCGGTGGCCGTTTCACCCACAATCGTTGACAATTCCTTTTGATACGGCGCGATGGCCTGGTGGACGAGATCATCCATTGCAGGATCGGGGGTTATATTGGATGTCACTTCAATCAGTTGGTGCCGATAGTCAACAACACGGCCGCCATCGATTTCCAGATCCAGGCGGCCCAGAAAAGAACCGTGGCAGCCTGACTGTATGATCAAGGTTTTCCCCTGAACAGCCGGTTTATAAAGGCGGTTATGGGTGTGGCCGCTCAGGCAGACATCGATTCCCTCCACTTCTGACAGCAGCTTCATATCCTGGGAAAATCCGAGATGGGAGATGAGAACGATCAGGTCCACCTTCTCCTGGGTGTGCAAAACGTCGATGATCGGCGGGAGTTCTTCCCGCCCAAGGGTGAATTCCAGTCCTTTGCTGAAGGAAGGCGGCATGGTTTTGTCTACAATATTGCAGGCGATACCCACGAGACCAATTCTCAGGCCGCCGATCTCCTTGATGTTGTAGGGTGGAAAGAGCCGTTCTTTGGGTGCTTGAGAAAAAATATTGATTGCAAGCATCGGATAGCTGAGTTCTGCTACGCGCCGATTGAAGGTCTCGGGGCCGTAGGCAAATTCCCAATGGGCCGTCATCGCGTCGAGGCCCAATGAATTCAAGACAGGGATCAATGCCTGTCCCTGCGTCTTCAGGACGGGATACGTGCCGTGGAACGTATCACCGCAATCGCAAAATAGGACACGTTCCGGGTTTTCGGTCCGAATTTGTTTTATGAGTGCGGCAATGCGGGCATATCCTCCTGCAGGACGATAGACTGCTTTACCACCCTGCCAGAACATCTCCTGGTGCAGATCAAAATAGGCATGGCTGTCGTTCATTTGAATGACGGTGAGTGAATTTCTGCTTTTTTTCATGGCAAAAATGACCTCCAGCCGGGTTCTTCCATCATTGGTTGAAAAAACATGATGTAGGGTCCCCGGATAAGATGGGCCATAACGCCGTCATCATGTATTTTTCTGATTTTATGGTTCACCAGCACTTTTGCGAAACCCATCTGAGCCATTTCCGTCGCGTCCCACTCACTGTGAATAAGGTATTCAGGCGGGCTTGGCATGGCATCCAGTGTTTTAAACAGCGGTTTCGGCTTTCTCGGCGGGTTGGCGCCGAGTGTCTGCAGGGTTTCTGCAGTTGACACCGGATCGAGCATAAAACTGCCCAGTGCGCAGACCCCGATTTGTTTCAAAATCATGTACCCGAGAAAACCGGTTGAATCAGACAAGGCTTCCATGGTTTTGATTGCGCCTTCTTCAAATGCCTTTTCCCTTCCCGGAGCCACCGTATGTTCGCCGATGGCAACACAGCGCTGTGGGGTGACAAAACGGATAAACTCTTTTTTCTGTATAAAATCTTTACCGAGATCGGCGATTTGCCCCATGGACAGGACCATTGGCATTTTGGCTTTGACAATGCTGTAAACCGGCTCCCATGGGCCTTCCACCACCATCTCCAGGCAACTGGTACATAGCTCAAAGATCCGGTTGAATTGTTGCTCATGAAATTCGTCATGATCCTGCCAGCGTTTCCACATGGTATACTGATAATTGCGCACAGGGTTCAGTGTCTTTTCCATGTGAACGCTGCCGCCCCCGTATCTGCCTGCAAGCGGTAAAATGCCTGTCTGGATATTGGCCATAAAACCGACAAATCCCGGGTGTGTGGCCGTGGTGATACATACCCGGGGCCCGACCTTGTGCATCAGATCGAAACTTTCTTCATTGTTCACAACTTTAGACATATTCAGGGCAAGATAAATGGGTGTTTCCGTCTTATTTTCAGTCTTCATACTGCACCTCCTTATCAGTGATTTGCTGTGCGCGCCAATTTCAATTTTTGCGGTCATCGCACATATGACCTGGAAAGCGGCAAATGAAAAAGCATCACCGATCATCAGGCCGGGTTTCGTGCAAGGCAATTCCTGCCTCATGATCCAGGTCTGCGTCCGTTACATGGGGAAGAAATCGTTTTCGATATAGTT
>JAWOCT010000077.1:0-3893 GCA_046483675.1 Cyclonatronaceae bacterium
TGCTTCGCTCAACGATCCGTTCGGGGATATCGTCGGACGGGCGTACGAACGCAACGAAAACGGTGATCGCATCATCGGAAGCGACGGACTTCCGCTGGTGGGAGAAGAGGACCAGGTCCTCGGAAATTTCAACCCGGACTGGACCGCTGGTCTTTCCAACAACGTACGCTATCGCAATTTCGGAGTGAGCACCCTCATCGACCTCTCCATCGGCGGGGAGGTCTACTCACTGACCAACGCATTTATGGCTGCGCGCGGAAATTCCCAAATCACCTTGGAAGGACGGGAGGAATGGTACGCCTACCAGGCCGAACTCGAGTCGGGCAATCCTGATGCCGAGCCGCGCGGATTTGTCGCCGACGGAGTCGTTCAGGTGGGTGAAGATGACCAAGGAAACCCCATCTGGGAGCAGAATGACAAGGCCATCGATCCGCAAACCTATTGGGAAAACGTGGGCGGACTCTCACCGGTTACCGAGGAGTTTGTCTACGACGCCACCTATGTCCGCTTCCGCGAGCTCGCCGTTTCCTATTTCATGCCGCCGCGACTGACGGAACGGCTTCCGATCATGGGCCTTGAAGTGTCCGTAATCGCAAGGAACCTGTTCTACATCCACAAAAACACACCCGGTTTCAGTCCGGCCCAGGGCAGTTTCAATATTGGCAACGCCCAGGGCATTGAGGCCTTCGGTTTTCCGGAGACCCGAAGTATCGGATTCAACGTAAGCGTCCGCATCTGACCGGGCCAATTGCTCTTTGCTCTATAAATTCATTTTTAATCCGTGGAAAATCGATCATGAACAAAAAAATCATTACCGGAATCCTGCTCATCCTTTTTATCAGCGGTGCCTGCACCGATGATTTCAGCAGGATCAACACCG
The DNA here is from genome assembly GCA_046483675.1 of Cyclonatronaceae bacterium. Classification (GTDB taxonomy): domain Bacteria; phylum Bacteroidota; class Rhodothermia; order Balneolales; family Natronogracilivirgulaceae; genus SKNL01. Next base: position 881 of record JAWOCT010000077.1, read on the forward strand.
ATCCGACACGCACCACCGAAGTGCCCCCCGAGATGCTGTTTACCCGGGCCCTGGTTTATGGAGCTTTGCGGTATGACGTTTACCAGCGAAGCAAGGACCTGTATGGAAACCGTTATTCCCAGTACCTGGCCAACATCCAGCCCGGCTGGGGTACCGACCGTTATGAGACCCGGCAGGACTGGCTCACTTCTTTCTGGAAGGCCTCCTATTCCGACTTCGGCATCAATGTCCAGCGTGCTATTGACATGACAGCCGATGATCCCGAAATGGCCAACCTGAATGCCCAGGCCCGGATCTGGCGCGCCTTCACCATGCACCGTGTCACCGATTTCTGGGGTGATGTCCCCTATTTCAATGCACAGCAAGGCGATCTGCAACCGGCATACGATCCGCAGGAAGATATCTACCGGCATATGCTGGAAGATCTGAAAGCTGCCGTGGACCAGCTGGACGAGACCAACCTGGTCCGTACCGGTCCGGCTGACGTACTTTTCCAAGACGATCTGGATAAATGGCGCCGTTTCGGCAATTCGCTGCGCCTGCGTCTTGCCATGCGCGTCTCCTACGCCGATCCGGAACTGGCACAATCACATGTCAGTGAAGTGCTGAACGAAGGGTTCATCATGACCGACAACAGCCATACGGCGAAGCTGGAAACGGATCCCGGCGGCGGAACCGGTGACCTGGTCCATGAAAACCCGATGTACTGGATCTTCCGGTTCGATGAATACCGTGTCAGCAAAACGCTGATAGACATGCTCCAGGAAAAGGACGACCCCCGTCTTCCGGTGTATGCACGCCGGTCCGGCCGAGGTCAGTTCGTCGGCCTGCCCAATGGTTTAAGCGACACTCAGCTTGGCGACCGTGATTATTCCCCGCGCAACTTCTCGATCCATGGCGAGTATTTTGTCCAGCAGGAAACCCCCATCCCGTTCGTTACCTATCCCGAGGTCAAGTTTCTTGAGGCCGAAGCCGCCCTGCGCGGGTGGGGACCGGGCTCGGCAGCCGATCATTATGAGGAAGGTATCCGGGCAAGCATGGACTTCCTGAACCAGGGGCACCGCGAAGTGCTCGGCGAGAGCGAGGATGTGATCCCCCAGGACGAGATCAACGATTACCTGGCCCATACGGAAGTAGCTTACAATGACGGTGGCAGTTTTGAAGAGCAGCTGGAGCAGATCATCACCCAGAAATGGCTGGCTATTTTTGGACAGGGCCTGCAAGCCTGGGCAGAGATTCGCCGTACCGGCTACCCGGAACTTAACCCGATCATGGCTCCCGGCGGTGGTGAAACCGACGGTCAGCTTCCGCGCCGAGTGCGCTATCCGATTGAAGAACAAGGCCTGAACCCCGACAAACTGCGCGAAGCCATTGAGCGCCAGGGTGGCAACCCCGGTAACTTCGACCTGCATCCCACCCGCCGCATGTGGTGGGATGCCAATCCGAATATCGTAGTCGACGAAATGTGATCATCAAAGATCTTGTAATCATCAATTAATTTCAGAAGCACTACCCGTCATAACACAAAACAGGAGAACCTATGAAACCTAATGCTACCAGACTAATCGCTGCCTGGGGCCTGGCCCTTGTGCTGGGCTTGTCGACCACCATTTCAGCGCAAAACGTTACCGACGATTTTGAGCTGTTCGATCCCCTTTGGAAGGTAATGCCCGCCGATGTTGAATTCCTCTATGATTTCAATGACGATGGCGACCCGGCTTACAACAACCAGGGTGGAACCGTTAACCGCCTTACCGGCAATATCCTTATCCCCACGATTATCGAAGGGGATCCGCAAATCGCCGTCGTGAGTCCGGAAGACGGTTCTTTCATCAAATACCTCAACATGACCGAGGATGTGAGCGGCGGCGACCAGCGGCTCCATGTCATCGAAGTGGCTACCAGCCGGGACGGCCAGATCTTTGCTGTAAACCAGGTCCTCGAAGCCAACCTGCGGCTCTACTATTGGGCTGATGAGGATGCCGATCCGGTCGTTGTCTTTGATGAACTCGTTGAAATGCCTGGTGGCGGCGATTTTAACCAATGGGGCCAGGGACTGGGTGTCGTGGGCACCGGTGACGATCTCAAAGTGATGGTATCCGGTTTTCAGAATCCCAACGTCCTCGTGCTGGACTGGAACGAAGGCCAGCTCGAAACTGAAAACAAATTCCAGACCGATAATTTCGGCTATGGAAATGGTTTTGGCGAGATTCCCGGTTCTGATTTCATTTGGACCAACGGTGCCGGAATTGAAGCTTCGCTGTTCAATTACACGACCGGTGAAGTGGGTGCCAGTGTAGATGCGGCCGTTCTGCCTGTCAACAACTACGATATCGACTACATCGAAACCGACATGGGCAGCTTCATTATTGCCGGTCCCGACTACCCGGAAGAGCCCTTTTCGGTCGTCGATGTGACGGATCCTGAAGTTCCTATCCTGACTCATATCATTGTCGTTTTTGTCGAAGATGCTGTTGAGAATGTCCAGCTGACCGGCTTTGTCCACTTCTCGAAGGATGCCAACGCCGTAGTGATGTCGTCCAACAACCCGCTGATGTTTTTCGATCTGAGCATCGGTTCGGTATCCACGTCTGGCGAGCAGGTTGCCATCGATGTTCCGGAAAATCTTCGTCTGGACCAGAACTATCCCAACCCGTTCAACCCGTCCACTCTGATCGTCTACGCGCTTCAGGAAGCCGCCGAGGTGAGCATTGACGTGTTCTCGGCCAACGGACAGCGCGTTGCCACCATCAACGAAGGCATGCGTCAGGCAGGCACCCATCAGGTATCCTTTGATGCTTCGGGACTGGCCAGCGGCACCTATGTCTACCAGCTGCGCGCCGGTGATGTGACCATGACACGCACCATGACCCTGGTCAAGTAAATCAGGAAGCCGCAACCGGCATTATCCGGATTAAGCATCGAACATACCCGATGCATCTGATGCCGGTTATCCGACTTGAAAAAGGCCATCAGGAACAGCTCTTGATGGCCTTTTTACTATTCAGTAATT
>JAWOCT010000100.1:0-11668 GCA_046483675.1 Cyclonatronaceae bacterium
GGCAAAAGCCCATCTGCATTCAGAAAAATAACCCTTTAGCCTTGTATTTGCCCCGATAATCCAAACATTTGCGCGAATAGTCCAAGAGGGAATCATAGGTAAATCCTACAATTGGTCCGAAACAGGATAAGTATGTTGTCGAATGCCTGGCTCTTCAATTTTCACAGCAGTCAACACGATACTCATCCCAAATCAGATTGTTGCAAAACCGGTTGGAACAATCTAACTCAAAACCAGTATGGAATACCTTATGTCCCGTTATCCCATAATTATAATCGCCTGTCTCCTGCTGATTTCCTGCAACCCAAGTGAAATTGAATCTGTGAAACCATTAGAAGCTGCGAGCAGTGACATGCAAGACGAGTCGGCTTCAGGAGTCCGTCAGGACATCTATTCCACAAAATCCGGTCATGCTGAATTTTATTGCGATGCCATTGGAACGATCGGAGTCTTCATCGGCCAGTCGAGAAGCATGAATGGGTACATCGACCTGCAGGATAGTACCATGGAGTTTTCTGTACGTCTTAAATCGCTGAGTACCGGCATCGACCGGCGTGACAATGATATGTTTGTTGCCCTGAAGGCTGACCAGTATCCCGAAATCCGTTTCAAGGGTTCGTTTCAGCCCGCATTCAATCCGTACTCCACCGGGAAACAGGCCGTTACCGCGAAAGGGGAGTTTTACCTGCACGGGATAGCCAATCCACTGGAAGTAAACGGATTTCTTCAGCGGCAGGGTGATGCCATTCTGATGGAGGCCGAATGGAACATGAACGTTACGGATTATGACATCGATCCACCCAAGGTGCTGTTTGTCAGCATTGCCGATGAACTGGATATTAAGGTTTCAGCCCGGCTTTTACCAATACCCTCTGATTGACGATGATAGCTTTTTAGAGGGTTTTGCCATATAAAATAAAATCCGGTGGAATCCGAAAGCAGTACCTTCCTCATCGAAGTGCAGGACAACGGTCCAGGTATCATCAACGACATCGTGAAGGCGCATGGAGGAGCAATCCCAAGCCGCCCCCCCTTGTTTTTCTTCATATCGGATTATGGAATCCGATTAGGCATGTCGGGAAATAAAGGTGTCAAAAGAAATAAGCGCTTTTTTGTTATAAATTAATTATTTTTAATTATATATAACTACACGCAGTAAAATCAGCAAGTGGTCCTACAAATATATCAAAATGGGGTTTACTATGGATGCTTCAGATCAATTTCTTCCAAACATCAGGGGCAATATCATTCTCTGGACAATGATACTTTCATTTGGGTTTATACTCTACGCTTGCAATGAAAGCCTGAATCCGGTTTCGGAATCAGACCTTACAGTACCAACTTCAACAGAATCAAATCAAACAGGGAGTGTTTCCCAGCTGGAAGCTTCGGCTATTGGCGTAAATGATACGGAACCAGTGGTCATTCAGGATTTCAAGATCACTTTCAACGGGAACAGCTTTGACGAGGAAGCCAATACATCCACCTTCTCGTACACGGTAACCAGGCTCAGCAGTGCCAATGGTTTTAATTACATGGCTTTTGAAATACCCGATTGCGCAGCCGAAGACTTTGCAGAGTACTCGCCTTTATCGTCAAGCAGCGTAACTGATGATGAGATCAGGTGGACCAGTTCCATCGGTTCGGGTAGCAGTCGGATCCATACCGTGACCTACTACGGTAAAAAAACAACGGGAATGATTGACGCGACCATTCAGGGGAGCGGCGCCGACGATATTGAAACGAAGGCCATCCCGGGCCCGTGCAAGGGCATTTATACCATGTCCGGATTTGTTTATGTGGATGAAAATGGTGACGGATCCAGAAGTGCTGGGGAAGCCGGCATCGGGAATGTTACCGTTCGGGTAACGGACCTGCAAAGCAACAGTTCCGGGTCGGAAGTCACCTCATCAGACGGGTCGTACACATTCAGTGTATATACCGGGGGCGATGAGAGATCGTTCAAACTGGTAGTGCCTGCTGAAACACCGGAAAATACTGCGGATATCAACGAGCTGCTCTTTTCCACATATAATGCCTCGGAAGGGGCAGGAGGGGTAACCGTAGTTATGGAAAGCCAGAATGTCGGCGGCAGGAATTTCGGCTTTGTACCGGATACCGGGGGTATGATTGAGAAGTTTGAAAACCCAGATGCGGAAGGGGCCATTATCCTCAATACAAAACCGCCGGAGTACTGGGAAGATGAGCTTTTCTTCTCAACAAGAGGCCGGAAAACAGATTTCACGAAGGACGAGCTGCTCGGGTTGCTTGCTGAAATTGAACAGCTTGACCTGACGTTCGCTTTCAACTTTGGAAGCGATAAAATCGCGGCGGCGACTGACATACTCAGTGTCAAACTGAAGGGCGGCAATCAAAGCTCCGCGCTTGAGATACTGAAATCGGAACTGCTTGCAGCCAAACTTAATGTGGTGAGCGGCAACGGAGCGGTAGATGGGCCGCCGGGGTTCAATGCCGATGAATTCAACCTTCTGATCCTCAAGACGGGTGCTGCCTCCGTGGTGGCTATGTCCGGATCGGACTCTGGCGAGTCCCAGATGATGAACAGCACCTCCTACAAGACGACTTCAGAAATAAACGCATATACTCTTTCATCAGATGATGATAGCACTTCATTGCTGCTCACATCATTTAACCGGTCAGGCACTGGCGGCGGCGGCGTAGGCGGCGACTAGGATAAAAAGCAACCAAAATATGGGTAGCAACAAGGATGGGTAGCAATTTATGAGTACGACCTGTTTATGAAACTGCTCTTGTTGTTTATTGTTGCTTTCGGCGTGTTATTTCCGGGTGTATCGGGAGGGCAAATCCTCCCGTTCACCCATTACACACCTGAAAACGAGTTGAATCCGCTCCCCTCCGCTGAAGTAACACAGGTATACCAGGACGAGCTGGGGTACATGTGGTTTGCCGTCTACTCCTCCGGCATCGTACGGTACGATGGCGTAAATATGACAGTTTACGGATTGGAAGAGGGCCTGTCTGATTTATATGTCTGGGATCTCAACGAGGACGCCACCGGTCGGCTGTGGGTGAGTTCAAACGCCGGCCTCGTGGTTTCCGAAAAGCCACTGGAAAAATACGGGGCGGGAGAAAAAATTCAGTTTGTCCGCCATTTCGGAAATACACCCCTCCTTGATGTGGCTGTAAATCACAACAAGCTGGATGTCGATGTCGAAGGTCGCATATGGGCAGGCACCCAGAGCCTGGGAGTGGTACGCTACCGGTTTTCATCAGATACGGTACTCTTGGCCGACACCTTGTCCACGGCTGTTGACGGTTCGGGTGAACAGGTTGCCGTACGATCTCTTGCAGCCAGAAAGGATGGATCCGTATGGGTCGGCCTTTTGGGCGGCGACCTTCTGAAATATAAAAACGATGAAATTGCAGCCGTGTACAGATCAGGGACCTCCATAAGTGTGAACACCCTGTTTGAGAGTCCGGATGGAACCCTGTGGGGAGGCGAACAAAACGGCGGCATCTGGAGATTGCTTGAAGAGGGCGGCGAGCCGGAATTCATCTTCATCAACTCCAAATTGACCAGCAATATCCCCGGCATGGTGGCCGCCTCAGATGGTACGCTGTGGATATCAAGCGAGGGTTCCGGAATGCAGCAGCTGGACCCGATTAGCGGCGAACCAATAGCACATTATACTCGTGCCAACGGCCTCCTTGCCGAGGTGGTGTACAATATCTACCAGGATCGGGAAGAGAACATATGGGTGGCCCAGTCCGGCGGGGTATCCAAGCTGCGATACAACTACAAGGCGTTTAAAAACGTTTCAGCCGGCTCGCCGGCAGGAGGCCAGCCTGTCCTCCCGTCACCTTCTGTAAACACCGTGATCGCATCCCGGAACCATGCAACACCATGCCGTATCTGGGCCGGCACTTCCGAGGGAGGAATTGCCTGTATCAATGATGATTTTACATCGGAATTTATCCAGACCGAATCCGGCTTGACGGCAAACTGGGTGAACGGTCTGGTGTACGATCACGCCGGAAGGGTCTGGACCGGAACGGCACGGGGCCTGAACAGCATCTCGTTTGCCGGCACCAAGCCCCTCAAAGATGCATTGGCCAGCAACGAAATCTCGGTTTTCGGTACAAAGGCAATCGTTTCAAGGTATCCCGCTACCAGTGTGCTGGCTGCAGAAAGGCTGATGATCCGGGAGGATGACGGCAGCGACACCGATATCGAGAGCATCTGGTTCCCGGCATTTCAGGCAGTATATGCCATTGTGAATGAAAAGCTCTATACGTTAGACGGTTCTACCGGTTTGCCGGCGACCATTTTCCATGCCGTTGCTTTTGACGGAGACCGGTATTTGTGGGTTGGGACTAGGGACCGCGGGATCTACCGGAGTACAAAGCCCCTGACGGTCGAAACACTCCATGGAAATGAAACGGGTGAAAAAACGGGTGATGAAACGAGTGATGGCCCGGCTGATGGAATGGCCATTCGTTTCGAGCCGTGGTGGTCTACAGACAGTGGCGCCCCGTCCAATCAAATTGAAAAGATGTTATGGCATGCAGAAGCCATGTGGGTGGGAACGCCTTCCGGTCTGGCTGTTCTTGACGCGGACACGCCTTCCGTCTCAGAACTCATCACTGCCAGTGACGGGCTTCGGGCCGACAACGCTACAAGTTTCGCCATTTCTCCGGTAACCGGGAGGATGTGGGTTGGCACCAACCAGGGACTGGCTGAAATCGACCCGGAAACGTATGAAGTGCTCAGGACAGTCACTCGCCAGGACGGTCTGGTAGACAATGAAGCCTGGTTTTACGGGTCCGTTCATTTTGATCCGTCTGGAACCCTGTACTTTGGTACGGCGAGTGGAATTTCCATATACGATCCGGATGCCGACAAGAGCAACCAGGTTCCTCCGAAACTCAAACTGACAAATTTTGTATCCGAAACGATCCGGGGGGAACGCAATGAATTTACATTTGAATATGCAGCCCTCAGTTTCGGCAATGAGCGCCAGGTACGCTATCAGACAAGGCTGCTCGGATTTTATGATGAATGGTCGCCGCTGAAGCCCGATACCCGCGTCAACTTCACAAATCTGTCCGCTTTTTTTCTTCCCAAACGCTACACATTTGAAGCGCAGGCTGTAAACGAAAGCGGTGTTGCTTCCATAAAACCGGTATCGTTTGAGTTTTATGTAGATCCGCCCCCGCTTTTAAGCTGGCGGGCATTCCTTGTCTATTTCATGATACTGGCCCTTGGTGTTTTTGGAGTGGACCGGTTTCAGAGAGCGAGACTGATTAAAAGGGAACGTGAGGCGGCCTATATTCGCGAAACGGAGTTGAAAGCCGAAACGGCTATTGCCAAGTCCAACGCTGCAGAAGCACAGGCGAAAGCTCTGCAGGCCGAGAATGACCTGAAAGCTGCCGAGCTGGAGAAAGCCCGCGAGCTTGAGGTCGCCTACCATGAATTGAAATCCACGCAAAACCGGCTAATTCAGGCAGAAAAGATGGCATCGCTTGGCAGGCTATCCACCGGTATTGCCCACGAGATCAAAAATCCGCTCAACTTTATCAATAATTTCTCAGAAATATCGAGAGATTTGGTTGATGAGTTGAAAACAGCCATCGCCAGAAGCGATCAGGATGAGATCAATTACACATTGGAAAACCTCTCTTTCAATACCCGGAAGATCGATGAACACGGCAAACGGGCCGACTCCATCGTCCGCTCAATGATGCAGCACTCCCGTGGCGGACAGGGTGAGTTTGAGGAGGTTGAACTGAACAAGCTGATAAATGAGTACGTTGATTTGGCCTATCGGGGAAAAAAGTCTCAAATAAGCGACCTGGATGCCGTGATAAACAGCAGCCTGGACACTTCGATCGCCTCCATAACCATCATTCCGCAGAAAGTAGGCCAGGTGCTACAGAACATCGTGGAAAATGCCCTGGATTCCATGTGGAATCACAAAAAGAAAGCAAACGGCGATTACCGTCCGGAAATCAAAATAACCAGCCGCCGCACAGACGGCCATGTAGAAATCAGGATATCGGACAACGGTCCGGGTATTTCCGATCAAATCAAAGAGAAGATATTCGAACCTTTTTTCACTACGAAGCCCACGGGAGAAGGCACCGGCCTGGGTTTGAGCCTCAGCTATGATTTCATTACCCAAATCCACAACGGCAAGCTCGAACTTGGTGAGCCGGAACTGGGCGGGGCAACGTTTGTGATCAGCCTGCCTCATTCGCCTCCGGCCTGATACTAACTCTGCACCATTTCAATTTTGATCTTGTTTCCAATTAAAAAAGAGAGGCAATTGGAAATTGAGGCGGTACTCTCTTCCGGATAAAGATTCCCATGTAACATTCATGGTCCATCATTCACTGCCGGCCGAGATACATTGCGATGCTCGCTGAGAACAACCTTGCACTCGTATACATTGAACGCCTGCTGAGTTTGCCGACAGATTTTATTTCCAGAGAGATGCTGCTTTCCGATCCGGACCGGAATCTGCTCATGGTGAATTCGCGGTTCAGGGAAATTTTGGACGAATTGGGACCAAATATCCAGGAAAACGGTGAAATTGTTAATATCTACATGATTTGCTGCTTATGCCATGACATGAAATGACTTATAACTATCCTGATGAAAAATAGCAATTTGTATGTATTCTATGTATTATCCAAATTGCACTTGTGTACCGTTCACTTAACCCTGGCGGAATGCTATGACATCGACTCAGATCTCACCATCCGAAAGCTTGGAAAAGATGCAGGATCTCATTAGGAAACTAGAGCAGCAGGAAGCGGAACTGGCGGTGATCAACAGCGTGCAGGAAGGTCTTCTTGGCCAGATGGAAATGCAGGAGATCTATGAGATCGTGGGAGAGCAGATCCGCCACCTGTTTGATGCGCAGGTTGCAGCGGTCTCCACGTTCAACCATGAAAATCAGACGGAAGAGTTCCAGTACGTATTCGAGGAGGGCGAACGTCACGAAGTTGATCCGCGTACGATCGACAAAGTTCGCCAGCGGCTTATCGACACGGCCGAGCCCATCTGCATCAATGAAAATGCCGACGAGGTATGGACGCAGCTGACCGGTGAGGAGCCGACGGTGATTCCTGGCACCAAGCTGACAAAATCCGCTCTGTACGTCCCCATGGTAGCCCAAAAGAGGGTATTCGGATGCATCAGTATTCAGAATCTGGATCGGGAACACGCCTTCAGCGATTCGGATATCCGCATGCTCAGCACGCTTGCCAACAGCATCAGCGTGGCACTGATGAATGCGCGCCTGTTCAATGAGACCGAGCAGCGCAACACCGAACTGGCAGTAATCAACCGCGTGCAGCAGGCGCTGGCCTCCCGGCTGGATATGCAGGGCGTGTACGATCTGATAGGCGATCATATCCGCGAGACATTCGATGCCCAGGTGGTAGTCATCCGCACCTTTGACACAGAGGCGGGCCTGGAACGCTGGCACTATGCCATAGAAAAGGGCACGCGGCAGACCGTTCCGCCCCGGCCGCTGGACGACTTCGCCCGGTATCTCCATTCCCTGCGTGCCCCGCTGGTCATCAATGACCGCTTCAGTGATTTCATCAGAAAGTTCTCTGATGAGACGTTTGTGGAAGGGGAAACCCCGAAGTCGGCCGTTTTCGTGCCTCTCGTTGCGGGAGACACCACCGGCAACATCAGCCTGCAGGATGTCGATCGGGAGGGGGTGTTCAACGACGAAGATGTGCGGCTGCTCAACACCCTGGCCAACAGCATGAGCGTGGCGCTGGAAAACGCGCGTCTGTTCAGCGAGACCGAGCAGCGCAACGCCGAGCTGGCCGTGATAAACAGTGTACAGGAAGGACTGGTGGCCGAAATGGACATGCAGGGAATCTACGACCTGGTGGGCGACCGCATCCGGGACCTGTTCGACTCTCAGGTGACCATGATCGTCACCTTCGATCACGATACGTTATCCGAGCATTTTCAATACCTGTTCGAGGACGGTGAGCGGTTGCACCCGGAACCTCGTCCTTTTGACAACGTCAGGAAGCAGCTGATAAAAACAAGGAAGCTCATCTGGGTCAATGAAAAGGTAGCCGAGGCCTATACCAGCATGACCGGGCAGGCGCCGAAAGCGGTGCCGGGAACCCGGTTCCCGAAATCACTGGTGTTTGTTCCGCTCATGAACGGCGACCAGATCCTGGGCTATGTAAGTCTTCAGAACCTGGACCGCGAGCACGCCTTCAGCGAGGCGGATGTGCGCCTGCTGGGCACCCTGGCCAACAGTATGAGTGTGGCGCTGGAAAATGCCCGGCTGTTCAGCGAAACCACGCGGCTGCTGGCCGTGACCGAGCAGCGTAATGCCGAGCTGGCGGTGATCAACAGCGTGCAGGACGGACTGGTGCGCGAAATGGATATGCAGGCGATCTATGAACTTGTCGGGGAGAAGATCTGTGATGTCCTCAACACCCAGACCATGGTCATCCGCACCTTCAACCACGATGAGGGCATGGAGTACTGGCAGTATGCCGTGGAAAAAGGGGATCGCATCGATGTGGATCCGCGTCCATTCATCTGGGCGAACAAAATCCTCATTGAAACTAAAAAGCATCTGCTCATCAACGAAAACTATGAGGAGCTTGCTGTCAAATACGAGGGCACGGCCATCACCAAGGGGCTGGCTCCAAAGTCGGCCGTCTTCGTGCCGATGATCGTCGGGGATGTAGTGGTCGGATCGGTGAGCCTGCAAAACGTGGAGAAGGAGCATGCCTTCAACGAAAGCGACCTGCAGCTTATCACCACGCTGACCAACAGCATGAGCGTGGCCGTTGAAAACGCCCGCCTGTTCAATGAAACCACCCGGCTGCTCGGCGAAACCGAAAAACGGGCGGCGGAGATGCAGACCGTTAACAATATCAGCCGGGCGATGGTGTCCCAGCTGGAGTTCGACAAGCTGATCCAGCTGGTAGGCGAACAGATGAAATCGTTGTTCAAAGCCGATATCGTCTACCTGGCGCTCCACGATGCCCAGAGCAACATGCTCCACTTCCCCTATACCTACGGCGACGACACCATGGCATCGCGGCCGTTCGGCAACAACATCACGGAGAAAATCATCAGAACCCGTGAGCCCCTGCTGGTCAACCAGGATCTGAAAAAGACCTACAAGCAGCTCAAACTGCACAGAAGAGGCGAATGGGTGGAATCGTATCTGGGCGTTCCGGTCATTGCCGGGCAGGAGGCCATCGGGGTGATCAGCGTACAGAGCAAGAGCACGGAGACCCGGTTCAACGAAAACGATCTGCGCCTGCTAACCACCATCGCAGCCAATGTGGGAGTGGCCATGCAGAACGCCGAGGCGTACCAGCGGCTGCGCACCGCGCTCGATGACCTCAAAGCCGCGCAGGTGCAACTGGTACAGCAGGAAAAACTGGCCTCGCTCGGACAGCTGACCGCCGGCATCGCCCACGAGATCAAGAATCCGCTCAATTTCGTGAACAACTTCTCCGATCTGAGCGAAGAGCTGATCGGCGAACTCATGGACGCCATGGAGCGGGGCGATCTGGAGGAAGCCAGAGAGATCGCCACCGACATCGAAAAGAACCTTAAGAAAATCCACCAGCACGGTTCCCGAGCCGACGCCATCGTCAAGTCCATGCTGCTCCACAGCCGCGGGGGATCGGGCAAGATGGAACCGACCGATATCAACGGGGTTGTCAGGGAGTATGTCAACCTGGCGTTTCACGGCATGAGAGCGGGCAAAAAACCCATCAACGTGGACATTGACCTGCAACTGGATCAAGCGGCCGGTGAAGTGCCGCTGATTTCCGAGGATTTCAGTCGGGTCATTCTTAACCTCTGCAACAACGCCTTTGATGCCATGCGGGAGAAACTCAATGGCGGCAATTCGGGGATCGGCGAATCCGGTAAATATCTGCCGAGGCTGATGGTAAGCACCAAAAAAGATCGCGACGGCGTAGCCATCCGCATTCAGGACAACGGATCCGGCATCCCCGATGATGTCAGGGACAAGGTGTTGCAGCCTTTTTTCACCACCAAGAAAGGCACCCAGGGCACCGGGCTCGGCCTCTCCATAACCAATGATATCGTCAAGGCTCACGGCGGCACGATAACCATAGAGAGCAAGGCCAACAAGTTTACTACATTCATAATCTCAATTCCCACACACAATGGAACCAAGCAATAAGCCAATGAAATTTCTGGTTGTTGATGACGAAAAGGATGTTGAAATGCTGTTCAGGCAGAAATTTCGCAAGGAGATCAAAGAAGAGAAACTGGAGATGATCTTTGCCTTTTCAGGCAAGGAGGCCCTGGATATCCTCAAGAGCAATGAACCGCCCGATGTGGTATACGTCTTCTCCGACATCAACATGCCCGGTATGACCGGATTGGAGCTGCTGGACGAAATCAAATCCGAATACCCCGGAATTGCCGTAAGCATGATATCGGCCTATGGCGATCAGGAAAACTACAACAAGGCCATTGAGTCAGGGGCAAAGGATTTTTTCACCAAGCCTATCGATTTTCAAACGCTGCGGTCGGAGATTCATCAGATGATTGAGGCCGGCGGGCCGGAGCTTTAAAGCTAAAACACGAACGAGTCTTAAGAATTACCGATATGAACAACGCAACCAAGAAGATCCTGGTAGTGGACGACGAGCCGGATCTGCAAATGCTCATGCTGCAGAAATTCAGGAATAAGGTGAAGTCAAAGGAATACGAGTTCCTTTTTGCGGAGGATGGGATGGAGGCGCTGGATGTCGTCCGGGACAACCCGGAGCTGTCGCTGGTCCTGTGCGACATTAACATGCCCCGCATGGACGGTCTCACCCTGCTGGTCGAACTGCTGAACCTGCAGCGGGAGGATCTGAAAACGGTGATGGTCTCGGCTTACGGCGATTTCGAGAACATCCGTACGGCGATGAACCGGGGGGCGTACGATTTTGTGACCAAGCCGATCGATTTCAAGGACATGGAAATCACCATCGAAAAATGCCTGGCTGAGGTCAATCGCGTTTTGAAGGCAAAGGAGATGGAGGATCAGCTCAAGTCGCTCAATTTCGATCTGGATATGGCGGCGCGGATCCAGACCCGCATCCTGCACCAGGAGTTCCCGGTTTTTCCCGATGACACGCGGTTCGATATTTTTGCCGATATGATCCCGGCGAAGCATGTGGGCGGCGATTTCTACGATTTTTTCAAGTTTGATGAGGATCATCTCGCCTTTTTCATCGGCGATGTGGCGGGCAAGGGAATGCCTGCCGCCATCTACATGGCGGTGTGCCGGACCATGCTGAAGGCGATCGGATCGGAAGTGAAGGATCCGGCCGAGTGCATCTCTAAAGTGAACAACATGCTGATTCCGGAGAGTGATATAAGCACGTTTGTCACCGTGTTCTACGGCGTGCTGAATGTCAGGACGGGTGAGCTGTCCTACTGCAACGGCGGACACAATCTCCCGTATATCCTCCCGGCCGACGGCAAGGTGAAGGAGCTGAAGGATGTGGGCGGACTGCTGCTCGGAAAATTTGAAAATGCGCCATACGAGATGAACACGGTCAAGCTCAAGCCGGGCGACACCGTCGTTACGTTCACCGACGGTGTGACCGAGGCGGAAAATGAAGAGGAGAGTTATTTTGATGAGGAGCGCGTGAC
>JAWOCT010000004.1:0-48911 GCA_046483675.1 Cyclonatronaceae bacterium
GCCTGCTGAATCTCCACATCCTCCGGGACAAAGCTCAGGTCGAGCTTGTATTCGTCCGACTTCTCCGGCACACCCAGGGACTTGCGGAATTGCGCCTGCCCTTCCTCTGTGCCCGGGTTCACCACGACGCCCTTCACATCGGCCAGCTTGGCGTAAAACTTGTTCCACGTTTCTGCCGGAGCGTCCTCCTGCGGAATCCTGACGGAGCCGCCGATCATCTTCTGAGCATGGATCAGCTGCTTGGCCATGTCCGGCAGGTCTTTGACGTTTTCGAGCACACCCTTGATACTAATGCGGAACAGGCATTCCGACCCATACTAACCACCGGTCACATCCGTTTTTTGCTACGTAAGAGTCTTCAAAAAATCCTATCTTTGAAGATTGTGACCATTATTTTCGTGATCATTTTCGCAGACAGTAAACCCGTTACGTTTTAACGCAATACCGAGATCGACCTATGAACCGTTCCTTTGGAATAAGCATCCTTGCAGCAATGACCCTTCTTTCCGGATGCACCCTTTTCCAGTCAGCACAAGAATCTTCCAGGGAGGAAACCGTTATCGGCAGCATAGCCGGTGAACCCGTCACCTTCGGAGAGCTCGAAATCCAGTACAACAAATCCAGTAACCTGGCGCAAGAAGACGATCAGGGGCTGGTGGATTTTCTGGATCTGTACATGGATTACCGGCTCAAACTTGCCGTGGCCCGCGATGCAGGGTACCTGCAGGATCCGGAGATCCTCTCCGAACTCGAGCAGTATGAACGGCAATCCGCCTATCCGTACTGGATCGAACGCCATGTCCGGGACCAGCTCCTCGAAGAGCTTTATGAACGTTCGGATGAACTTGTGCACGCACAACACATCCTTATCGGGCTCAGTGAAAATGCCTCTGCTTCCGACACCGCACAAGCCTACAACCAGCTCATGGAAGCCCGGGAACGTTATCTCAGCGGCGAGGAAGATTTCATGGCCCTTTCCAGCGAATACTCCACGCAGCAACAGGGGCAGAGCATGGGCGGCGACCTCGGCTTTTTCGGTGCCGGATGGGCCGTAAAGGCCTTTGAGGATGCGGCGTACGCCCTCCAGCCGGGCGAAGTCAGTAAACCGGTCCGGTCCCGGTTTGGCTACCATCTGATCCTCGTGAAAGACCGCGTGGAAAAGGGACCCAACAAACGGTTCTCCCACGCCTTCTTCATGACCCGCGGGGTTCCCGATCCTGTAGATACGGTCTTCGCACGGGCATGGGAAGCCTATGAAGAGCTCGAACAGGGTGAAGAGTGGTTCGAGGTCGTCAAAAACCATTCCCAGGACGAGCAGTCCCGTCTGTCCGGCGGCACCATCGGCTGGGTCGACTATGGCATGTATGAACAGGATTTCACCCGGAAACTGATGGAGTTGGATTCGGTGGGATCTTACACCGAACCGTTCCAGAGTGTCTACGGCATCCACATCGTAAAACTTGACTCGGTGTACCATCCCGGCGAAGAGGAAATCCGTGAGGAACTCAGGCAGACACTCGACCAGCTTCCCCGCATGCGGGAAAATGAACGTGCCGTGCTGGATCATGCCGCCCGGATCGGCAATGCCCGATTCCATCGGGAAAACCTGGCTGCGTTCGAGGATTTCGCCAGGAACAACTTCCGAGGTGATTTTGCGGAAATTGAATTCCCGGACAGTTTGTTGGACGCGACCGTATTTTCTTTCCATGACCGTTCCTGGACCGGTGCCGATTATCGCGAGTGGCTCATTCCCGTCATCGAGGAACAGACCAGTCCACAATACCACCACCGGCTGGCACGTGATTTCCGTGATCACACCATTGATTCTGAGCTGGCGGCCCTCACCCGGGACCATTTTCCCGAATTTGCGGATTTGAGCCACGACTATCTGACCGGCCTGGCCGTTTTCAGGGTGAATGAGGATTCCATCTGGACCTATGCCCAGCAGGACACCGCCCGTCTAAGGGAAATCTTCGAAGCCTCTCCCGAAGACTATCATTTTGACACCCGTTACCGATACGTGCGCTTCTCGGCCCGCGCCGACACCACGTTGGACCGTGTCCGCTCCCTCGTCGAAAGCGGGGAACCGGTCGACAGCATCCGGGGTGAATTCTCCAACGTGGTCATGCGGCGTGATGTGATCGACCGGATCGATGAGGAGCCGTATTCCTGGCTGGCCGGACTCGATGAGGGTGAGTTTTCGCCCTATTTTGAATACCGGCGGCGCCAGACCACCATGTATCTGGAGGAGATCCTGGAAGCCAGGCCCATGACGTTCGAAGAAGCGTACAACAAGCTTGTCACCGATTATCAGCCCATCCGCGAAAAGGAATGGCTGGAAAAGATGCGTGACCGCTACCGTGTGCGTGTCTACCCTGACGTAGTGCAGGCCCTACAGCAACAACACCATGACTGATAACAGGCGCCTCCTTTTAGTGCTCCCCCTGCTGCTTCTGATGCATCTGCTGCCAGCGTGTGAACAACTGGAACGCCACCAGGATGATGTCATTCTGGCCGAGGTTGGAAACCACGTCCTGCGTCTGAGCGATATCAAAAATAATATCCCGGAGGAGGTGTACGCTCAGGACAGTCTGCGCGCGATTGAAAATTATAAAACCAGCTGGATCAACCGCAAGCTCAAGATCATGGAAGCAAAGCGGCTTGGCCTTGACCGTAATCCGGAAGTACAACGAAGGATAACAAGGGCAAACGAATCGATCCTGGTCGATGCCTTCAACGAAGCGGTCTACCTGGATATGAACGACGAACCGGTCACACGGAGCGAGGCCCAGTCGTACTATGAAAGCAACAAGGAAAAGTTTATCCTTGCGGAACGCCACGTCCGGTACCGGCATTTGATTGCGGCCACGCTCGGAGATGCCCAGAATGCCCGTAATGCGCTGCTCAGGGGGAGAAGCTGGGACAGTGTTGCCGAACAGTACGCGATCCAGCCCCAACAAGCAATCCGCCGTTCCCAGCAGTTCCGCCCGATTTCCGCAGCCGCCATGAACTATGAACAGATAAACAATTTCCTCCAGATTATCGGTGTCACAGAAATATCACCCATCCGGCAGATCGGCGAGCACTATCATTTTGTTCAGCTCATGGACAGCAGGGAAGCCGGTGGTCATCCACAGGTCGACTGGATCATCGGTCAGATCTCTGAATGGTTGTCGCTCGAACGAAGGCGGAAGCAGCTTCGGTCAATGGAGCAAAGCCTGCTCCTCCAGGCTCAGGCCAACAATGAAATCAGGATATTTGACGTACATCAACCAGAACAGGAAATTCAAATCGTAACGGACAGCTTGTGATCCCATCAATTCAAGGCGTATCCAACCGATATACGGTAACGATGCACCTTATACCCACCTTCCTATTCATATTGGCACTAACCATGTCAGCCACGGCACAACAGCGACAGATCGCCGACCAGATCGTTGCCGTGGTGAACGACCACATCATCCTCAAGTCCGACGTAGACCAGAGGGTGTCCGAGTTCATGCAGCAATCGCCCGATCAAACCTACGACGAGCAGATGTGGTATTATGTGCTTGAATCCATGATTGACAATTACGTATTGGTCGAAAAGGCCATCATTGACTCGATCATCGTCAGCGATTCCGAAGTGGATCGCATCCTAAACCAGCGGATCGACGAACTGGTGAGACAGGTCGGCAGCGAGCGCGAGCTTGAACGCGCTTTCGGTCAGCCCATCGTGGAGATCAAGGCTGAATACGCCGAGCAGTTCCGGCAGGATTTGATGGTCAACCGGGTCCGGCAGCAGAAGATCCAGCGGATCAACATCACCCGACCGGAAGTAGAGGAGTTTTTCAACGCCATCCCCCGGGATTCGCTTCCCGTAATACCGGAATCGGTTTCACTATCCCAGATCTCTATCGTGCCTCCTCCAAAGCCGGATGCCCGGGAGAATGCCCGCGAACTGGCTGCCCAGCTGCGCGATTCCATTCTTCACCATGGCGTACCGATTGAAGAACTCGCGCGCCGTCACAGCGACGGCCCCACCGCTTCACAGGGCGGCGGGCTGCCCATGCTCAACACCACCGACCTGCTACCGGAATATGCCGCCGCGGCCGCGGCCCTTGAACCCGGTGAGCTCTCGGAAGTTGTCAGCACCGACCAGGGATTCCACGTCATCCGGCTCAACGAGCGTCAGGGCCAGCAGATATCCACCCATCACATCCTCATTTCCGTACCCGAGGATGAACTGGACGAGGAGTATGCCATCGAAAAACTCACCGCCATACGCGACAGCATCATCCACCATGGAAAAAGCTTCACCAATATGGCTCGCAGGCATTCCGATGACCGGAATACAGCCCCGGCCGGTGGCAGGCTCATCGACCCGCAGACCGGGCAACGTTATATTGCCGTCAGTGATCTGGACCCCTCGCTCTTTCGCACGGTCCTGCTGCTCGAAGAAGTGGGCGACATCTCCGAGCCGCGTTCCTACCAATACGGCGAGGATGATAACCTTGCCTACCGGATCGTGAAATTGAACGACCGGATCGAGGAGCACAGGGCCAATATGGAACAGGATTATCAGCTGATCCGCAACTTCGCGCTGCAACAGAAAAGCCAGAGAGAACTGGCTCAATGGGTCATGAACCTGCGTGACGAAATGTTCGTTGAATACCGCATACCGGTGCCCGATTACGACCCCCTGGAAATGCCCGACCCGCTTGCCCCGGAAGTACCCGTAGAGCAGGAACCCTATCCGGAACCGCAATGACGCTCCTGCCGACAGTGTCACCATTCTGCCATTGCATTATATAAAAAGCCGAACCCTGGTCATATCCATGTCAGATTCCAAAGCATTAAATAAAACCGAAACAGCCGAGGCCTTTGCAAGGGATTTTGCGGCGTTGCGCAAAGAGATTGCAAAAATCGTCGTCGGCCAGGACGATATCGTCGAACAGCTGCTCATAAGCCTGTTCTCGCGCGGACATTGCATGCTGGTCGGTGTGCCCGGACTGGCGAAGACACTGCTCATCCGCACACTTTCCAAAAGCCTCAACCTGTCCTTTAACCGCATCCAGTTCACGCCGGACCTGATGCCCGGCGACATCACCGGCACCGAGATCATTGAGGAAGACCCTGCCTCCGGAAAAAAAGTCTTCCGATTTATCCCGGGTCCACTGTTCGCCAACATCATTCTTGCCGATGAGATCAACCGGACACCGCCCAAAACACAGGCAGCCTTGCTGGAATCCATGCAGGAATACCACGTTACAGCCGGCGGCGTACGCCATGATCTGGAAAAACCGTTTTTTGTTCTGGCGACCCAGAATCCCATCGAACAGGAAGGAACCTATCCCCTTCCGGAGGCACAGCTTGACCGGTTCATGTTCAACCTCTGGCTGGATTACCCCGCGTTCCGGGAGGAGATGGATATCGTCAGCCAGACGACCTCGCCCAATCACGTTGAAGTCCGGCCCATTCTAAGCGGTGAGCAGATCATCGCTTATCAGGATCTCGTACGCGAAGTGCCGGTGCCTGACAGTGTACTGGAGTATGCGGTGAAACTGGCTTCGATGACACGTCCCCATACGGATTCAACGCCGGATTTCATTAGCAAATATATGAGCTGGGGTGCCGGACCCCGTGCTTCCCAGTACCTTGTGATCGGCGGAAAAGCCAGGGCCCTGGCCTGCGGACGCTACAATGTCACCGAAGATGACATCCGGAAGCTGGCCATACCTGTTCTCCGTCATCGCATTATCAACAATTATGCCGCAGAAGCGGAAGGACTCAACACCGTTGCCCTAATCACTCGCCTGATTGATCATATCGGTTGAATCACAGCACCGCATCCTCACCGGAACCCTTTTCCGGCTGTCTTACCGACCTCTCTTTTTCCGGTTTTTTTACCGGCTTGATTAACCCCCGGATGTATGGATATCCAATTTGACGGATTTCAAAGCGCCCTGCCCGTTTTCTGGGTTTTCATTCTTTTAGCCGGCGCACTTTTCCTCTCATGGTGGACCTACCGACGCATCGAGGGGCTCTCCCGTCCATGGCGCTGGACACTGACGGGCCTGCGGGCAGCCGCCTTTCTTCTGCTGCTGGCCTTGCTGCTCAATCCCGTCCTTACCATGCACGAGGACTTGAAAATACCTGTGCGCATCGCGCTGATGCTGGATAACAGCCAAAGCACGACCATTGAAAAAGGCGATTACGACGGGGAACCGTATTACCGTGATCTCATGGACCGGCTCACACCTGAGCGTTCCGGAGAATACGAACATCTGGAATTGGCACTCTACGGTTTTGATGACAAACTCATCCCCGCTGATTCCCCGTCGGAACTCAATCTGGACGGCACGCGCACCGACATCGACCAGGCCCTTGCCGATTTCATGGATCTGGAGGATCGCCATGACGCCCTGATACTCGTTACGGACGGCATCGCAACATCGGGCAGGGACCCGTCGGCAACGGCGAGCCGCGTACCTGTCCCCGTTTACACCATTGGCATCGGTGATACGACACGTCAGAACGATCTCGTGGTACAGCGAGTGATGCATAATCCCACTGCATCATTGAACAGCACCATGAGAGTGCAGGCCTCTATCCTCAACGACGGGTTTCCGGACCAGGATATACCGGTCCAGCTGCTACGGGATGGAGATGTGCTTGAGGAAAAAACCATTCGCTCGTCCGAAGGACGATCTGTGCAACAGGTGGCGTTTGAACTCGGTCTGGATGAGGAAGGAGTTCAGCAATACCAGATCCATGTACCTCAGATCCCCGGTGAATGGACCACTGAAAACAATACGCGATGGTTTTCCGTAGATGTGCGCGATGACCGTATTCGCATCCTTCACCTGGCCTACGAAATGCATCCCGATACCAGGGCCATCCGACAATATCTCCAGGAGGACAGGCAGATTTTCATGGAAAACCGGACCTGGATTCGCGATGACCGGTACGTGGAAGGATCGCTTCCGGACCGGCCGGACACCCTTGACCTGGTCATTTTCCACGGGTTCCCGCACCGGGATCTGGATGGATCGCATGCCCGTCAGGTTGCCGAACGGTTCACCGAAAATGCACTTTTTATCATCAGCACTCCCGGCCAGGATATCTCCCGGCTCTCCGCCCTCTTCCAGGGACAGCTGCCCATACGTTATCAGTCAGGATACTCCTGGCAGGATGTTCAGGTTTGGCTATCGGAGTCCCAAATCAATCACGCCATTCTCGACTTCGGGATGCCGGAAGAGCTGCGAATGCCGACGGTGCGCGGTGGCATCCGTGATGCCAATGGGGCACAAGGTGCAAACGTACTGCTCTATACGGCATACCGCGGCAGTCCGACCCGTACCCCGTTTCTGGCCGTTCAAACTGCTGGCGGCCGCAATATCGCGCACCTGAACGGTTTCCATTTTTATCGTTGGGCACTGAATACCCGCCAGGATTCACAGGATTTCTGGTACAACCTGCTCAACAATACCGTCAAATGGACGGCCTCCGGTCCGGATGAAGAATTGCTTGATCTGCGCCCCGCAGCGCCGGTGTTCCAGCTCGGTGAACCGGTCTTGATAAACGGATTTTTACGCGATGAAACCGGGGAACCGGAGGAAAATGCCGTAATCGATATCACTGTAGAGAGCGAGGACCTTGAGGACAGAAGCTACGTAATGAGCAATGAGGGGGAAGGTCGATATGAGGTCGAGGTCGGCAACCTTCCTCAGGGAAGCTACGTATTCACCGGCACCGCTTCACGCAGGGACCGGGAAGTGGATAGCAGAAGCGGTCAATTTACAGTCGGTGGGATCAATCGCGAATTATTTTCAACGATCCGCAATGATGAGCTCCTTACGTTCATAGCCGCTGCATCAGGAGGGCACTACCTCACCCATGACCAGACCGACGAGCTGTTTGATCATCTCAGGGATGATATAGGTCTGGAACAAAGGCTGGAGACAACCACCGAAACCGTGGCCCTTCATCGACATCCCTTCTGGTTCATACTGCTCGTCATACTGCTGACCTTTGAGTGGGCTATCCGCAAATACCGCTCATTGAGCTGACAAAGCAAAACGGCCTAAAAATACAACCCAAAAAAAAAGCCGGCCCCGCAATGGAGCCGGCTTCAGCAAGTTAATGGTCAGCCGGATAACATCTTCCGGATGCGCATCCTGCCGAACACAGTGATCAAGCCAGGATCAACGCCTGTTATCTCTACCGCGGGCCATAAGCCAAAGGACAAGAAGTATGATAATAAGTACAATGGCAAGACCGAGAAGTATGAGCATTGTGTAGGATGTCGGCTGAGCATGCAGCTTCCATTCCGTCAGCTTCTCGTCAATCGTATTGAAGTTCTCATATGTCATGAGATCGGCATCAATCAGGTACTCTTGCCAGCGGGGCTTGACATCGCTAAACCAGAAATCGGCAAAACGCTGGTAAACGGCAAGTTCTTCCTCCCCACCTGACTCTTCCGCACGTGCGATGGCCTCGTCAAGATAGGTATTAAGTGAAGTGTAGAACTCAAGCGAATTGCTGAAAGGAGCAAGCTCGATGTTGTTTTGCGAGAAAGCATCGGAAAGGGTAGACCAGGCGGCGTCATCGATCAGCATCTCCCACTCATCGATTTTTTCCACGATGGCACTCACACGCTCGTCCCGACGGGTTTCCGTAACATAGATCTGTGCAAGGTCATGACCCATATTCTCCCACATGCGGTCAAATTCGACCTGTGTCCCGTACAGCTTCAGGAAATCCTGCGTGCTGAGTTCGGTATGCGTGTCCAGGAACGAGATATTGTTATCAACAACCGATTCGATGTAACCCAGAACGTTCTGAGCGTCGATTTCCAGTACCAGTCCACGGCGCTCGGAAGGCGACAACGATTCAAGATCCACATTTTCGTAGGCCACGAAAATGGAGTCAACCATATTGATAATGAACGCGTCGCGCTGATCAAGTTCCTGGCGCAGGCGACGGGCCTGGGCGGCGTTGGCGTCACGCGAGCGGCGCATGGCGGCAAGCTCGTTGTTCAATGAGTCGGCCTGCTCCTGATACCGCGTGGCATCGGTAGTCAGTTCGGCAATACGCTCTTCGAGGACCACGATTGTATCACCACTTTCACTAAGGCGTTGCAAGCGCTCCTCGGTAACCTGGGTCAGTTCCTGCAGGTTGGTCAGGCGGCCTTGCAGTGTTTCCGGATAGAGAACCCGGTTCAGTAAATCTGCATGATCGCGATACCTGCGCTCCATCTCGTCAAGTTTTTCATTGACCTGGTCCACTTCATCGGGTGCCTGGATGGTTTTCAGGTGATCAAGCACTTCAGCATGATCGCGATCGAAGTTCTGCTTGATCTGGAAATCAGACTGAAATTGCGCCTGAACCTGCCCGGAAAATCCCACAGCAAGTACGAGAAGTGTTGCCAGTACAGTTCTAATAGTTAGCTTTTCCATGTTCTTTATACTTGTAGCTTAATATTTCGGTTTAATTTGCAAGGCCATCTTTCGTCAGCCGGTACTCCACATCTCCATCCACAAGCTGGATATGCGGAGAACGCTGGTTGAAAGCCGGGTTGGCCAGACCTGCTCCCGAAACACGGATCACCTCATAAAGATCCAGGGCTTGCTCTTCGACTTCAAATACATAGACGTTGCTGTACCCGGGGGCCGTAACGAAGTAGTATCCGTCGGTGCTACGTATAAAGCGTACTTCCTCGGGAAGGGAAGCACCCTCTCCGCGTTCCATTTCATTCAGCGGAGTGACGTTGAAACTGATACCATAGCGGACATCCTGCACATTACCGTCCTGATCGGGGGCAGCCACCGATTCCATGGGTTGTGCATAGTCCACATCGGTTAAGGTTAACGAGGGGCCGCAAGCGACTGCAAAAACAAGCAGCATGGCTGCAGAGATATTCCCCAATAATCTGAGATGTTTCATTGAGACCATTGTTTTAGGCGTTAAATTATGATGGATCTTGTTTTGTTATGTTGAAGTTTTGTTTGGAAAATCCGTTGTACAGTTGAACTAAATAATTATAAGTATGAACATTAATGGTGAAAATATCAAAAAAAACAACCTAATAAAATAACCAAATCAAATATTGCCGTCGTTCTGTCATGGAATTGATTTGATTTATCATGGCCTATAATATTTCACCATTGTTAATACCATTATATTTTTATTAACGAATATACCGGAATACCCGTTTCAAGTTTTTCCTTCCCATTGAGGAAAGTCAATTCCATTACAAAGGAATAGCCGATCACAATCCCCCCGAGCGAGGTAATAAGCTGCGAAGCGGCCCGGGCCGATCCCCCTGTTGCCATCAGATCGTCATGAATGATGACATGGTCACCTTTCCTGATGGCATCGGAGTGCATCTCCAGCTGATCCGTGCCGTATTCCAGCTCATACTCCACGGCTATCTTCTCTGAAGGCAGTTTATTCGGTTTGCGAACCGGCACAAACCCCGCTTCCAGATCGGTTGCCATGCGGGTTCCGAAGATGAATCCACGCGACTCGATTCCGGCGACTACATCCACCCGCTGCCCCAGAAAGGGCTGGCAAAGCAACTCGGATGTCAAAAGAAGGGTTCGGGCATCCTGCAGGACCGGAGTGATGTCCTTGAAAACAATCCCCTTTTTGGGAAAGTCGGAAATATCCCTGATTTTTCTTCGTATCAGTTCTATACCGTCCTCATCGCGATGCGATTTTGCCATAATATCATGTTGCTCTTTAAATAAAGTGCCCATTATAACAATAATGCAGATTTATTGGAAGCATTCTCGTTCCTTATCTTCCGCGATGACCGTTTTCAGAATGGTAACCTTGTTATATACATGACTCAATACCCTTATGACTACCGCCATCCGTGATTCCGTACCCGGATTTCCTGATCCGGCGCACCTTCGTTTCATGCAACAGGCCCTTTTGGAAGCGGAAAAAGCCGCCGAGGCCGGTGAAGTACCCGTTGGGGCGGTAATCGTCCACAAAAACCGCATTATCGCCCGCGGCCACAACCAGGTGGAATTGCTGACCGATCCAACCGCACACGCCGAGATGATCGCATTGTCGGCCGCTTTTGGTCATCTGGAACAGAAATATCTTCCTGATTGCACCATGTACGTCACCCTTGAACCCTGTCCCATGTGCACCGGAGCCTTGGTATGGGCAAAAATAGGAGGACTTGTGACCGGAGCCCAGGATGAAAAGGCCGGTGCCTGCGGAAGCATTTTCAATATCGCCGACCACCCCGTGCTCAATCACCGGATTGAAATGGTGCACGGTATCATGGAGGCGCAGTGCGAATCCCTTCTTCAGGACTTTTTCGGATCGCTCAGGTCCAGAATGGAGCAACCCTGAACCCCTGTCAGCATCCGGATCCAAACAGCAACTGGAGCACCGGCCCGACCAGCCCGTCTGCCCCACAGGCCGGTTCCAACAGACATCTCAGCAGGTCCCGTAGAGTCCGTTTTCAAGGATATAGTCCAGCACCCGCCTGTTCAATTCATCTGTACCCGGAAGCACACCGGTGGAAAGTTTTTCCCGGATAGCGGTAGATGAGACATCCCGTTTTTCGTGGTTGCAAAAGTGCACCGTGAACGAGGCAAGCTCCGGGGGCACCTCGCGGGATACGCCGGGCCGTTCGGCCACGATCAGTTCCGATTTTTGGGCTATTCGCTCGTATTCAAACCAGGTCGACAGGGTCTGCAGGGTGTCACCGCCGATACACAGGTAAAAGGAGCGGTCGGGATAGCTGTTTTTAAGATAATCCAGCGTGCGCACCGTGTATTGCGGTGAGTTCATGCGTTGTTCTACATCCGACAACAGTACCCTGTGATCCTGCAAAAACACCCGTTCCAGCATGTTCCAGCGATCCTGGAAAGAAGCCAGTTCCTGGTTTTCCTTGTGGGGGGGTGATGGGGTGAGGATGATCCAGAGATCATTGATCCAATCCGTGGCCAGGAAGGACGAGGCCATTTCCTCGTGTCCCCGATGCACCGGATTGAAAGAACCGAAGAAAAGCCCTGTTCCCATGGATCAGCGCTCTGCAGTAACGGTGGCTACTTCGGAAAGACCTTCCAGCGCCCGGTCATAATAATCCTCCGCCAGCTCCCGGTTTTCACCGCGCGGGAATATCTGGATGTATTGCTGATAGCTGTCCACAGCTTTTTCAAACCGTTCCCGCTGTCGTTCTCGCACACTGTTTTCGGCATAGAGCACATAGGCGAGTATCTGGTTTACAAGAGCCTCTTCCGCCCAGTTGCTGCCAGGGTATTGTTCGACCGTAAGTCCGAAATAGATGGCGGCCGACCGGTATTCACGTATGCGCATGTACATTTCTGCGGAATGGAATTTCTTATTGGCCAGTTTGTCCCGCATCTCGTCCATGTATTCCTGGGCTTCCTCCGCCAACTCCGTACCGGGATAACGGGTCACGAAAAGCTGAAAACGGTCCAGTGCATTATAAGTTTCCGTTTGATCCAGGTTGTATCTTGGACTCAGCCGGTAGTGGCTGTAGGCTTCCATGAATTCCGCCTCCCTGCGGCGTTCGTCGCGGTTGTAATTTCTTGCAAAACGACGGAATTCACTGGCTGCGGTCAGGTAGGAACGGTTGTGAAAATGGCTTTTCGCCAGATAGAACTGGGCATCGGGTGCAATTTCCGTTCCCCTTCCCATGGAGAGCACGGTTTCAAAAGCCCGTACTGCCTGCGAATAACGCTCTCTCTCATACAGTGACATGGCCTTCTCATAGGCCACTTCAATAGTGTCACCCGGACGGATGGTATGGCTTGAACGGCATCCGGCGGCGGCCAGGACAACCAGTAAAAGCACGAGGCTTTTGTTAAAAGTGAGCATATCGGTTGAAGTTGTTATTTGAGCCTTATGTATCTCGTACCCTTAACTTGTCAAGCAGGGTTTTTATTTCTTCCCGGTAGTCGGATTCTTCAAACTTGGCAAGAAGTTGACTTGCCTGGTAGTAATGCTCCTCTACCGCGGCCAGGGCGTCATCGATCACCCCCAGGTCATTATAGACGCGTATGATCCTGAGCACATCGGATTCCTTCGCGTTTTTATCACCCAGAATCTGTTTGAGCAGAATCCGGTCCGTATCATCGGCCCGCTGCAACGCCAGAATGGTCAGCCAGGTTTTTTTCCCCTCCGTAATATCACCACCTACTTTCTTGCCGAATTTACTGGTATCTCCAACTGCATCAAGCAGATCGTCCTGGATCTGGAAAGCAAGTCCGGCATGTTCACCGATCTCGCCGCACTGCTGCACCACCGCATCATCGGCACCGGCAGACATGGCTCCAAGTTCCATCGAACAGCGGATCAATGCGCCTGTTTTGGCACGGATCATCTGAAGGTACTCTTCCAGGGGCACCATTTCACGTGTTTCAAAGTCCATGTCCATGGCCTGCCCGTCACATACCTCCTGTACGGCATCCAGAAACCGGCGCATCATCCGCGCAGCCGGCTGCCGTCCCCTGTTTCCGTCATGTTCTTCCGTAGAGGCAAGCTGTTGCATGGCCATGACAAACAAAACGTCCCCCGACAGGATCGCCGTGGCATCATTCCACCGCTCATGGACCGTCGGACGCCCCCTGCGTGCAGGCGCATTGTCCATGATGTCATCATGGATCAGCGTGAAGTTGTGCAGCATCTCCACCGCGCGAGCCGTAGAAACGGCATCCTCCGGCTTGCCTCCGCACATGCCGGCCGCAAGCAGCAGCAACCGCGGACGAAAACGCTTCCCGCCCAGATCCATGATATAGCGTACCGGATCATAAAGGGAACCGGGATGCTTCGGAAAATTCAGGGAGTCGAAAGCGGATGCGAGGATCTTGTCTACACTATTTCGGATATCTGACAATACAATACCGGTTCAGGGTGAATGGTACCCGGCGAGGGTTGACCGGCCTGGCACGGACCGGAATTTCAGGGGAGAAAATATACAAAAAAGATTCGCCATCATCGACCCGGAACACGACGCAAATGGATCATGTCGAGATCGGAGGGCCTTTCACAGCCCAGAAGGCACAGGATAGTGCGAAAATCGATCTCCCATTGCCTGTAAAGATTTTCCAGGGCATCATATCCGCTGCTCCGGATGGCATGTATCACCGGTTGAGCGGTTCCAGCGATCACCGCGCCCATACACAAACTTTTGGCAATGTCGATGCTGCTGCGTATCCCGCCGGAAGCAATAAGTTCACAGCGATCCTGGGTCATTTCCCGGGACGAAAGCAGGCAATCCACCGTCGGTATGCCCCAGTTGTCCGTAAAATGCGATTCCGGGGATTCAGTGCGCAGGTTTTCCACCTTGCCCCAGCTGGTGCCACCGGCGCCTGCAACATCCACGGCTGCCACACCGCAATCGATAAGCTGGGAAATCACACTTTCCGAAAGCCCGGCACCGGTCTCTTTAACAATCACCGGAATCCCGACGTCACCGACCAGTGAGCGGATACCCTCCCGAATGCCGCTGAAACGGCGGTCGCCTCCTCTCTGACGCAACTCCTGCAATGGGTTCAGATGAACGATGATCGCATCTGCACGTATCGTGTCGATTAAAAGTTCGACCTGCTCTTTATCCATGCCGCCGGCCAGTTGCGCTCCCCCGATATTGGATGCGATGAAAGCCGAAGGCGCCTCCTCGCGTACAATGGAAAAACTTTTTCGGGTGGATGGATCCTCAAGCATGATGCGCTGGCTGCCCACACCGAACGGCAGATTGTACTGCTCGCAAAACGCGGCTATGATGGCATTGACAGGGGTGGCTTCGTGGTGCCCGCCGGTCATGGAGGAGATGAAAAGCGGAAAACTGAACCAACGGTTCAGGAAACGGGCCTCACAGGTAATCTCATCGAAGTCCACCTCAGGAAGGGCGTCGTGAATGAAATCGTAGCGCTCAAAGCCAGTGGTCTTTTCGTAAGAAGCTTCACCGGCAGCGGTTAAGTCAAGGTGATCTTTCTTGCGTCTGCCTATCTCATCCATACATTCATACATTCGGTTTAGCGGAGTCACCCCTCGTGCGAATGCCAGAGAGCAAGATACATACGCACTGCACCTCGCCTCAGGAACTCCTTTTGACACCGGAAGCACGGTACACTGGAACAAACGAACAGGCCTCCCCGTACATCAGGCGATCCGTGTAAGGTAGCAGTTTTTGTGTTGCATATAAATAGGCTGACGGCGGCAGATCGATGTCCGAGCATCCTTTCAATAACACCTTCCTGCCCTGGTATTTGGACCAGTCTTCAGCATCCATCTTTTTTCGGAAATGTTCAAAGGCAACATCTTCCGGCCTTCCGTATACACTATCAGCGGCATACTCACGGGCGTGAACGGCAACCAGCATGTAGGCCCATGAAGCAATGATTGCATCGGTGGAACAGTAGACCGCAAGGACCTTGTCCGTATACTGTGACCAGTCGTGCTGCTCAAGAGCCTGCCTGAACTCCTTTTCCCTGAGGATCAATTCCATATGCAGATAGTCCTTCATGTCAAAGGGAACCACCTCTTGCGGTGTATACCAGTCCTGCAGATCCAGGGTAATGAGGCCCGATCGGGCTACCTTGTTATCGATGACGGGTTGTGCGTCTGACATGTCTATCCTGTTATTTGATGCAAAATGGGATCAGACAGAAAAGGATTCTCCGCAGGAACAGGTGCGGCTGGCATTTGGATTGACAAAGTGGAAGCCCTTGCCCTCCAGTCCGTCAGAATAGTCAAGACGGGTTCCGGCCAGATAAAGGAAACTGCGCATGTCGATCACCACCTTGATCCCGTTGATGTCAAATTCCTGGTCTTTGGAATCCGGATCCATCCCGCGGTCATCAAAATCCAATTTGTAGGACAGTCCGGAACACCCGCCTCCGACAACACCGATCCGCAATGCGACGCGATTATCGGCACCTTCACTCTGCCTGATTTCCCTGATTCGCTGCAGGGCCTTTTCCGAAATACTGATTGCCGTCATACTGAAATTGGGTTCTTGCTGTGATACCTATTTTATGGATGTTTATGGCTGTGCCGCCAGTTATGCCGTCCTTGTTTCGCATAATGCCCGAACTTGCCAGATTGTTTTGCTGCACGAACTTCGCCGGATTGATGCATTGCCAGCAGTATCCCGGCTTTACATATTGCCGCAGGCAGCGGGCAGGTACAGATCATACGGATTCGATCCTTATGTTGGGATCGATGCGCTTGGCCATGCTTTCAATGGCATACAGCGTGCCTGTGGTGGCCGTGGGACAGGTCCCGCAAGCACCTTGATAATGAACCTTGAGTACATCATTCTCCAGACCGAGAACCTTTAGTCCACCCCCATCGGCCAGCAGGTAGGGCCTTACCTGCTCATCCAGCATCTTGTTGATCTCGATCAGTCGGGGATCGTCTGATCCCCGGGCTTCTTCGCTTACATTCACGTTGGGATCGTCGGTCTCCAGCTGGTCGACCGCCTCGGCTTCCCGAATCGGTGGTGCAAGCTGTCGCAACAAGGTGTTCCAATCGATGCTCCCGTCCTGCGTGATGGTGATGTAGCGGTCTACATAATAGACCGAAATGACATGCGGGATCTTGAAGAGTTCGGATGCGAACGGATCGGCAAGCGCCTCTTCAGGGGATTCGTACGAGCGGGTGACACCATTGGAAATGGGCTCACGCAATACAAATCGCATGGCATCCGGATTAGGTGTTCGTTCGATTTCAGCTATCTTTGGCATAAGCTTTTGTTATTTCAATGTTCAATATCGT
Organism: Cyclonatronaceae bacterium; assembly: GCA_046483675.1. Taxonomy (GTDB): domain Bacteria; phylum Bacteroidota; class Rhodothermia; order Balneolales; family Natronogracilivirgulaceae; genus SKNL01. The sequence goes on from JAWOCT010000004.1 coordinate 16,753, forward strand.
TTGCTTAACGATTTGATTCAGCAGGTAGTACCTGCTTCTGCTTCATTCCGTGGTGACCTTATCTTTGCCTTTGATAGCAGCGTGCAAGGTATGCCAGCACAGGGTGGCGCATTTCACGCGCGCCGGGAGATTCCGGACACCGTAAAAAACCTTCAGACGCCCCAGGTCATTTGGATCTTTTTCGGGGTCCAGCTTGCCCTGGGTCATATCGTGGAACTGATGGAACAACTTCTCTATCTCATCGATGTGCTTGCCTTTCACAAACGTCGTCATCATGGACGATGAGGCTTTTGAAATGGCGCAGCCCTCACCGATAAAGGTGACGTCGGTCACGATATCCTGCTCATCAATGTTAAGGAAAACTTTGTATTTATCGCCGCAGAGTGGATTATATCCGAGCGCTTCATGATCAGCCGAATCCAGAATGCGATAATTACGCGGCGTTTTGTTATGATCCAGCAAAACCTGCTGATAGAGTTGGCTCAGTTTGTCATCCATCACTATCTGAACATTTCAATGGTTTTATGCAAGGCAGACACCAGCTGGTCTATCTCCTCCTTGCGATTGTACAATGCCATGGAGGCACGGGTAGTGGCTACGATCCCGAGACGTTCCATCAAAGGCTGGGTGCAGTGATGTCCGGTACGCACGGCCACTCCATCCAGATCCAGGATGGTGCCGATATCGTGCGGATGTACACCGTCGATAACAAAGGAAACGACCGATGATTTTTCCGGCGCACGACCGATAATGCGAAGACCGTCAACCGTCTGCAACTGCTGCGTGGCATAGCGCAGCAACTCCTGTTCTTTCCTGTGGATTGCCTCGTAGCCAACAGCCATGATATACTCCGCCGCCTTTCCCATGCCGATGGCTCCGGATATGTTGGGCGTTCCGGCCTCAAATTTGTAGGGCAGCTCATTGTAGATCACCTCGTCGAAGGTAACACTGAGGATCATGTCGCCGCCGCCCCGCCAGGGTGGCATGTTTTCCAGATGCTGCTGTTTGCCATAGAGGATGCCAATACCCGTCGGACCGTACATTTTGTGCCCGGACGTCACAAAGAAATCACAGTCGATTTCCTGCACGTCGACCTGCATGTGGGATACCGCCTGGGCCCCATCCACCAGTACCGGAACCCCTCGTTCATGGGCGATGCGGGTAACCTCGGCAACGGGATTGATCGTCCCGAGCGTGTTCGATACGTGGACGATGCCCACCAGCCGCGTACGGTCCGTGATCATGGATTCGTATGCCTCCATGTCCAGAACCCCGTCATCACTGATGGGGATTACCTTGAGTACGGCCCCTTTTTCGTCACAAAGCATGCGCCAGGGCACGATGTTGGAATGGTGCTCCATGGTACTGATCAGGATTTCATCACCTTCGCCGATGTTGGCCCGGCCCCAGGACTGCATGACCAGATTGATCGCATCGGTGGCCCCGGACGTGAAGATGATCTCCTTGCTGCTGCGGGCACGGATCAAATCCCTGAGTGTCTCCCTGGACCGGCCCATCGCCTCGGTCGCTTCCTGACTCAGCAGATGCACTCCGCGGTGGACATTTGCATGATAACGGCTGTGATAGTCCGAGTAGGCTTGGATCACACTTTCCGGCATCTGGCTGGATGCCGCATTGTCAAGGAATGCCAGCGGTTTGCCGTGTACTTCCCGATTGAGTACCGGAAAATCCGACCGGCACTGCTCAATGTCTACCGAGCCCGCAGTACGGGTCGCGTGAGTCTTGTTCAGGATGTCTGTGCCATGCGTCATCAGGCCGGTTCTTTGATGGATGTACTCTCCCGTGTGAACGATTCCACCTCCTTGCTCAGCCGCTGCTGGATGGATGGGACCGGAATGGACTCGATCACATCAAGTGCAAATCCGTAGGTGAGTATTTGTCGTGTCTGGGCATCGTGAAGTCCTCTGGTCTTGAGGTAGAAAACTTCGTCCTGGTCCAGCTGCCCGATCGTGGCGCCGTGACTGCAGGAAACATCATCGGCGAAGATCTCCAGCTGGGGCTTGGTATAGGCCATGCCGGTATTGGAAAGCTGCAGGTTCCGGTTCTCCTGGAAGGCATCGGTTTTCTGCGCATCCTGCCGGACAAATATCTTGCCGTTGAACACCGAGGTGCCGTGTCCGTCGATAATGCACTTGTGCAGCTGATGGCTGGTGCAATTGGGCATGGTGTGATCCATCACACTGTGCGTATCCGAAAGCTGGTTTCCGTTGACCATGACCAGACCGTCCAGAGTGGCATGTGTATTTTCGTCGGTAAGCACGGCTTTGACGTCACTGCGCGAGAGCTGAGAGCCCAGGTGTACCGCATAGGACTTGTAGTCGCTGTCACGGCTGATATCTGCGGCCAGCCTGGAGATATGGAAAGATTTTTTGCTGTCACGCTGCAGTTTTACATGTGTCATGTGCGAATTTTCGGCCAGGGCAATTTCCGAAACCGTGCAGTTGAAATAGACATTGTCGCCCAGTCCGATATGGTCCTCGACAACCGTCATCTCACTGGACCGGTCCCCGACGATCAGGCACCGCGGGGTCATCACATATTGCTCGGATTCATCGGTATTGATAAAAAGCAGCTGGATAGGCTCGGCAATCTTAACCGACTTGGGCACATAGATAAACGCCCCGTCACGGAAAACGGCCGTGTTGAACGGTACAAATGGATCGTCCTCCCAGCGGGCATGGCGTCCAAGATGCTTCAGCGCCTGTTCATTGCCGTCTCGGAGTACATCAGCAAGATTGGCCACGATCACCCCTTCCGGAAGCTGATCCGTTTTAGACAACTCCTCACTGTAAACCCCGTTCACGAACGTCAGGTGATGATGCTCGGCTTCGGGATAAATATAGACAGAAGCATCAGCCGGTATGTTTGGGGAGCCAATGCGGCTGGATGGCACAAAGGTCTTTTTGCTGAGTGATTTAAGCGAACAGTACTTCCACTCTTCATGACGGGTGGTCGGCAGTTCCTTGCCGACGATCTCCCGGGCCGCTTCACGTTGCAGCCCGGCAACCTTTTCATTGACAGGCTTTGCCGCTTCAAAGCGCTCCAGGAGCCGGTCCAGAAAGAGCGTTTCTTTTGCAATATCTGTCATCATTTCGCCTCTCCGTTTACTTCCGTGTTGGCAGTTACCCACTCATACCCATGCTCTTCCAGCTCAAGGGCAAGATCTTTTCCGCCTGACTTGCGGATGCGGCCGTTGACCAGGACGTGGACAAAGTCGGGTGTGATGTAGTTGAGGATGCGCTGATAGTGTGTCACCAGCATGATGGCGTTGTCCTTGCCGGACAGCTTGTTGATTCCTTCGGAAACGATCCGGAGCGCATCGATGTCAAGCCCGGAGTCGGTTTCATCCAACAGGGCTAGCTTGGGGTTGAGTACGGCCATCTGCAGGATCTCATTGCGTTTCTTCTCTCCACCGGAGAAACTGACATTTACGTTGCGATCCAGCAACTTGGCATCCATCTCGACAAGATCCAGCTTGTCGATTATGTAATCTTCGAACTCAAGGGGATCGAGCGGGTCCATGCCTTGTTCCTTGCGGATCTCGTTGTATGCCTCGCGCATGAGCATGGAGTTGCTTACACCCGGTATCTCGACCGGATACTGAAAGGCCATGAAAATACCCTTGCGAGCACGCTCATCGGGCTCCATCTCGACCAGATCCTCACCTTCATACAGAATCGAGCCCTGAGTCACCTCGTAGGAAGGATGACCCGCAACGATCTTGGCCAGCGTGCTTTTCCCGCTGCCGTTTGGACCCATGATGGCGTGCACTTCGCCCGCCTTGATTTCCAGATCAATTCCTTTCAGGATTTCGGTTCCTTCCACTTCGGCGTGGAGATTTTTGATTGTCAGCATGTACGTTTTATCGTTTTGGATGTCGTTTTGATTGAAAATGTTTGTCACGGAGTGTGCCAGCACCCAATGTGCCGAACACGTCAAATGTGCCGAACGCATCGGCGCAGCCGGTATGCTCCCTCGAACAGAGGGCCGGAAACCTTATCCCACGCTGCCTTCCAGCTTGATGCCCAGCAGCTTCACCGCCTCAACAGCGAATTCCATAGGCAGCTCCTTGAAAACTTCCTTGCAGAAACCGTTGATAATCAGCGATACCGCATTCTCCTCGTCAAGACCCCGCTGTTGCAGGTAGAAGATCTGGTCTTCGCCGATCTTGGACGTGGTGGCCTCATGCTCCACACTGGAAGTATTGTTGCCGGCTTCCAGATACGGGAACGTGTGGGCCCCGCACCGGTCACCGATCAGCATGGAGTCACATACCGAGTAATTGCGGGAATTTTCGGCCTTCGGACTGATCTTGACAAGGCCCCGATAGCTGTTCTGCGAGTTGCCGGCGGCAATTCCCTTGGAGATGATGGTGCTGTTGGTATTCTTGCCCAGATGGATCATCTTGGTGCCGGTGTCGGCCTCCATCTTGTCGTTGGTCACCGCCACAGAGTAGAACTCGCCGATTGAGTTGTCACCCTTCAGGATCACACTCGGGTACTTCCAGGTGATGGCGGAACCGGTCTCTACCTGGGTCCAGGAAATCTTGGAGTTGTTCCCCTTGCACAGGCCGCGTTTGGTTACAAAATTGTAGATGCCTCCAACACCTTTTTCATCACCGGAGTACCAGTTCTGGACCGTGGAGTATTTTATCTGCGCACGATCCAGGGCGACCAGTTCCACAACGGCGGCGTGCAGCTGGTTGCTGCTGAACATGGGGGCGGTACAGCCTTCCAGATAGCTGACGTAGCTGTCTTCCTCGGCTATGATGAGCGTGCGCTCAAACTGCCCGGACTCCTCATTATTGATGCGGAAATAGGTGGAAAGTTCCATCGGACTTACCACACCTTTGGGCACATAGACGAAGGAACCGTCCGAGAAGACCGCTGAATTCATGGCAGCGAAAAAGTTGTCGTTATGCGGAACAACCGAACCCATATACTTTTTCACAAGATCTGGATAGTTCTTGATGGCATCGGAAATGGAGCAGAATACCACCCCGGCCTCGGACAGTTTTTCCTTGAAGGTGGTGGCAACGGAGACACTGTCGAAAACGGCATCAACGGCAACCCCGGCCAGCATCTTCTGCTCCGAAAGCGGGATCCCCAGTTTTTCGTACGTCTCCAGGATTTCCGGATCCACCTCATCCAGACTGTTCAATTGCGGCTTTTTCTTGGGAGCCGAGTAGAACTGTATCTTGTCATAGTTGATCTTGGGATATTTGATATTGGCCCAAAGCGGATCTTTCATGGTCTTCCACTGGCGATACGCTTTGAGGCGGAACTCACGCATGAAATCGGGCTCTTCCTTGATGTCCGAGATCATGTTGACGATATCCTCGTTGAGCCCCTTCGGGAAGTAATCGTACTCCACGTTGGTCTTGAAGCCGTACTTGTAAGGCTGTTTTACCAGGCTTTCGATGGTTTGGGTATCACTCATAACGAAAATTGCGTGATTGTTTTGATGGATTTTCCTGATTGGCCAGACTGTCGGGGCATCCGGCCAGTGTGACATCTGCACCTGATGAGCCGTCTTCCCGTCGACCATAAGGATAACCTTCCGGATGCATCCGGAAGTTCCTTATTTTTACAAAATCTAAATATAAAGAAACTCGCGCCCAGATACGAACGAAATATGGCCGAGATGACCCGCCAGTCAATCTTTTCACAAAAAAGTAAGCGCTTTCATTTATTCAGGTAATCTTTGTATTTTATTTTGTCAATGACATGCACTCGCGCTGCAAAAAAAGTACCCGGTCCTGCCGCCATGAACAGCCATCTCGCACCTTCCCTTTTCACTTTTCGCAGGAGGCTTTCGGCCTTGTTGATCCTGCTGATGCCCCTGATCATCCTCTCCTGCGCCCCGGAGGAGCAACCCGAATATCCATCCCCTCCACGGACCCCGGAATGGGCTGAAAATGCCACCATCTACGAGGTCAATATCCGGCAGTTTTCCGAAGAGGGAACATTTTCCGCATTTGCCAGACATCTGCCGCGCCTGCGGGACATGGGTGTCGACATACTCTGGCTCATGCCCATCCATCCCATTGGTGAAAAGGAACGGAAAGGTCCCCTTGGCAGCTATTACTCGGTATATGACTATTATGGTGTGAATCCGGAATTCGGCACCAAAGTGGATTTCCGGGAACTGGTGGAGCAGATCCATGACCATGACATGCACATCATCCTGGACTGGGTGGCCAACCACACCTCATGGGACGCGGTCTGGACCCGGACCCATCCCCAACTGTACGAGACCGATGATGCGGGCAATTTCATCATTCCGCCCGGTACCGACTGGACCGATGTGATCCAGCTCGACTACAGCAATCCGGAAACGCGCAGCATGATGCATAAGGCCCTGGAGTACTGGGTCCGCGATTTCGATATCGACGGGTACCGCTGCGACGTGGCCGATATGGTACCCACCGCATTCTGGAATAAAGCCCGTCAGCGCCTCGATGCCATAAAACCGGTATTCATGCTGGCCGAGGCCGAGACCCCGGAGCATCATATCCACGCCTTCGACATGTCCTATGCCTGGGAAACGCACCATCAGATGAACCTGCTGGCCGATGGGGAGATCGCCCTGGCGGATTTCGAGCAGCACCTGGAAGAAAACAGGGAGCGTTTCCCCGAGCACGCCTATCGCATGCAGTTTACCTCCAACCATGACGAGAACAGCTGGAACGGCACCGTATACGAACGCCTGGGCGACGGCGTGGAGCCCTTCGCGGTGCTGGCAGCGACCATACCGGGCATGCCGCTGGTATACAACGGACAAGAAGCCGCCATGGACAAGCGGCTTGCGTTCTTTGAACAAGATCCGATCGAATGGGGTGACATACCCATGCAAGATTTCTACACCCGTCTGCTCCGGCTCAACCAACAGAACCGGGCCCTGTTCAACGGTGTGCACGGCGGCGAACTCGTCCGGCTGCGGACCACCGCCGACGAGAGTATATTCGCTTTCTATCGCGAGGTAGAAGATGACAAGGTGATCGTCATGCTTAACCTGACCGGGGAACCGGTCTCATTTGACATCACATCGTTCGATCTTGCCGGTACATACCGGAATCTTTTCCAAGACATTGAGGTACAACTCGGGGAGCACGCGTCATGGTCATTCACTCCCTGGGAATATGTTGTGCTGCATACCACATCAGGGGTCTGATGCGGGAGTCTGAAACAGCGGCCTGAAGCAGCGTTCCCGTTCGGGACCGAATTCAGGGCTGCTGCACCAGTTCGAGATCGCTGTTGCCCGAGAAGCCGGGCTCCTGGGCCCTGTCGTGCAATCTCCGTGATGTAAAAGGGACATGGCGTTCCAAATGCTCCCGGATGTCGCCCGTGGTGCCCGCCCCTTGCTTCAAAGCCTGGAAAAAGTACCAGGTGAATATGTCGTAAGGCATTGCTCCACGGCCATTTACACCACTGTATGGTTCGGAATGCTGTCCGGGACCGGCAGCCCAGAAGATCGCATCAATCGCGCTCTGATCAAACAGTTCAGCAAATGGTGCCAGATTGCCGGCACCGTCGGCCTGCACACCCTGATCCCTGGTCAGTCCAAAAACAGAGGACCGCGTCCAGTCGGTATCCAGCACCAGCACGGTCTGGCGGGAACGGATACCGGCAAGCGTTTCCAACATCTCCCGGAGCGGGATCATGCGCTCATTCACATCACCCGGATCGTAATCGACCGGCAACAGGTGCGCACGACCTTCCTGATCCGTAAAGGCATGCCCGTAGTAATAGATAAAGATATCGGACTCCTCCCGGGACAGGTGACGGCCGCCGATCATCAGCGAATCGCTGTCCTGAAGCAACTTCTCCATCCTCCGCTCGGTCATATTCTCAAAAACACGGACGTTGTCGGCATAGTAGCCGAGCACCTCGGTCAGGTACCGCTCAGCCAGCATCGCCGTGCGTTCTGCATGGGGAAGGCGGCGTACGGGACTATTGTAGTCGCCATTGGCGATCACAATAGCGATAGCTTCGGGATTGGCTCTCCTGTTATCCGGCAGATTACGCTCGATTTCAAGATCCCCAAACACCGCTTCGCCTGGCAGCACGACCATGTCCCCGATCCGCACGGTATCGGCCATGAGCCATATCCTCTCGGATTCCTCTTTCAGAACATAGGCCGGCCCTTCTGATTTAAGGACACGGTACCAGCGGTCATCGATATCGGCCAAATACGGGAATCGGCTTTCGCTCTCGACATGACGGATAATGTTATTTCCCAGGACGGCCGGAGAAGTGCGCAGGGGCACATTGGATGAAGTCACTTCCACGAATTCCTGCATAAAATCCCTGACCGGATAATTCTGCCGGAACTGCACATTCCTGTACTCCAGCGTCACCGTGATCCCGGTGGTATCGGTAAACGGAAGCCTGCGCAAACCGGTCTCGTGTCCCAGGTGCACCGAGAGTATGTTATCACGGAAGGGGACGGTCCGGGCGGAGGCGAGCGTGTCCTGTCCCCTCAGTATGGTGAGCCCGGCCTCTGCATCTGCAGGCAGTCGGTAGGGAATCGTATCCTGGAAAACTTTCGTCCCGGTTTTTTGCAGCAATCGCTGCTCTCCTGCCTCACGGGGCTCATCGGCCGGCTTCATGGTTATGAAGCTCGCCGTACCGATACTCACCGACGCCAGATTGAACAAAACGCGCTCCCTGGGCGAGAGCCGGTCCGCGTCAACGGCCGATGAATTCGAAAGATACAGGCCCAGCCCCATAGCGGTGAGTCCCAGCCCCATATAGAAGTAACGCGGCCGGTATTGCTGGATGTAACGTTCCGATACCAGATGCATATCGTACAACTTGGCCCGTTTACGGACCAGCTCCAATGAAAGCGCAGGATTACGGGGGGCGGGGCTGGCCAGGACGTGAAACTGTTCTGTTTCCGAAATAACCGTTTCGGAGTCGGGATCCGGGACGGGCTCTTCGGCCACCATCCAGGCTGAGGTCGTGCACCCGGCCATCAGGGCCGTCGTGAGGGCCATGGCGTATATCCATCGGCCTGTACGATGAAGACTGGTCACAATACCGGACTTGGATGGCATGGTATGATAAATCTGAGGGGTATGGAATAAAAAGATATGGATGCCGTAGCGGAGTTCGGAAGAATACGTTCCAGGGGTTGGTTCAGGTAAAAAGTACCGCACCCGATTCAAGGCCTAACGCGCGATGACTCCGGGTTATTTTCAGTGCCCTGATCCGCCATGGTCGATCCGCTCTTGCGACAAGGGAAAGATAATACGTGGAAACTTGATTTCAGAGCGGTATATTTCTCTGAAAAAGCCCTTTTTTCAGTTGCAATTAAAGGCATTTCTGCGTTTTTTTGTGCTTGAACAAAAACTGCACAATGTATTTGCATGCAGGCCGGTATCGGGGTGAATTATGAAGACCGGTGTACATTATTTGAACTTATTTGATTCTACTTCTTCTTTTCAACTTTTTTCACTGTAACCCTAACAATTTGATAAAACGGATTTGACTATGTCAGAAAAAAGATCAGGAATGCATTCCTTAATGTCCGAGTCCCGTGTCTTCCCGCCTCCGGAGAATATCCGGAAGAAAGCATGGATCAACTCCATGGACCAGTACAAAAAGATGTGGGATCAGTCGGTCAACGATCCCGACGGGTTTTGGCTTGAACAGGCCAGGTCCCTGGACTGGTTCAAGGAACCGACCAAGACCCTTGAATATGAATGGAACACGAAAAAGCGGATCATCAAGCACACCTGGTTTGACGACGGGGAACTGAACGTTTCCTACAACTGCCTGGACCGTCATCTGGGCACGTCCAACGAGAACAAAACAGCGATTTTGTGGCAAGGTGAAGAAGAGGATGCCGTCAAGGAATACTCCTATAAACAGCTTCACACCGAGGTCAGCAAATTTGCCAACGTACTCAAATCCAACGGCATCAAAAAGGGTGATCGTGTGGCCATCTACATGCCGATGATCCCGGAACTGGCCATCGTAATGCTGGCTTGCACCCGCATTGGCGCCATTCATTCCATTATTTTCGGCGGCTTCAGCTCTGATGCCATCAAGGGCCGGGTAAACGACTCCGACTGTAAGATGCTTGTCACCTCCAACCTGTCCCTGCGTGCCGGAAAGCAGATCCCGTTGAAAAAGATCGCCGATGAAGCCCTCGAAGATTGTCCGTCGATTGAACGTGTTATCGTGAGCAAGGTTACCGATGATCCGTGCAATATGGTAGACGGACGCGATGTCTGGTATCATGACGAAATGGAGAAGGCCAGTGACGAGTGTCCGCCCGAGAAGATGAACGCCGAAGATCCGCTGTTCATCCTCTACACTTCCGGTTCCACAGGGAAACCCAAAGGGGTGGTCCACACAACCGGAGGCTACCTGCTGCACACTGCCCTTTCCCACAAGCTTGTCTTCGATATCCACGACGACGATATCTACTGGTGCACGGCTGACATCGGCTGGGTCACCGGACACAGCTATATTGTCTACGGGCCGCTTGCCAACGGGTCCACGAGTCTGATGTTCGAAGGTGTGCCGACCTATCCGGACGCCGGTCGGTTCTGGCATATTTGCGACAAGTTCAAAGTAACGGCATTTTATACGGCTCCGACGGCCATCCGCTCCCTCATGAGCCAGGGTGACGAATGGGTGATGAAGTACAAGCTGGATTCCCTTCGCATTCTCGGCTCGGTGGGCGAGCCCATCAACCCTGAAGCCTGGATGTGGTACTACACCCGTGTGGGCCGCGAGCGCTGCCCCATCATGGATACCTGGTGGCAGACCGAAACAGGCGGTTTCATGATCACGCCCCTGCCGGGTGCCATGGCGCTTAAGCCGGGCAGTGCTTCCAGACCGTTTTTTGGTGTGGATCCGGTGATCCTGCGCGATGACGCAACAGAGTGCGACCGCAACGAAGGCGGCAAGCTCTGCATCCGCAAACCCTGGCCGGGCATGATGCGTACCATGTGGGGCGACCATGACCGGTTCATCGACACCTATTTCGGCATGTTCGATGACGTGTATTTCACCGGTGACGGCTGCCGTACCGACGATGACGGCGACTACTGGCTGATGGGACGCATCGATGACGTTGTAAACGTCTCCGGCCACCGTATCGGAACCGCCGAGGTGGAGAGTGCACTGGTGAGCCATTCCAAAGTGGCGGAAGCGGCCGTGACCCCTGTACCGCACGAGATCAAGGGACAGGGACTCTACGCTTACGTCACGCTTAATGAAGGCATTGAAGAAACCGACGAACTCAAAAAAGAACTGGTGAAGCACGTCCGCAAGGAGATCGGTCCCATAGCTACTCCCGAAGCGATCCAGTTCGCTCCATCCCTGCCGAAAACACGCTCCGGCAAGATCATGCGGCGGATCCTCCGCAAGATCGCCGAAAAGGATACCAGCAACCTGGGTGATATCACGACCCTGGCCGATCCGAGCGTTGTGGAGAGCCTGATCAAGGGACGCGGAGAATAACCCGAAGATCAGACCTGCTTCACATACACCGTAATATCATTACCGGGCGGATGCACCTTAGCGGTGCATCCCGCCTGTTTTTATTGTTCTACTGCATTTCCACTGCAGCTATTATTTACACGGCAGTATTCAGGTTGACGGACCGCGACCCTTCCGCTCAGCGTTGCATCGGCTTTACAAGCAACGCACCACTGATGCATGATTATTAACGACCGGGCCGCATCCTCCCATCCTGATGCCCTGCCATTCCTGAATCTACATTTTTGAGGGTACAAAATGACTGAAACAAAAGTAATGAATCGATGGTGGGTGGTCGTCGGGGCCCTGGTCATCCAGGTGAGCCTCGGCGCCGTGTATATCTGGAGCGTTTTCCAGTCCCCCCTCCTTGAATTTTTTCCAAGCTGGACCGAAACGCAGGTCACGCTTCCCGCCCAGATCGTGCTCGCCTCTTTTGCCCTGGCCGTGATCCTGGGTGGACGTATCCAGGACCGTCTGGGTCCACGCATCGTTGCCACAGGCGGCGGTATTATCCTGGGTCTGGGTTTGATACTGGCACGGTTCGCCTACGCTTTTGAGCCCGGTACCGCCCTGGTATGGCTGATCCTTACCTACGCTGTCCTCGGTGGAATCGGTATCGGCATGGCCTATGTCTGTCCCATTGCCACATGCGTAAAATGGTTCCCGGATAAACGCGGTCTGGTCACGGGACTGGCAGTTGCAGGCTTCGGTGCCGGTGCCTTTTTCTTCGCCCCGCTGGCACGCGGGCTCATCTGCGGTGACGCCTACATGCTGTTCAACCTTAGCCTGTTCAACCTGCCGCAGGTAGGCGTGTTCAACGCCTTCATGACACTGGGTATCATTTTTCTGGTGATCGTGGTCGCCGGTGCGCAATTGCTCAAAAATCCTCCCGATGGCTACAGGCCGGAAGGATGGTGGCCGCCCGAAGGCACCACGGCCGCCCAGGCGCCCAAGGTCGATTTCACACCCCGGCAGATGCTCCGCACGCCGGCTTTCTGGCTGCTGTGGATTACCTATTTTGCAGGATGTACGGCCGGCCTGCAGGTCATTATGAAAGCCTCCCCGATCTGGCAATCGTTTTCATTCGGTGAAATGACCGGGCCCATACCCCATGCCACCTACCTGGATGTCACAGCCATGGGTGCTACGGCCGTTTCGTTCCTCGCTATATTCAATGCAGCCGGACGGATTTTCTGGGGCAAGGTTTCGGATATGATGGATCGGCGTGTAACCCTGTTGATCATGTTTCTGCTGTGCGGGGGTATGATGCTTACACTGGACTTCATGCGCCTTTTCCCGCTATATCTGCTGTGGATCGGTGTCGTCGCACTTTGTTTCGGCGGATTTCTCTCGCTCTATCCTGCGCTGACGGCCGATTTTTTTGGGACCCGGCATATTGGTACCAATTACGGCCTCATGTTTACCGCCTATGGAGCCGGAGGTATTATCGGACCCTATCTTGCCGCCCGCTTCATGCACATCGTGGAACATATACCGTACCTGACTGTTTGTCCGAGGGGTACGACCCAGCAGGTGATGTTCGCCATTGGTGATTACAGCCTGGCCTTCTGGGTAGCCGGAGGAGCGTGCATCATCGCCGCTGTGCTGATCATGCAGGTCAAGCCCGACAAAATCCAACAGAAATAGCACGGATGTCCAAGCCGGTCTGTGGATGCGTGCACGTACGTGTGCTCCGCGGCCGGCTTTCCTGTTTTGCCCTCCGTCAAAAGATCACATCCGGAACAGTATGCCCACTCCCAGCAGGTGGCGCAACCGGAAGGAATCCTCATTCTCATCGGGGTCGGAAAGCCACACAGGCAATTCGTACCGGAGGAAGAAGCCACGATTCTGACCCATGTAATCCGGAATATTAAGTGACAGCATGAAGCCGGCACCCGCATTGAATATCGGATCCTGCCACTCGGTGCCGTTATTCAGATAACCCCCATCGGCAAACAGGTAAGATTCCAGTTTCAGGAAGTCACCGGCATAGGGGATGCGCGCGAAGTAGTTGTTGAGTGGATTGGGGACATAAAACTCGGCATTTACAGACACCGCGTGTTGCGACCAGGCAGGGATTCCGCTTTCCAGCAGGTCCGTAGTCCGGAAGGTATAGCCACGCAATCCGGGCCCGGAAGGGATGTGCACCCATCCGGAACGCATCCAATTGACAGGTATGGTTCCACGGGCCCGGGTGAAGGCCGATCCATGCCAGCTGAACGCGTCGGCATCGGACGCCGTGTACCGGTGTTCCGGAGGAGTGGCTGCACTGGTTGCACCGCCGAACAGTCTGGAACGCAGATAAAAGCCGGAGGGAAGGTCGATCCGTTGCATGAACTGCAACTGCATTTGCCCGAAAAGGCCTTCATACCCCCATTCACCGGGCCAGGTCTCCTCCCGCCCCTGAAAATTAACAAAAGGTTCATCTGTCGATAACGGCATGCCTGTGATGGCATTGAGGGCCAGGGTCCACCGGCCCAGGCGGTTCCGGGCTCGCTTGCGGAAGCCGGTCCGCACAAAGGATACCGGTTCTTCCTGCCATAGCATATCATAGAGCAGATAACCGGTATCGAACCGCTTGTAAAGACCCAAAAAAACTTCCAGCTCGGTCGATACAAATTCATCGAAACCGGGTTGCCAACGCTTCTGCAATCCGGCTTCATGCAGATGCAGTCCGGTGCGCATGCTGCTGTTAAGCCGCATTCCGCCTTCGCTGTTGACATCGGTAAGGGCGACTATCGGATGGGCCCAGGAAAAGAAATAGGAGACCGGATAGTCAGGCAGGCGGGTCCCCAGCCAGATACCGGCATGGATACGGTGCGGACCGTCCAGGAAGGTGCGCGGGTCCTGACCCCGAAAACGGGCACCTACCAAAACCCCGTCCACCGAATTATACCACAGATCGGGCGCGATGCCGACCTCGTACCCGTTAGTTGAGATGAGCTGGGCATGCGAAGGGTTGCCCGAACCGGCTAATAATGCCAGCAGGATCATCAGCATTCCAAATAGCCAAACATCCGGAATATTACGGTTACTGGAACGGCACTGCGCCGCAGACGTGGCCCCACGTTCAGAGTTAAAAGAAATTGGACTCATTGCAACATTCTTTGGATTGTAATCGGCCGAGAGCAACATCCCGCGCAGCCGGAGACTTCGACCTTGATAGCAAATGGCATAATAACTCGTATGTAAACCAGCCTCAAGGCAGACCGGATCACGGCAGTTTAATGCGCCATTCCGACATCACACCGTTGTTGGTCAAGATATCATGAATAAGATTAAGAAGACGGATCTGTTCGGGCCATTTAATGAAATTTTTCACATCTTCTATAGTAATCCATTTGTAAGTTACATGCTCATGATTCAGACGTATGATTTGCCTGTCATCGAGGCAGGCAGCGAACACGGCAATATGATGAATGGTATCAGTAGAAACTTCATAGAACTGATTCACGGCGGGCAAGGTCCAAAACAACGTCGGCATGCAGCCGGTTTCCTCTTCCAACTCGCGCAGAGCGGCCATGGTCCGTGTTTCGCCCTCTTTCGTTTTTCCACCGATCATCCGCCACTGACCGGCGTAAATCACATGATCGGATCGTTTGAAAATCAGAAATCTCACTTCGTTGCCGAAGTGGGTATACGGATAAACATCAATTAACGTATCTGAGGTATTATCATCCATGGATTTTTTACCTGGCATACTTTTCCAACGCGCAACCGGTCTGCCAAGGACAGCCGCAGCAGTAGCCATCATGCTGGCCCTGGCCACAGGCCTGTTGATTCAGGACGGTCTTTCAGTAGTCCCGAAAGGCAACCCTGATGGCCGCTCATCCTTCAGGATCGCAACGTCCGTGATCCATCTGTCGGAAAATAGGCATGAAGCAGAATATATGGAACCGGATACCCTTTTTGTGCTTGAATTTCTACTGGCCAGGGATGTGATAGAGCGTGAACCGGTGGATGTTGTCCAATCCTACACCATGGATGATGGCCGCGCCTGGTGTTTTGCCCGCATCCACAATTCCGAAGAAATGCAGGATGTCTTCTTTGAGTGGTACCATGAAGACGAGCTCCATTTCGAGATGAACTCCAAGGTCGGCATCTCCGAAAACTGGCGGACTTACTCATCAGTTGGTCTCCAACCGGGACAATGGCATGTCCAGCTGCGAGACCGGCACGGGGAAATCCTCGACGAAATATATTTCGAGGTATTCGAGTAGTCCGGGAAATTCGACCGGATTGGAATATCCGTTGAGCCCTGCATCCGTCCCGGTCTGATCAAAACTGCTTTTTCAGACGCTCCGCCTTGTCGCTCGTACCCTCCTTGTCGACCCAGTATGTATCCCGGGATGGATCGGGACGCAGTCCCAGCGGATCCCTGATTGTGAAAGTCCGTCGCACCCAGCCTATCGGAGTGATCATCAGATAAAAAACGATTGTGATGACTATGCGTGTCACGATGGTTCCGAGAACCAGCGCAAGCAGCATCCAGAGGATATAGACCGGTTTAAGCCTGGCGGGTGCCAGCAGGCCGGCGAGCAGAAAAAGTACGCCCAGACCACTTATGATCCATGCGGCGCGCACCAGTTGCCAGTCGTTGACCCATACGACGATCAGCGGCACCACAAGCCCCAGCATCACGGCCATAAGCCAGGCAAATTGCCGGAGTACGCGTTGATTTACGGTTATTTCGGATTTCAGGTTCTTCAGCATGGCCGGGTTTGGTCGGGCATCGGATTCAGTCCGGCTGAAGCGATGCAATGGTTTCGGTGGGATCTTCAATCCGGTCCGCCGGACGCTTTTCGATCACAAAGCGGTCCATGACCAGCACCTCCATATCGGTGCGCATGAAGCAGCGCCAGGCATCCTCCGGTGTGCAGACAATCGGTTCACCCCGCACATTGAAACTGGTATTGATCAAAACCGGGCATCCTGTCCTTCGCTCAAACGCACCGATGAGCGCATGGTAGCGCGGATTCGTGTGACGGTCGACCGTCTGGATCCGTGCCGAGCCGTCCACGTGGGTAATAGCCGGAAGCTCTGAGCGGACCTGGTACAGTTTATCCAGACCCTCCACGGCGGGGTCGACGGATTTGCGCAACCGATGGGCCACGTCGGCGACCAGCAGCATGTAGGGGCTGGGGCGGTCCAGTTCGAAATACTCCTGCACCTTCTCCACAGCCACACTGGGAGCGAACGGCCGGAAGCTCTCCCTGTATTTAATCTTGAGGTTGAGTGTTTTTTGCATTTTTTCCGAGCGCGGATCACCCAGTATGGAACGATTGCCAAGTGCCCGCGGTCCAAATTCCATGCGTCCCTGGAACCAGCCCACCACCTTGCCCTCAGCCAGCAGACCGGCTGTCCTGGAAAGCATTTCCTCCTCCGGGAGCGGGTAGGTGGAATAATCGGTGTTTGCCCTTAGGAAAGCGTCTATGGCCCCGGTACCAAACGAGGGTCCAAGCAGCGCCCCGCTCATACCATCCTGCCGGCTGCTGCCATTGTTGCTACCGGCTCCAGCACCAGCTTTCGCATCAGCTTCCGCACCATCTGGCTCGCTTTTCTCCGGGCTTGCCTCTCTTCCCCCCGATCTGTATTCCTGCGTCAGGCGCGGTTGGTCGAAATGGTGATGCCAGGTCATAAGCGCGGCGCCCACCGCCCCGCCGGCATCACCGGCCGCCGGCTGGATCCAGATGCGGTCAAAAATACCTTCACGCAGGATTTTGCCGTTGCCCACACAGTTCAGTGCCACACCCCCGGCCAAACAGAGGTTCCGGCTTCCGGTGGCATCACGGGCATGTCGCGCCATCCGGATCATGATCTCCTCGGTAACCGCCTGGATGGATGCGGCCAGGTCCATTTCACGCCGGGTCAGCGGGGACTCGGGTTTGCGCGGCGGCCCATCGAACAGACGGTCAAAGCGGCGATTGGTCATGGTCAGGCCCGAGCCATATCCAAAATAGTGCATGTTGATCCGGAAGGATCCGTCCTCGCGCAGATCGACCAGCTCGTCCAGGATACGGTCGCGATACACCGGCCTGCCGTAGGGTGCCAGCCCCATCACCTTGTACTCCCCGGAATTGACCCGGAAGCCGGTGAAATATGTGAAAGCGGAGTAAAGAAGACCCAGTGAGTGAGGAAAATGAAGCTCCTGCTTCAGTGCGATGCGGTTGTCCTTGCCTTGACCGACCGAACTCGTTGCCCACTCACCGACCCCGTCGATGGTCAGAATGGCCGCCTCGGGGAACGGAGAAGGGAAAAAAGCCGACGCGGCATGGGACTCGTGATGCTCCGGATAAAAAAGATCGCCGTGGTACCCCAGCTCTGAACGAATGTGCTCGGAGATCCACAACTTCTGCTTGATCCAGACCGGCAGTGCCTTCCAGGCGCTTCGGATGCCTGCCGGAGCATAGGCCAGATAGGTTTCCAGGATGCGTTCAAACTTGAGAAAAGGTTTGTCATAGAATGCCACGGCATCGAGGTCATCAACCGTGAGACCGGTTTCCTGCAGGCAGTACGCAATGGCGTGGGCCGGATAGTTCTGGTCGTGCTTGATGCGGGTGAAGCGCTCTTCCTGGGCAGCAGCCACGAGCTTGCCATCGGATACCAGTGCGGCGGCGGCATCATGATAATAACACGATATTCCGAGGATGTGCATGGCAGGCGGGACGGGTTATCCGGTTCAGTTTCGGGCTTTAGTTTCGGGCTGCGATAACGGGATGTTTCCTGAAATAGTCCAGTGTTCGATCAAGACCGATCCGGCGATCCACGGTGGGGGTCCAGTCCAGCAACTCTTTGGCCAGGGAGATATCGGGCTGCCTCACGGTAGGGTCGCCTTCCGGCAACTCCTTGTATACGATTTCGCTGGTCGAACCGGTTAGTGCGATGATTTCCTTTGCCAACTCGAGTATACTCATTTCATCCGGATTGCCCAGGTTTACCGGTCCGGCGTAGTCAGACTGACACAATCGAAAGATTCCTTCCACAATGTCATCGATATAGCAGAAGGAACGCGTCTGAGATCCGTCGCCGAATACGGTAAGGGGTTCGCCTCGGAGTGCCTGCGTAATGAAATTGGGGAGCGCCCGTCCGTCGTCGTTGCGCATGAACGGTCCGTAGGTATTGAATATACGGGCAATGTGGGTTCTGATGCCGTGATTGCGATGATAGGCCATAACCAGTGCCTCGGCAAACCGTTTGGCTTCGTCATAAACGCCGCGCAGACCAACGGGATCTACATTGCCCAGATAGCTCTCGTTCTGCGGGTGCTCCTGTGGATCGCCGTATACCTCACTGGTGGAAGCCAGCAGAAAACGTGCTTTTTTGCTCAGTGCCAGACCCAGGGCCTTGTGCGTCCCCAGGGAACCCACCTTAAGAGTTTGGATGGGCATCTCCAGATAATCGGCCGGCGAAGCCGGGGATGCAAAATGGAGAATGAGATCCACCTCGTCGTCAACATGCAGATACTGGGTTACATCGTACTTGATGAACCGGAACCCTTCCATACCGAAAAATTGTGACACATTATCCAGGTTACCCGTGGACAGGTTGTCCATGCAGATGACCTCAACACCCTCGCCGAGAAAACGGGCACAAAGGTGGGAACCAATAAAACCGGCTCCGCCGGTAATCAGCACTCGGTCAGGCATCGGTTAATTAGCGATTTATGTTGACGGCACGTCGGCCAACGCTGAAATAGGTTATGTTGAGCTCTTCCATCCGGTCCAGATCGTACAGGTTGCGACCGTCAAAAATGACCGGTGCCTTCATCTGCTTTATGAAGTTCCCGAAATCGGGCTGACGGAACTCGTTCCACTCGGTGCATATGATCAGGGCATCCGCTTCTTCCAGGGCCGCTTTCTGATCTTCCACGTAATCGATCCTTGCACTGACCTCCTCTCCCACGGCCAGCGGGAAAGTCTGGCGTGCTTCGGGATCATACGCCTTGACTTTTGCCCCCATGGCAATCAGTGCCCGGATAATGTAGATTGCCGGGGCTTCACGCACATCATCAGTCTCCGGCTTGAATGTAAGCCCCCAGACCCCGAAGGTTCGTCCTTCAACCTGACCATCATAGTAGGTCTTGATCTTTTCCACAATTGAAAGTTTCTGGGTATCATTTACATCCTGAACGGCACCCAATATCCGGAAATCGTAGTCATTTTCTTTGGCAGTAAAATGGAGCGCCTGCACATCCTTGGGAAAACAGCTTCCGCCGAAGCCGATACCCGCAAACAGGAACCGTTTGCCGATCCTGGAATCAGTGCCGATCCCGCGCCGGACGTTATCCACATTGGCTCCGACCCGCTCGCAAAGATTGGCAATTTCGTTCATGAACGTAATCTTGGTCGCCAGGAAGCCGTTGGCTGCATACTTGGTCATTTCGGAACTGCGCTCATCCATGACGATGATGGGGTTTCCGCTGCGCACGAAAGGCTCATATAGCTCTCTCATGATGTCAGCGGCACGCTCACTCGATGTTCCGATCACTACGCGCTCGGGCTTCTGGAAATCCTGCACCGCCGCGCCTTCCCGCAGAAATTCAGGATTGGAAACCACATCGAACGGCACCTTGGTGCGGGATTCAATGGTCATTCGTACCTTGTCGGACGTACCGACAGGAACCGTGCTCTTGTTGACGATGACCTTGTAGTCCTTGATCAAATCTCCGATTTCAGCGGCAACGTTCAGTACGGCACTCAGGTCGGCCTGGCCGTTGGCGCCCGGAGGTGTCGGCAGACAAAGGAACAGAACGTCGGAGGCCGCAACAGCTTCGGTCAGATCATCGGTGAACGAAATGCGGTTCTCACGGATGGCACGCTTGAAGAGTGTTTCGAGACCCGGCTCATATATGGGCACTTCCCCTTTTCGCAGTGTCTCCAGCTTTTTGAGGTTATTGTCGACACAAATGACAGTGTTTCCGGAGTCAGCGAAACAGGTTCCAGTCACCAATCCGACATATCCGGTTCCAATAACGGCGATTTTCATAAGTTCAGCATATTTTGGTTCGTGAAGACGAGTTAAGGATCCATGACAACAGCCTCATACCTCTCTGTTCTGTTATAGACGGTCATGGATGTTGAATCTGGTGGTTATCATGTATGGATGCGGGTCCGGACAGGTGCCGGCACACCGTGGGTATTTCATTCCGGCAAGCCGGGAGAACGGCGCAAACAGTCTTAATGCCGCTCGATGTTGCGTATCTCCAGCTCCAGCTCCCCGGCCGGGACCTTGACCTTGACAACATCACCGATTTCTTTCCCCATAAGCGCCTTGCCTATAGGTGAATCTACCGAAATCTTGCCTTTGTTGAAATCGGCTTCGTCCTTGGAGACCAATGTGTATTTCATCTCCTTCTGTGTCTTTCTGTTGAAAATGGTGACCGTCGAGAGTACGTAGACCTTGGAGTTGTCGATGTTCTTGTCGTCCAGCACGCGCGAATTTGCAATAATTCGTTCCAGCTCGGATATACGAGATTCCATCTTGCCCTGTGCCTCCTTTGCAGCATCGTATTCGGCGTTTTCGCTCAGATCTCCATGAGAGCGCGCCTCATCGATCTGTTTTGCTATTTCTTTGCGCCCCCGCGTCAAAAGGTCTCTGAGTTCGGCTTTCAGTTTGTCGTATCCTTCTTTTGACAGATAATTGACTTTCACGATAACAAGCGATTGGGTAAGTTGGGATTGATTACGTTATGAATGGTAATGACATGGTCTTGATCCGATCTGTCCGGCCGGAACCAACCGAAACGGCATTTTAGCCTCCGTTGTCCTTTGCGTCCCTCACCGGGCATACCGACAGTAGCCGGCAGGTCCAAAAATAAAAAAAGACCCGTTTGCAAACTGCAACCATATGCATGCAACGGGCCATATCATCTAATTCCGGGACGGATCCGGTAGCGCCGGAGCCTGGATCCGGAACAATAATTCATTAAACCTGAAGTTAGCATTTATTGTAAAGAAATGAAACGTCGGGAATACAATTGCCATGGTCAGGGATATCCGCAAAAAAACGACGCGTGAGATCTATGAATCACATCGCGACCGGCGTCCACCGCAGCTGGTGTCTGAGATGGTCATATGGCTGCACAACATCCGCAGCATGCACAATGTGGGATCCGCTTTTCGCACCGCTGACGGCTTCGGATTGAGATCACTGTTCCTGTCCGGGTACACACCGGCCCCGCCCCGTCCCGAAATCAGCAAAACGGCTCTGGGAGCGGATGATACGGTCGACTGGCGGTATGCACATGACCCGCTGGAACATATCGACTGGTGCCATACCCATGGATATACCCTGGTGGGGATGGAACAGACCCATGATAGCCGGCTGATCACCGATTACTACCCTGAAACAGACACCCGGCTCTGCCTCCTGTTTGGAAACGAAGTCACGGGTATCGAAACCGACTTGCTGTCCCGTTGCCAGGAAATCATGGAAATCCCCCAGTTCGGGAAAAAACACTCTTTCAACATATCGGTGAGCCTGGGAATCGCATGCTACCATTTTCTGCATCATTCCTTGCCTTCTTAGACCATATCGCCGTATTTTTACCGAAAACCCCTGCTGCCAATGTTGTCGCATCCGAAACTGCCTTTTTATTCCGGACCCCTGTATGCCGGACGGATTGCCTTCCTGCTTTTTGTTTTGCCGATCCTTTGGGTGGTTGCCGGACCGCTGTCTCCCTGTCAGACCGCCAGCGCATTTCAGCCCCTTGAGCGCGTAACCACGGCGGAACGTTCGGATGGACTCGGCTATGTCGTCCGGTTTCACATGACCAGCAGTCCCGATTCATTTTTCATCTGGCAACCCAATCCCAAACTTATCCAACTGGCCCTGTTCAAGGATGGTATCAGCTCGGAGAACATAAGCACATCCAACAGCAACCATGCCTTTGATAGTTTTTTCTACCAGGATATCGAAAACGGCGTGGGAGCTGACATCTACCTGGGCGAGGATGTCTACATGATTGCCGATGCCTACCTGGATGCCAACGGGAAGGATCTGCTGGTCGGTCTGACCGAAGCTTCACCGTACGATCTGGAGGTACTGACAGATGGACTTTTTCCCATTTTCTGGGATGACCTGATCGATGAGGTGGATACCACGCCCGACCTGGCCAGCAATGGCTGGACGGAACCCGGTCTTTCCGGAGATCGCGAACCTTACCGCCTCGGGGAATCCCGGCCGTCAGAAGCCTACCTGCAACTCAAACGTATTGTCATCGATGCCGGTCACGGAGGGCGCGATCCCGGCGCCATCGGATTCCGGGGAACCAGGGAGAAGAAAGTTGCTCTTGCCGTTGCCCACAAGGTAGGTGAGTATGTCGAAGAATACCTTCCTGAAATGGAAGTGGTATATACCAGGAATGATGATACGTTCGTCCCGCTGCAGGAACGCGGACAGATAGCCAACCGTGCCGAGGCGGACCTGTTCATCTCCATTCATGCCAATGCCAACCGAAACCGCCATGCCCACGGTACCGAGATCTATTTTCTCGGTATGCACCGGAGCCAGGAAGCATTCGAAGTGATGAAAAAGGAGAACAGCGCCATTCGATTCGAGGACGAGGACGATCGCTCCGAGGAACTCACCCCGGAACAGCTGGCCGTTTATGAGCTCTCCAACATCGGTTTCATGGCAAGCAGTGAAATGCTGGCTACCAGGATGGACAACCAGTTCTCGGAAAGGGCCCGGCGGCGCTCCCGAGGTGTCAAGCAGGCGGGTTTCATTGTTCTTTATCACGCTTCCATGCCTGCCCTGCTGGTCGAACTGGGTTACATCACCAATCCGCAGGAAGAGCAGTTCCTGATCAGCGAATACGGTCAAAGTATAATGGCTTCGGCCATTTTCCGTTCCATCCGGGACTACAAGGAGCTGCTGGAGCGCGACCGAAACCGTGAAAACCGATGATGCCAGACCGTGCGAGGATCCATCCGGGCAACCAGCATTTCTTTCGTCAATTTTTCCATCCATTCACCAGGCTGCTTTACATCCATCCACTGCTTTACATCCATTCGCCCGACTCCTTTGCAACGCGTGCCCGGCATCCCTTGCCATATTCATTCTTTTTCACAACGCCATCATTTTTAACGACACATGGAAAAACCATTGATCATCGGAGTCGCAGGGGGTAGCGGCTCCGGTAAGACCACTGTAATCCAGCACATCTGCAAAACCATCGGTGAGGACAACCTCTCGCTCATCGCACATGATGCCTATTATCGCGACCTCAAACATTTGTCGTTCGAGGAACGGGCACGCCAGAATTTTGACCATCCCGCTTCTCTGGAAACCGAGTTGCTGATCCGTCACATCAGGGCCCTGGCCTCCGGTTACAGTGTCGACTGCCCGATCTATGACTTTTCGAACCATGTCCGCAAGGACGAGACCCTTACCATCACGCCCAAGAAGATCATCCTTGTTGACGGTATCCTGATCTTTTATGAGAAGCAACTTCGCAAGTTGATGAACATCAAGCTATTTGTGGATACGGATGATGATGTGCGCCTGCTGAGGCGCCTGCGCCGCGATATCACCGAACGGGGGCGGTCCATCGAGGGCGTACTCGACCAGTACGAGAAGTTTGTACGGCCGATGCACCTGGAATTCGTCGAGCCCACCAAGCGGTACGCCGATATAATCATACCCCACGGCGGAGAGAACCAGGTTGCACTGCAGATGGTCAATGCCCTGATCTTCAACAGGCTGCGCCAGGTTAATAACTGACGGACTATTGAGGACGATCATGAACCGGGCAGACCGTGCAACAGCCAGTGGTGCATGCCTTCGAAAACCAGGAAATCATCTCTCAGGCATTCGATATCCGTGCTCTGTTCCAGAAAATCGGCATCCCCGCCGGTGAGCCAGACCCGCGCATCGGGAAAAAGGTCCCGAGTTCGCCGCACATGCGCTTCCCATGCAGCCAGATAGGATCCGGCCGTACCGGCCTGCAACGCGGCTGTCGTGGATCCGGGCGGCCAATGGTCGGGCAACCGGGGTGATACGGGAAAAAGACCGTCTGCGCCACGTCCGAGCGTGTCGATCAGCATTTGAAGGCCAGGCATGATGACCCCGCCATGATACACCCCTCCGGCATCCATGGCATCGATAGTGCAGGCCGTGCCGGCATCGGAGACGACGACCGGACAGGCTTCATCATTGGACCATGCTCCCAGGCAGGCCAAATAGCGATCTATTCCCAGGGTCTCGGGGGTTCGGTAGCAGTGCGTACCAGGGGTAAGATGCGACCCGTTGATTCCCAGTATTTCGGGAATTTTTCGATTTCCCCGGTCAACCGGACTCCCGGCTTCTTTCGGGTTTCCTGTATTACCCGTATCGCTCTGCAGCCATTTCAGCAGGTCGTCCGCCTGAAATCGTCTTTTCACGGATGCCAACACAATGCGATCATATTTCAGGCACATCCGATGCAATATGGACTTGAAATCCGGAGCGTCGTAGGCTGCCGTTCCAACCTGTTTCCAGCACGGCAGACCTTGCAAACCGCCAACTTTCCTCTCGTTGGGACCATGCCCCCCGGCTACCTTGCCCTCCGAGGGGTTTTGCGGCCCGTCCGAATCCTTCCGGTCATCAGGCCTGCCGGACATAAATCGGTCCTGCCGCCGCTCGGCCGCCTTTATCCGGGTATTTCCGGCATCCAGAAACAGGGTCCGTTCCATACCGGTAAAGGTAAAAAAAAAACGGGACAACCTGTCTGGCTGGTGAGGGATCATAATTTTTCCGATAATTCCTTACCATAGGGTGAAGAACGCGGAAAACATTCCGACCATGCAACCAACTTCTCACCAGCGTACAACCAGGCTGCGACCAACATTCAACCAAACTGAACCAACCTGTCATGACACCAAAAGATGAGCGCCTGCATACTGCCGGGTACTGGATAACCAACCTCAAGCTGAAACCTCATCCCGAAGGAGGGTACTACAGGGAGGTATATCGCTCAAGCGAGCATGTACGTGCGGACCATCTGCCGGATCGGTTCAAGGGCGCGCGGACATTCAGCACGGCCATCTACTTCCTGTTGAAACCGGGTGAGCGGTCGCGCCTGCACCGGATCAAATCGGACGAGGTGTGGCACTTCTATCGGGGATTGCCGATCACGGTCCATCTTTTCGGGTCGAACGGCACCTACAAAGCGGTTCGGCTTGGCGAGAATCCGGAAAAAGGTGAGCGATATCAATACATGGTACCGGCAGGAACGTGGTTCGGTGTAACCGTTGACAGTGGTGATAAACAATCTTCGGACCCTATCAGGGACGATTTTTCCCTGGCAGGATGCACCGTGGCGCCCGGATTTGATTTCGACGATTTCGAAATTGCCGGGGACAAGATCATGACCGCCTATCCGGGTTACCAGGATATCCTGCGGAAACTGCTTTGATGGGAGAACCTGATTGCGTACCGGCGACAGTCCCATCCTCCCCGTCATCTTCCGTCCGGCTCTGCCCGTTGCCGGACGCAGGCATGCACGTGAACGCCGTCTGGCCGATCGCCTGGAGAAGTACATGACAAAAAACGGTTTCCGGGTCAGGATCGGACATCCCAAAACACTGTCCGAAGCTGTGGAGATGGCCAGGGAAGCCGGCCGTTCGTCTCCTCTGGTGGTTGCTGCCGGAGGTGACGGCACTATCAATGCCGTTGCAACAGGGATCATGGATACCGGATGCTGCCTGGGCATCCTGCCTTTGGGTAGCGGCAATGACCTTGCCCGCGGTCTCCATATTCCCAAAAACCTTTCCGGCGCAGTCCGGCTGCTGAGATCGGGTTACGAACTCCTCACGGGAGGACCGGAAACGGGAAAGGTCCGTTCGGGGACCATACTCCGGAATATGGACACCGGCCGCATCGCCTCCATGGAATCACCTGAACCTGATCCGGTCCTGCCTTCGACACCACACCGATTCCTGAATACACTGGGAATCGGATTTGACGGTGAGGTTGCCTGGAATGCCTCTCAAATGCGGATGAACGGCGGGATGATGAAATATATGCGGGGAGTCATTCGGTCCCTGTTCACCTACCAAGCTACCGGGATGACCGTAACGGCCGACGGCGAAACGATCAGTGGGCGTTTTCTGATGGCTACGGTGGCCAACGGACCTTTTGAGGGCAGTGGCATACCCGTTGCACCGGATGCCGACCCGACAGACGGTTTTTTCAACCTGATTTTGATCCGTGATGCCGACACCCTTTCACGCCTCCTCCTCTTCATCCGTGTGCTTTTTTCCGGCACCTCGGAAGGTGGCCTTATCCTCATCCGGAAATGCCGGAATGTCCATATTTCGACCAGCCTTCCCGTTATGGTCCATGCGGACGGTGAAATGATCAGTGCCCGGATGAACGGGTTATCAGCTGTCATTCAACCGGCCTCCCTGACCGTCATTGGCGGTCAACCCACGCGGATGAGGATGTAATTTTCCTGCATCTTCTGAACGAATTGATATCGACATGACATTTTAATTGTGGATACGTTGCATTAGTGGTTGCCGCATGTCGGTGGATACCGCATGTCGGTGGATACCGCATGTCGGTGGATACTTTGCATCGATGGATACGGAATATTGATTGATACCGAAAATGAGTAAATCCTGACCATCCGTGATTTATAGCATTCTTCAACAAATCAAATCATTTTACTACGATTATGAAACTGAATAAAAAGACCGCCATCGTAACCGGTGCCAGCAGCGGCATCGGAGCTGAATTCGCCAAAGCCCTTACCGAAAAAGGCTGCCGGGTTTACGGCATCGCCAGGCGGGCCGGGCGCCTCGAAGAGCTGCAGTCCCGGCTGGGTTCATTGTTCGTCCCGGTCCCCCTGGATATCACGGATTATGATAACCTGGAAGCCTGGGTCAAAGAGACCTTCTCTTCCGGCTCTTCCCCGGACATTCTCATCAACAATGCCGGACTGGGCCGCTTTGGCCCGGTGGATGAGCTTCCGCCGGAACAGTGGGACACCATGGTGCACACAAATCTCACATCCGTATTCCGTCTTACCCGTCTCGTGGTGCCGCTCATGAAATCATCCGACCGCACCAGTCATATCGTGAACATTGCCTCGGTGGCCGGACTTCTGGGTAATCCCAATATCTCGGGGTATAATGCCACCAAGTTTGCCCTTCGTGGTTTCAGTGAGTCCCTGATGAAAGAACTCCGGAATTTCAGGATCAAGGTCACCTGTATCTACCCAGGGTCCATTGCCACCGAATTTTTCGAGGAACAAGGGGGCACCCATTCCAATATGTTGCAGGGCAGCGACGTTGCCGATACAGTAGTTTATATTCTTGAAACACCTGATAACTTCCTGATCGACGAGATAACGCTCAGACCGCTTATCCCTAAACCACCGGAAAAGTAATTACCCGGAATGCCGCACAAGACCTTCTTTCTTCTACTTTCCGCATTTGCGTTGCCCTTATTTTTTTTAGCCGGGTGCAGCAGCGATGCACCTGAGGATCTGATCGAGGAACCGAAATACATCGACCTTCTGGTGGAAATGCACATCCTTGCCGCTGTCATGGAGATGGAAGGCGATGAAGAGCTGTTCCGGAACGGGCAGGATGCGGTTCTCTCCCACCATGATATCAGCCGTGACCAGTTCCTGCGCAGTCACGACTACTATCACCGCGACATGCGCGCTCAGCAGAGGCGTTTCAACAAGGTGCGTGATATTCTGGACGAATTGGGAACCGAACTTTCCGACCGGTATCTGGAAGTCCGTGACACCTCTGTGGTTGCTCCTTATGTCCCGTAAAATGTTTTGCCCGGGTTCTTGCCAGTAGAGCCATTTCGCCGCTTTTCGCCAGACATAAGCCATCGCTGTACGTGGAGTGCGCCGCCGTCAATTATTCAATCGCTTCACGGTGCCATCGCATCTGCAAGTCCACCATATGGCAACAGACTGTGAGGATTCAGTCTATGGTATATTGTTCCCCTTCTTCTCGCACCTTGCGCACGATCTCGTCGCGCAGCATGCAGGCCAATACCGATTTGAGCCGTTTGCGCCCCCATTGTGTGTGATCCTGCAAGGTTGTGAACGCCATGGGCTTTTCTTTGAGCAACGATTCTACCTTCCGGATGTCCTCTATTTCAATGCGGCCAGAGTCTTTCTTTCTGCAATTGTCACATTTTCCGCAGCGCTCCGGCACATCCTTTTCCCCGAAATAGATGCGTATATACCTGCTGCGGCACGATTTCGTCTTCACATAACCGATCATGTAGTCAAGCTTCTTCAGCAGCCGGTCACGATGGCGCAGGATCTCATCCTCACTAAGGGAAAATTTCTGGTAGCGCGGCTCCAGCAGTCTGGCCATAGGTTCATTGCGGACCAGCGAATAGGCAAGGATGCCTTCATCCGAAAGCACTTTCAATCCGTTTTCGAGCATCCTTGAGGTTGTCTGAAGGCGGTTGATAATCAGTCTTTCGTCCATGTAGACCATGCGATGTGTCGATTCCGGGCCCGTCATGCGATACAGGCGGTCGGTGAACTCCTTCTTCCGTGGTTTGTTCATGCGGTCCATCCTGTCCCGAAGGCCATCGTCTGACAGGTGAAAGCGCAAGCCCACCTGCGGTTCATCGGACCGGGACAGCTTCAGGACGCCAAGCTGGTCTAGCACTCTCACGGATGACCAGACCAATCTGTGCGGGAGACCGGACCGTTTACGCAGCTGCTCGAAATCCAGTTTCTGCACTTCCTCCATGGGCGAGCCCGCTGCAAGGTTCCAGTAGTCGCATGCGGCATTATAAACGGCGGTCAGCTGGTTCCGGTCGGGCCAGGAGTCCATAATAGCTTTTTTCGCGGCGAGCAAATCTGCCTGCCGGACCAGCAGGATGGGGTAACTTTCTTTGCCGTCACGTCCGGCCCGGCCGGCCTCCTGGTAGTAGGCTTCCATGGATTTGGACATGTCATAGTGCACGACAAAACGGCAGTCCGGTTTGTCGATGCCCATGCCAAACGCGTTGGTAGCCGCCACCAGGGGCAGACTGCCGTCGATCCAGCGGTTCTGTATATCCTCGCGCTCCCCGGATGTCAGCCCGGCATGATACGGCTCACACTGTTTGCCCTGGCGGGTCAGCCACTCGGACAATTGCTCGCAACCGGCCCGGGTTCCGGCATAGATCAAGCCACTGCCGGAAGCGCGGTTGAGGATCTCCTTGAGCCGGCGCTTTTTTTGTTCCTCTTCGATTACCCACCACTGCAGGTTGGGCCGGTTGAACCCCCGGGAAATGATATTGGGTTGCCTGAGATCCAGTGCCTGGACGATGTCGCTCCTCACTTCCGGGGTGGCCGTGGCGGTGAGCGCCAGCCAGCGGATGCTTGCGGCTACGGGACCCATCATTTCCGGTATCTTTCTGTAAACGGGCCGGAAATCGTGTCCCCATTCCGAAATACAGTGCGCCTCGTCCACGGCGATGAGCGAAAGGTTCAGATCTTTCATCATATTCTGCCAAGTGGCTGTTTCAAGGCGTTCGGGAGCACAATACAGCAGTTTGTACATCCCGTTGCGGGCGTTGATCAACCGCTGTTCCACCTCGCCCCGCGAAATAGTGCTGTTGATGAACGTAGCCGACACCCCTTTCTGCCCGAGCTGGAAAACCTGATCCTGCATCAGGGCTACCAAGGGTGAAATGACCAGTGTGATGCCATCCAGCACCGTGGCTGGAACCTGATAACACAACGACTTGCCCCCTCCCGTCGGAAACAGCACCAGGGTTGGCTGGCCCGAGAGCACAGAACGGATCACCTCGTCCTGCCCGGGACGAAAATCGTCAAACCCCCAGTACCGTTTCAGGTTGATCCGGGACTGTTCGAAAAGCTGTTCCGTCATGATGCCCACTTACTGATCCATTGAAGACTTACTGATCCATTGAACAAAAAACGCAGCATACCCGAAGATATGCTGCGCAAAAAGCTGCCGAATTGTGCGCCGGGCCCGGTATGCCACAGGGGGTTCCGTAAAGTCCGGTGCCCTGCACATTAATACCGGCCTTGCGATGGGCCGTCAGCCCGGGCCTTACTCTATTTCACTCAGCGCATTGAAATACTCACGTCGCATCTTGGCAATGGACGTGATGGAGATCTCGGCCGGACAAACCGCTTCGCATTCGGCGTAGTTGGAACAGTCGCCGAATCCTTCCCTGGCCATCTGGTCCACCATGCTCACCACACGAAGTTTTCGTTCAGGATCACCCTGCGGCAAGTGGGCCAGCTGGGAGATCTTGGCTCCGGTGAAGAGCGAGGCCGATGAATTCGGACAGGCCGCCACACACGCCCCGCAGCCAATGCAGGCGGCGTAATCAAACGCCTGGTCGGCATCGTTTTTGTTGACGGGAATCGCATTGGCATCGGCCGGTGCCCCCGTATTGACCGAGATGTACCCACCGGCGGCCATGATACGGTCAAACGCGCTGCGGTCGACCACCAGATCCTTGATCATCGGAAACGCTTTGGCACGCCAGGGTTCCACGACGATCGTGTCACCGTCCTTGTATTTGCGCATGTGCAGCTGACATACGGCGGTTGCTTCATGCGGGCCATGCGCCATACCGTTCAGGACCAGGTTGCAGGAACCACAGATCCCTTCCCGGCAGTCATGGTCAAACTCGACAGGGTCCTTGCCCTCGTTCATCAGACGCTCATTCAGCCAGTCCAGCATCTCCAGAAACGACATATCCGGATTGACATCATCCAGTGAATAATCCACCAGCTCGCCCGGAGTGTTGCGGTCTTTCTGCCTCCAGATTTTCAGATGGATCGTCATGGTTTGATCACTCATTATTCTATTCCTCTAATGCTTGGTTTAAAAATTGTCGTTGGGATGGATGATCACTTGTAGCTTCGCTGGGTCGGGGTCACAAACTCGAAGTTGAGATCCTCCTCATGCTTTACAGGCTCCTTGTCATCGCCTTTGTATTCCCAGCAGGAGACATTGCTGAAGTTCTCATCGTCCCGGACGGCCTCACCGTCTTCGGTCTGATGCTCTTCACGGAAGTGGCCGCCGCATGACTCTTCCCGGTCCAGGGCATCACGGGCCATGAGCTCGCCAAGCTCCATGTAGTCGGCCACACGAAGGGCGTACTCGAGGTATTTGTTCAGTGTGTTGTTCTCACCCGGTATGTTCACATCCTTCCAGAACTCCTCGCGGAGTTCGCCGATTTTCTTGATCACCGATTCCAGGTTTTCCCTGTTGCGCGACATGCCGACATTGTTCCACATCAGCTCGCCCAACTCACGGTGGAAGTCAAGCACCGTTTTCTTGCCATTGACATTGAGCAGCTTGTTGATGCGGTCCATGGTCTCTTTCTCGGCCTCGTCAAACGCCTCGTGGTCGGTGGGGATCTTTTCAGCATGGAGGTTTTCCGCGAGATAATCGCTCAGGGTGTAGGGGATTACGAAATAGCCGTCGGCCAGCCCCTGCATAAGCGCACTGGCGCCCAGACGGTTGCCGCCGTGATCGGCAAAGTTGGCCTCACCCAGGACATAAAGACCAGGAATGGTGGATGACAGATTGTAATCCACCCAGAGTCCGCCCATCGTAAAGTGGACCGCCGGAAAGATGCGCATGGGCACTTCGTACGGGTTCTCGGCCGTGATCTTCTCGTACATGGCAAACAGGTTGCCGTACTTGG
>JAWOCT010000085.1:0-11945 GCA_046483675.1 Cyclonatronaceae bacterium
GCGGGGCCGGCGTGTTTGCGTCGAAGGAAGTGGAACGGGCCGATTCCATCTACCAGGCATTCCGGAACCATGTGGAAACCGGTAACATCGAAGGTTCCATCAATTTCATTTCACAGTACGAAGGGGTCGTGGATGAGGTGGAAGATTCGCTTAACAGTAACCGGGTCGTGGATGTGGAGGCACGCCTATCGGAGAAACAGGGTACGGTTGAGTACAGGCGCGGTCTCATAGGACAATGGCTTGCTGCCCATGTCGGCAGGTTTTTCAAAGAAGCCGACGGCTTGCGCACCTCGGCCGAATCCACCGGCAAAGTTACGTTCCTTGACGGCTCCGATGTGCAATTGTCAAACAATACGACTGCGATCATCCGCAGTTCCAGGCTGGACCGCCTCACCAATGTATCCGATGTGCAGATCAATATCAGCGAGGGCGGACTACTTACCCGCCTTTCCGTTGACGGAATTGAACGATCTAACTATGAAATCAGCGCCGGTACGGCTACGATGTCGGTCAAATCCTCCAATTTCTGGACGGAGATGACCGATGAGGATCGCGTGGTAATGGCCAATTACAGTGGCACTACCACCGTAACGGCTGAAAATGAAGTGATCGATCTGGGGCGCAACCAGGGTACCGTTGTCGTGCGTGGCCGTGTGCCCATACAGCCCTTGCAACTGCTAGCGTCACCCCGCCTGCGCTGGGAGACATCGGATTCGGTGATCATTCAGGACCGGCTCTCCCTGCAGTGGGACGAAATTGACGGAGCCCGTATCTATGAAATCGACCTGTCCGATTCCCCGTCATTTGACGGCCGGGTCCGTTCCCTCCGTTCTGAAACCAACCGGAGTACCCTTACCGAGATTCCCGTTGGCATTTCCCATGTGCGCATACGTGCTTACGATGAAAATGACCTGCGCGGCCCCGACAGTCCGACTTACCGTATCCTGCGAAGCTCGGGCATGCTGCCCCCCTACCTTTTTCTTGTGGAGGGGGACCCGACCAACCTCTACACATCGGAACAGGAATACACCCTTACCGGGATCACAGAACCTGGCAGTGAGTTGGAGATCAACGGCGAGCCGGTTGCAATATCACCTTCAGGTGACTTTCAGGCCACTTTGGAGCTGGACCCGGGACGTAATCCGGTCAATATGCGGGCGACCAATGAATCGGGCAATGTCACCCGTCAGGAGCGTAATATCATAAGAATCACGGAAGATCATCTCTTTGATCTCACCTGGTCCTCTTTTGTCCGGGAAGACCGGGTGCAGCATGCCGAAGACATCCTGATCACCGGTCGGGCCTATCCACCCCTTGAAGTGGTCGCACAATCAGGGGATACGGAGATGGTCGTTCCCTGCGGGATCAATGGCAACTGGGCACTGACCATCCAGCCGGACAAAGATACCCTGGTGACCATCGCACTGCGGTACAGGGACACAAAGGAAATCATTGGTGAGCGAACCTACAGGATCGAATAATGAACTTAATCAGCCGATTTTTACATCCATACGTAATACTTGTCGTTCTGCTGTCGATGCCGGTGCATCTTTCGGCACAGGAAGTCTATCTATCCATTTCCGGAAAGGATGCCACTGTCGATACCGGGGATACGATCCATCAGTATGATATCTGGATCCGTCCGCCGGATACCCTTGGTGCAACCACTGCCGTTGGGCTTGAGGTGTTTGACGCCGCCCTGGGGGGCCACGGTGACCTGCTCTTTGATGTCAACACCCGCACCACCTTCGAACTCTTTCCTTTCGACGAGCTTTATCGCATGGAAACGCAGCGGATCGAACAAATCAGCGACACGGGCCGTTTGCTGCAACAGCAAACCGTGCTGGATGAATCCCGTTTCAACAACCGCTGGGTCCGATTGTTTGATCTGGAAACATCGGAAGGTACCGAAACGGGATCCGGTGCAGGATCAGGCTATATACTCCGTGTACGCACCAGTGGCGGCAATGATGTCAACACGTTCAAGATCCGAATAAGCGGACCGGACGCTGCTGACTGGCAGATTGTCACTTTTGACCTTTCTTTTTCCTTGTTGGGTACAACCGTCACTGACAGGGTTTTCCTGAAACCGCTGTTCGAAACACTGGAACCATCCCAGGTTGACATTCTCGGAGAAGAAGAAACCGAAATCTATTACATTGATGCGTTCGGCAATACAGCGCCTGCTAACCGTCCCTGGACGGATTGGGAAAACTCATACCGCGACATTCCAAACGTCTGGGGGTTCATGACCACCGGGGCGGTGCAATATTACAACAACATAGTGATCAAAGGAGCAGAGGAGATCGTCCCCTTTATTTATGATTTCCAGCTCTTGAGCTCAGAAGAGGTACCCCGACCGCGGATCAACAGCTTTTCAGGCAGTTCCTGCGAAGAGGGCGGCCTCACTCTGAACTTCAGCGGAGTGGGCCTGGATATTGACAACGCAATCTGGTATGTGGATGACGCTATCTATACCGGCCGTCGTTTTACCCACCGGTTCTCATCCTATGGTCATTTTCCCTATGAAGTGGCGGTACCCGTTACCGGCCGTTTCTACCCCAGGTATCTGCTCGAAAACGGATCCATCCCCGTACACCGTCCTCCCCGTATCACCATCACCGGCGGAACCGACTACCTCGCTCCCGGCGAGACACTGACTCTCGATGCTTCCGAAACCTATGATCCCGAGGGATATGACATTGAACTTGAATGGTTTGTAAACGGCGAGCTGCGTGGCAGAGGCGAAACATTCACCTTCTCTTCCCAGACTCCCGGGAATTACAACATTACCCTGAACGTCACCAGTGATGGACCCAACCCGGAGTGTGCCTTGTCGGAAGAGACCATACCGATTATTATCAATTCACAGCCATACACCGAGATCGACTATGATGATGTGATAGCGCGGGATCTCGAGTCCCGCTTGCGGGTTGTCAACGACCAGGATGCCGACGGCGATTCCCTTCGTTTTTACTGGGAGAGTCCCGGGATCGTGGGCGAGGATGAGGGTCGCTCAGTGATTATCCGGCATCCGGAAGCCGGAATCTACGATGCCTTCCTGACCGTGGATGACCAGACAGGCACCGATAACGCCCGGTATACGACCAGTGTCACCTACAAAGTCAACGCCGAACCGGTCCCGCAATTCGAACTTCCCGAAATCGTGGCTACGGGTCAGTCTGTGGAACTGGACGGACAGGCTTCGTCCGATGCGGACGGAGATCCGCTCTCTTACCACTGGATGATCTCGGACGGCAGGGAATTTGCCGGGCCGGTCAACGAAGTGGATTTCAGTGAACCGGGTTCATATAATGTTATTCTGGCCGTTGACGACGGTGAAGAGGTTGAAAACTCGGTTCAGGAGCAGGAACGTTCTATCCATGTCAACCATCCTCCCGTGGCGGCCATCACGGCTCCTGACCATGTCAACCGGTCGAAGGTTGTGTTCTCCGCTGACGAAAGTTTTGATAACGATCAGTGGATCGGGACGTATTCCTGGGATTTCGGAGACGGCCAAAGCGGCTCCGGGGAAGATATCACCCACCGGTTTGAATCCCCTGGTACCTACCTTGTCACGCTGACTGTGGATGACGGAACCGGCCTGGCCAACAGCACGGCCTCAACGGAACATGAGATCCGAATCAATGCCAATCCGGTCGCCGGCATTGCGGCTCCCGAACTGGTCGCGCCGGGCCGGATTTTCACACTGGATGGAACCGGAAGCTCTGACGAAGACGGTGAAATCATCTCCTATGAGTGGTTTGTAAACGACAACCCCGCCGGGACCGGTGTGCGTTTTGAAACGCAGCTGGATGAACCGGGGGCGCACAAGATCGCCCTTAAAGTAACCGACGATTCAGGTTTTGACGAGGCCTACGATATCGCCACCACTCTGATCCGTGTCAATCATTCCCCATCCGTTCGATTTAAAAGCGAACCAAAAATCACCGAGCCCGGACGTGCAACCCGTTTTACTGCTACTGACAGCTACGATCCGGATAACAGCGCACTGCAGATTACCTGGATATTCGAAGATGATGTGGTTCTTGAAGGGACCACTGTCGAGCGAACCTTTGAAAACGCTGGTCGCCAGCGTTTTACGGTTCGCGTTGACGATGGCGAAAACCTTTCGAATTCGGTAACGGAGGAAAGGGGGACGATCCTCGTCAACCACGAACCGATCATCGTGACCGAAAGCGAAATACGTTCAAACAGCCGAAAAGTGCAGCTGGATGCATCCCAAAGTTATGATCCGCATGATTATCCGCTGTCTTTTACATGGGAGCTCCCGGACGGTTCCGAACGCAATGAGGCCGCCTTTACCTGGACCGCGCCGGAAACGGGAAGTCACTGGCTCAGCCTCATTGTCGATGACGGATTGGGGCTGGAGAATTCCCGGGTATCCATGCCAGTGCGGGTCTCCATCAACCAGCCGCCTGTAGCCGTTGCAGATTCCCTGATCATGTCATGCACCGGCCAATCCATCATATTCACAAGCGCCCCTTCGTACGATCCGGATGACGACATGTTCCGCACGCACTGGGATTTCGATGACGGCAACACCTCCCTTCAGAGCAATCCGAATCATGCCTATGACGAAGCGGGTACGTACGAAGTCCGGCTTACCCTGGATGATGGGTTTTCACCCGAGCCTACAGTCTCCGTCATTCCGGTGATTGTTGAAGGTTCCCCGCAGGCAAAAATGAATTTTGATGAAATTACCGTCTGCACCAACAGTCCTGTTACTTTTGATGGCACCGCCAGCACCGATCCCACAGGACAGGTCGCTTCCTACAACTGGGAATTAGGCAATGCTTCCAACGCCCGGGGAGCCGTCGTCACCCACTTCTACGATGAACCGGGTACATACGATATAGTCCTGACCGTTACGGGATCCGGCACGGGCAACTGCCCCAACCTTAGCCAGGTCACCGCAAAGGTACATGTTGTTGAAGGACCCACAGCTGTTTTCGGGCTTCCTGAGGTGGTAAGCCCCGGCACCTCCGTGAGCCTGGATGCCTCTGAATCCGAATACTTCGATGACATCCAATCGGTCAACTGGCAGGTGTTCAACGACGATGACGGATCAGAACCGATCGAAGAACGTACGGGGATACAATCTACTTTCCGCCCTGAAACACCAGGACGTTACCGCGTACGGCTTATTCTTGAAACCGACAGTGAGACCGACTGCAACCTGTCCGTGCATGAACGGTTATTCGATGTCAATGCCGCGCCGGTTATCAGCTGGAACGCTCCGGATACCCTGGCCCGCTACGAACCGTTCCTGCTTTCGGCAGACGGCAGTCACGATCCTGACGGCTTCATCTCGGAATACACCTGGTACCTGAATGGTGAAGAACTCGGCACCGGTCTCACGACCCTGCTTCCGACGGACCGGTACGGCGAGCATGATCTTCGCCTGCA
Source organism: Cyclonatronaceae bacterium (assembly GCA_046483675.1). GTDB lineage: Bacteria > Bacteroidota > Rhodothermia > Balneolales > Natronogracilivirgulaceae > SKNL01. Next base: position 5,431 of record JAWOCT010000085.1, read on the forward strand.
CATCCGTGACAACTCGGGGGTAGCCAACAATCGTGCCGAAATGGAGGCGACATTCTTTGTCAATGCGGCGCCGGAGCCCGATTTTAGCCTACCCGATGTCGTGTACCGTGGCGAGACCGTATCCCTGACACCGGCTTCCAGTCAGGATGCCGGCGGTGATGCGTTGCAGTCCCGATGGGAGATAAACGGTGATCAAACAGATCGGCCCGTTTTCGAAGCTGTGGAACGCAGGTACACCATAAGACTGATACAGGATGACGGCAGGGGACTTTCCAATTCGGTTGCCTCCAGGGAACGTACGCTCCATGTGACCTTTCCCGAAACCCCCAATCCGGAACTGCCCGACGTAATGGTTGAAAGCCATTCACTGTCCGCTTCCGATATCGGACTGTCGGAACCTTTTGTTCTGCTGGAAGAAGATCGGGCCATTTCTTCATGGGAACCTGATTCAACGGGCAGAAACACCATCCACTATGGCTGGAAACCCGAAGGATCGATCCTGGAACGGCATGAAGCGACGGTCAGCGTGCTGGAAGATCTGCGTTTCCTTCAATCATCGTTAACCCTGACTTCGGAGTGGAATCCTGCCAATCCTGTCATCACCCTCACGGCCCCTGAGATCAATCGCGAGCCGGACCGGCGGGTGATACTGAGCTGGATCAGAGACGGTGAACCGGTCGCGTCGGGCCGGACCGTCAGGCTTCCCGTGGAACAGGGTGAAAACCGATTCGTCCTGACCGCACAGGACCAACAAGTTGCCGGGAGCGAAACCGCGGAAATCCCTGTCGTCATCAATGTAAACGAGTAACATGTATCGTTTCCTGTCAGCGGCCCGCCATGCCCGCAATTTGTAAAAAGATGTAGCACGGCCGGGCGCGAAGGGCCCGTTTCTGGCATTGTGAAAAATAAATTGATACATTCATTTCGAATCAACCTGCCAGATCCCATAATATTACTGCCTTGGAAACCATTACATTGCATCGTCTTCTCTCCCGTCTGAAAATCCTTCTACTGCTTGCCGCCGTGGCCTCGGCCTGCACCCATACATCGGCATCATCCGAACAAACCAGCGGCGGGTCTTCGGTCGCGACCCCTGAGACGGAAACCCGTTTATACTGGCCCGATATTGCCTCTGTTACCCGCTCATTTGAAAAAATGGATGGCTTTTTCCCCGTCTACTGGGATGATTACCGGGGCAGGCTGTTTCTCGAAATACCCGGACACAGACTCGATGAAGACTTCCTCTACCTCATAGGGACCGGAACGGGCGGGGGTATGAACGGACCGCGCCTTGACCGGGCACAGATCGGCGATGAGTACATTGCCCGATTTGAGCGGGTCGGATCCAAAATCAATTTTGTGCTGACAAACCAGCGATTTGTGTCCACCGACCCGGATAAGCCGGAACTCGCCCGTTCAGTCGAGGAATCCTTTCCCGTATCTGTAGTCGCTTCTTTCGATATCGTCGCCAGTGAAGACGACGGATACCTGATCGATGCCACCTCCTATTTCCTCACCGACGCCTTCGACGTACGGCGTCTGTTCCGCAACAGCAACCTGGGCACTTTCCGGCTTGAGCCATCACGAAGTTACATTTACATGCCACGGACCAGGGCGTTCCCGAAAAACACGGAAATAGAGGCTGCCATCACACTGTCGTCTGAAAGCCCATCCTGGACGATCCGCCGGCATGCACCGGATGCGCGTTCCGTCACAATACGTCAACACCATTCGCTGGTCCAGCTTCCCGATGACGGTTTCCGGCCAAGGAAATACGATCCACGGGCCGGCTATCTGAATATTTCGCATTACGATTACTCCAAAGGATTCGACGAAGACCTGATGACCCGCTTTGCCGTACGCCATCGCCTGGTGAAGAAAGACCCTGATGCGGAACTGTCCGAACCCGTGGAACCCATTGTGTATTACATGGATCGTGCCATTCCGGAACCCTATCGTACGGCCTTCCGCGAAGGAATGGAATGGTATAACGGGGTCTTCGAGGCGGCCGGATTCCTAAACGCATTTATCCTGAAAGACATGCCGGAGGACATGGACCCGATGGATGCCCGCTACAATGTGGTCATGTGGGTCCACCGGTCCGAGGCCGGGGCTTCGATCGGTCCGACGTTCCGCGACCCGCGCACCGGCGAAATCATCAAGGCGGCTGTGCGGATGGACTCGCACCGCTCCCTGGTAAACTACAACCAGTATGCCGGTTTCATACCCGCTCTTGAGGGTGGGATGACTGAAGGGGCCATGGAGTGGATGACCAGGCTGGACCCACGTATCGACGCCGAAGAATTCGTGATGTCGCGCCGACGTCAGCATGCCGCCCATGAGCTTGGCCACACCCTTGGCCTAGGCCACAATTTTGCCGCCGAAAGCATGGGTCGGGCCTCCATCATGGACTATCCCGGCCCCTACATTCGTCTGCGAGACGGTGAACTGGACCTGAGCCGCGCCTATGCCCCTGGTCCCGGAGTATTCGACACCCTGTCCATCCGGTGGGGTTATACGCAGTTTGATTCGGCAGAGGAGGAGAGGGCCGGTCTGGATACTATCATACGGGAAGGACTTGAAAAAGGGATCTATCATATCAGTGCCCCCCACACCCAACCATCCGGATCACATCCACAGGTGCAGGCCTGGGCGTTGGCCGAAGACCCCATCACGGAACTCAAAGAAGCCCTGGAAATCCGGCGTTTCCTTCTGGATCATTTTGATGAACAGGCCATCCCGGAAGGAGAACCGATGTCTCTTCTGCGGGAGCGATTTGTCCCTGTATACGTCATGCATCGCTTCCTTCTCTCCTCCGTCACAAAATATATCGGGGGGATGGAATTCCGGTACGCACTACGTGGTGACGGTCAGATTCCGACACAGATCATCCCGGCAGAAAAACAGCGCGAAGCCCTCCATGCCCTGCTCACGGCACTGCGAACTCAGGAACTTACCGTGCCCGAACGCATCTTGGAACTGATGGCACCCCCACCTTGGGGCTATTCGGAAAGCGACCGGTCCTTTTCTAGTCCGGCCAACCCGGCTGCCGACCAGTTGGAATTTGTCCGGGCCTTGTCGGCAAGGATATTCTCCGAACTCCTCGAACCGCATCGTACAGCGAGACTTATCGCTTTTGCAGACCGCAATCCGGATCTGCCCACACTGGAGGAGGTGCTCACAACCGTTAGCAGTGAGGTGTTCGGTCCTGTAAGCACATCAGATCTGACCCGATGGCTTGAAGAGGAAACACGCCCGGCCATCCGCCGGGTTGTCCAACGGATGTATGTGGAAGCACTAATGGAAGCGGCTGGCAACGAACAGACCGTTGCTGAAGCTCGTGCGGCAGCCGAGTGGGAGCTCGGGCAAATTTCCGGGCAGATTGATTCACTACTTGAAATTCTGGGGAACTCCGATGCCGTGGCGGACACTGAGACCCGGGAACAAGACCTTGCGAATGCCCCTGCCATATCGCAGTATGCGCTCATGCAGGAAGACATACGGCGTTTCATGCACGAAGGGATATTTGAACCTTCTATTCGTCCGTCTCCCTCCATGCCCAATATGTTTCCACTGGGCCAGTAATACCGGCTGCAATGCATGATCCGGACCCGGCACATTACCAGAATCAGCAAACATTTTGTGCATTGTCACAAATCCTGTGCACCGCGTAGTGCCTTACTGAAACTTCAATTACTTCTTCTTGCTGCCTCCCGATTTGGATCCGCCGGATTTCGAGCTCCCGGAGCCGGAACCTTCAGATTTTGAACCGCCGGAGCCTTTTTTGCCGGTTTGCGTTGGTTCTCCTTTGGAATCCAGTCCAGAGCTATCCATATCCACATCCTCCGGGTCAATACTGTCCGAAACATTGCGATCTGAAGCATCTGTTATGGACGGTTTGAACGCCTCCAGGAAGTTCATAGGGATGGGCAGGAAGGTGTGTGAGGAACTCTCATTGCCGATCTCGGACATGGTCTGCAGGAATCGCAGCTGCAGCGCTACCGGGGTGTTCTCGATCATTTTTCCGGCTTTCACAAGTTTGGCTGCCGCCTGGAATTCACCCTGGGCGTTGATGATTTTTGCACGGCGTTCGCGTTCCATTTCGGCCTGACGCGCCATGGCCCGCTGCATCGACTCCGGCAGGGTTACATCACGCACCTCCACCGTAACTACCTTGATGCCCCAGGGATCGGTATGCTGATCAATGATCTCCTGGATTTTCTTGTTGATTTTGTCGCGCTCAGAGAGCAGTTCGTCGAGTTCAGCCTGACCCAGCACACTGCGCAAGGTCGTCTGCGCCAGCCAGGTGGTGGCCACGTAATACTGCTCGACGTTGATGATCGCTTTCTCGGCATCCACCACCCTGAAGAATGTAATAGCGTCCACATGAACCGTCACATTATCGCGTGTGATGACCTCCTGCTTGTCCACATTGATGGTCAGTACGCGCAGGTCTACCCGTTCGATCTTATCAATGAATGGAATGAGGACGATCAGTCCGGGACCTTTGGTCATGTGGAATTTCCCGAGACGGAAGACCACCGCCCGCTCATACTCGCGCATGATCTTGAACATCTGGGGCAGTACAATCCCCAGGAAAATGATGATGACAATCGCCCACGTCAGTAAATCGGTCAGGTTAAATAGTGTTTCCATAGTGGTCCTTTATTGATTTAGGATGATTTCTGTTTGTCAACCGGCCGGACGCGTAAGGTCAGACCGTCGACTTCTACCACTTCAACTTTGTCCCCTTTTTTGATCGGCGTGTCGCTTCGGGCCTTCCAGATCTCGCCCATCATCATAACCCGTCCACGCTCCTGATCGATTTTCTCCATGGCGGTGGTCGTCTGGCCGACCATGGTTCCCACGCCGGACTTGCTCTCCCCGAATTGCGCCCTTAGGCCGTAATAAACCACAAAAGCAAAGAAAAGTACGGTTATAATGGTGGCGGGGATAATCCAGCCGAGGGAGAGTTGCATATCCTGGGGCAGGTCCTGGAACAACATCAGCGCCCCCAGGAAAAAGGCAATGGCCCCGCCGCCTAGCAGCAGGCCGAAGGTAGGTGTAAAAGCTTCCATTACAAATAGTATTATGGCAAATCCGATGAGCAGAAAACCGGCGATGTTGATAGGCATGGCTGCCACGCCGAACAGCAGGAGGATAAGAGCAATGACGCCGGCCATACCCGGCACAATGGCACCGGGATTGCTTATTTCACCCAGGATACCATAAATGGATACCAGCGTCAATATCAGAAGTATCTCCGGGCGCATTATGAAGCCAAAGAACAATTCGGCCAGGTTGGGGTCAATACGGTTGATTTCGGCATCGCGGGTAACCAGTTTGTGCCCGTTGATCTCACGACCGTGCATCTGATCCAGCAGATCGTCCAGATCATCAGCAATAAAATCAATTACATTGATAGTAATGGCTTCGCTGCTGGTGATAGAAGCCCCGTCGCGAACCGCCGACTTGGCCCACTCCACATTGCGATCCCGTCGCTCGGCTACGCTCTCGATAAAACTCTCGGCGTAGTTGAATACTTTTTTCTGCATCACCGTATCGGTCTGAGCACCACCCATGGTCACCGGGGACGCGGCTCCGATACTGGTGGCGGGTGCCATGGCAGCAACATGTGCCGCCAGGGTAATGAACGTGCCGGCGCTTCCCGCGTTGGCACCCTCAGGTGAAACATAGACCGCGATGGGCAGGTCGGAGCCCAGAAATACCTGCACGATTTCCTGAGTGACATTGAGCATGCCGCCGGGCGTGTCCAGCTCCATAATCAGCATCTCATCACCACGTTCGTTGGCTGACTCGAGTGCCCGGTTTACATAATTGCTCACCGTCGGACCGATGGACCCTTCCACACGGAAGATACTTACCGACGTTCTTTCTTCCTGCGTGCCGGGCTCGTCCGCATCCTGCCTGAATTCTGTCGAAGCTTCTTCTGAAGCAGGCAGATCCAATATGGCCCAACCCTCTGTGTCGATGCCTGAATTGTCCATAAGCACCAGCAGGACGCCGCACAGAAAAAGAATATGGGATATGGCGATACGCATTGTCATCTAATAAATATAATACATCATAAAGATGTAAGGTTCCCTGTTAAAAAGAAAGTAGCTGCTGTTGTGAATCTGCAACTGGGAAGTCCGGATTGCATGTAGCTGTACATGTTGTCATACTGCTGATTTGCGGTAACGCACCACCGCGCTGCCCAGAAAGGCAACACTGTACGCCAGCAGCACCAGGTACGAAATCCAGATATCATGCAGGTCGGCACCTGTGAGCATCACGCGCCTGATGATATCGATGAACCAGGCGACGGGATTGGCCCAGGTCAGGTACTGCGCCCAGTCCGGCATGCTGTCAATCGGTGTGAACAGTCCGCTGAGAAGAATGAAGATCACAAATACAAACCAGGTAATGAAAATGGCTTGCTGCTGGGAATGGGTAATGGTGGATACGAGCAGCCCCAGGCCGAGCACCACCAGCAGATAGGTCGTCGTTGCGAG
>JAWOCT010000113.1:0-20085 GCA_046483675.1 Cyclonatronaceae bacterium
CGGTGGGAATCCCGGCCATCGTCTTCGGAGGCCTGTTTCTGGCGTACAGCTATTATGAAGCCCGTCAGCGCCGTGACAATGTGAACCACCTTGCCCACATTGCCGGTGCGCTGTACGGTGCGGCCTACACACTGCTTTTCGTGCCCGGCGCCTTTTCACGGTTCATCGGCCACTTCGGGTTCTGACCGGATACCTTTTCACCGGACATTTCAGGTTCTGACTCTGCCGGTCGGAGATGTGGCCCCGCGGGTTGTTGCAGAATGGCAAACTCCAGCCGGGAATCCCGGCCGGTTCGCCCGTCCACGCTTACCCGCGCGTGCGGCGGAATTCCTGCATGAACGACACCAGCGCCTCCACACTCTCACTTGGACACGCGTTGTAAATGCTCGCACGGCATCCACCCACACTGCGATGCCCCTTCAAACCGCTCATGCCGGCCTGCCTGGCCTCCTCGATAAAGGTCTTCTCCAGATCCTCATCCTTCAGCCGGAACGTCACGTTCATCAACGAACGCGACTCCTTCTCGGCCGTGCCGTAGAAAAAGTCGTCCCGGTCGATTTCCTTGTAGAGCAAGGCGGCTTTCTGCTGGTTGATCCGGTCCATGGCTTCCAGACCACCCTTGTTCTGGATCCATTCCAGCACATAATTGAAAATGTACACTCCGAACACCGGCGGGGTGTTGAACAGCGTGCCGACCTGGACCGGATAGGAGAGCATGCTCGAAACGTTTTCGGTCCGCGCTTTTTCAAGCAGGTCCTTGCGCAGGATCACGATGGTGAGTCCGGCCGGACCGGCGTTCTTCTGCGCACCGGCGTAGAGCACACCGTAACGGTCGATGTCAACGGGGCGAGACAGAAAATCGGAAGAGGCATCACAGGCCAATGGCAGTCCCTTTGATGCCGGCTCCTTGCGGAACTGCGTCCCGAAAATGGTGTTGTTGGATGTGAAATGCACATATTCACCCTTGCCGGACAGGTTCAACTCGTCTTCCTGCGGGACCCGGCTGAAGTTGGTATCCTCGGACGTAAATGCAACATGCACATCCCCGAACACTTTCGCCTCCTTGATCGCTTTCTTGGACCAGGTGCCCGTATTGATGTAATCAGCGGTCTTTCCATAGTTGAAATTATAGGGCACCATCAGGAACTGAAGGCTGGCACCTCCCTGGTAAAACAGGATCTCGAAGTCATCGGAAAAACCAAGCACCTGGCGCAGGCGGTCGCGCGCCTGCTGATCGACCTCGGTATATTCGGGGCCACGGTGGCTCATTTCGATGATGGACGATCCGGTCCCGCGATAATCAACCAGCTCCTCCTGGGCTTTTTGCAATACTTCAAGCGGCAGGATGGCCGGACCGGCACTGAAATTGTGGGCTCTCTTATTTTTCATGGCGTAAAGGGTTTTAAGGTCAAGGGAAAAGGGAACGAATGCTATGTGAAACCGGCAGAAAAAAGCCGGCGAATAACCAGCGGTCAAGGAACCGGTGGGAAAGAAACCGGTGGATGAAAACCGGCAGTCAATACCGGGGAGAAAGTGATCGGAAAACAGGAGAAAATCTGGTTGAACATGGTCTTATTTACAGGGTGAAGCAGGTTCAAAACGTATGCACCAGCAGCCCGGACCGCAACTTGGGTTCGAACCAGGTAGATTTCGGCGGCATGAGCTGGTCGTTGTCGGACACCACCATCAGCTCCTCAATGCTCGTGGGATACATGCTTACGGCCAGCTGCGCCTTGCCGCTGTCGACCAGCCGCTCCAGCTCTTCCGTGCCGCGGATGCCGCCGACGAAGCCGATATTCGGATCGGTACGCTGGTTTTCGATGCCCAGCAGCGGCAGCAGCAGATGCCGGTGCAGCCGGGACACATCCAGTTGTTCCACCACATCGACAGGACCGCTCTCCGGCAAGTCCAGACCGTACCACCGTCCGGCCAGGTAAAAAACGATCTTCCCGGGAGACTCGGGGACCGGGTGCACATCCTCCCGGAGTTCAAAATTCTTTTCCAGCTGCTCGCGAAAATCATCCGGTACCCTCCGGATGATGCGATTGTAGGGCAGGATGCGCATCTCATCCATCGGGATGATCACGGCCGGGAAAAATTCGTACTCCTCGTCACCGTAATCCCCATCCCGTAGCTTCTCGGCCACGCGGGATGCACTCTTGCAGCGATGGTGCCCGTCGGCGACATAGAGCTTGTCAACTTCCCGAAACGCATCCACAAACGCCCCCGGCTCCTCCACTTTCCAGACGCGGTGTATCACGCCGTCCGTGGCGGTGAAGGAGTAGACCGGCTTGGATGCAGACAGCGTCTGGTTGGTCAGCCGGGTCATGGCATCGTTCGGTTTGCAGGTGAGCATGACCGGCTCGGCGTGCGCCCGCTGCGTGAGGATGTGGCGGGTGCGGTCGTCCTCCTTGTCGGGCCGGGTCAGTTCATGCTTGAGGATGCGGTTTTCATCGTAGTCGCGGACCGAGACGCACGCGAACAGTCCGGTCTGGGTATGTGTGCCCATCTGCTGCTGATACAGGTAGAGGCTTGGCATTTCATCCTGGACAAGAGTCCCGTTGTCCTGCATCTCCCTGAGGTTGGATGCGCCTGTGTGGTACACGGCGTTGGAGTACAGATCGACATCTTCCGGCAGATCGATCTCGGGACGGATGACATGCAGGAAACTGTCAGGACGGCCTTCGGCCAGCACACGCGCCTCCTCGGTATCGATGACATCGTACGGCACACAGGCCACCTGCTCGACGAGTTCGGTTTTCGGACGCCAGGCTCTGAATGGATGGATAGTGATCATGGCAAAAAGAAGAAGGAAATAGTTGACGCTTTCAGGTGATGGCCGTAAAATACGAAAATGACGGTCAATGTGAAGGCGGCGGAGCAGGGATTCCACGTAAATCTGACCGGTATGAACCCATAGCAAGAACAGGAGTGAATATGACACAGAATAATGAAAAAACGGTGAATCCGGAGCAGCAGGACCAGATCCTGTTCATGATGCTGGTGCAGCAGCATCAGCAGATCGCCCTGATGGGCCTCGGTGAACAGGAGAATCCCGCGACCGGCAAAAAGGAGAAGGATATGAAAGCGGTCAAGTATGCCATCGACACCCTGAACATGCTGGAAAAATACACGGCCGGCAACCTGACAAAAGAGATGTCGGGTTATCTCACCGAAACCCTGAAATCCCTGCGGCTCAAATATGTCGATGCCAACAAATCCTGAGAGAACGGAGCGGGACATACGCCCGGTCCGGGCTGCCGGCGGAGTGGTCTGTCGGCGGGAAAAAGGGACGTTACAAGTGTTGCTGATCCACAGAAACGGGGTGTGGGATCTGCCCAAAGGCATGATCGAACCCGGGGAATCGGCCGAAGAGGGAAGCTGCAGGGAAGTGGAAGAAGAAACCGGCTGCGGGGAGCTGAGTATCATAGGTCCGCTCGGAACGACCGTCCATCACTATGAACAGGGGCGCCATGTCATCGAAAAGACCACCTGGTGGTATACGATGGTATCAGGCCGGCCGGCGTTGAAGCCGCAACGTGAGGAAGGGATCGAAGCCCTGGAATGGACGGACCTGGCCGCAGCCCCGGAAAAAGTGGGATATAAAAACCTGAAAACAGTCCTGAACCGCGTGGATACGCTGGATGGATTGCAGCATCTTCGCGACAATTGAAAAAGTCACGAATGGGCCATGCGCAAATTGCTGGATCTTGATGCGGAAGGAGGCTTATCAAGCGCTGATTGATCAGTTCTGGAGCCGGAACATGATCGGAAGCTGGAACTGCACCCGCACCGCACGTCCGCGCTGACGGCCGGGCGACCATTCGACCGAACGGATGGCTTCAATGGCCGCTTCATCGCAACCGCCGCCGATACCACGTACCACAACGGGATCTTGCACCTGACCGTTCTCATCCACAATGAACTGGATGATGACACGTCCCTCGATCCCGGCACGACGGGCCGCATCCGGGTAACGGATGTTGTTGTAAATGGCCTGCATTCCTCCGGAAGGTTCAGGCATGTCCTCGACGACCTGGAAAAGTTCCGGCTCGTCGTCCTCTTCCTCCTCTTCGGGCGGCGGTGGGGGTGGAAGATCAAGCGGAGAATCCAGATCCATTTCCGTGTCCAGATCGAAGTACATGTCTTCGACGATCTCATCATCAGGGACCGGCTCCGGCTGTGGTGGACGTGGAGGAGGAGGAGGGGTGGTTTCCTGCTCGGTCTGAACGATTTCCTCCATCTCGATGATCTCCTGTTCCTGCTCTATGAAGTCCAGTTGACCTCCAAAGTTCAGGTTGACCTTGAAAATCAGGATGAAAGCCAGCAGCGCCAGAATCAATCCGACCTGAATGTTGATGATATAGCTTCTTCTGAGATCGGCTGCCGGTTTCTTTCTTTCGATTGCAGACATAAGTGTTTTGCTGTGATGCGGATGATTTTTGCAAAATGAAATAAAAGGAAAAACTTCCTTTTATGCAAATGACGGGAAACCTGAACGTTACACTTGATACCTGTATTTTAATTAACTAATCAAGGGTGAAAATTATTTTTCCTTCTTCAGATAATTCCTGATCGGATGCAAAAGAACGTAGGCGAAAAAACAGCCAAGCGAATTGGCCGCGATATCTCCCCAGGTCGCCGATCGGCTGGCGGGAAGCACAAATTGCAGACCCTCAATAAATGTGCCGAACAGGATGCCGGCAAGCATCAGTAAAAAAAGGTTGGTCCGGGCATTTTCCCTGTAGACGATAAAGTACAGCCCAAGGAAGAAGGTCCATCCTCCGAACATTCCGAAATGGCCGATTTTATCATAGGCAAAGAGACGGCTGCTCGGCAGGCTTTCGCCTGGCAGTAAAGTCAGGATGAGCATGATCGCCGTCCAGAGGATGAATACCGGCGGAATGGCAGATCGGATGATTCGGTAGCGTTTTAGCAGGTCTGTCATGAGAGATCGGATGGTTCCGGAAATGATTTTCCGGCGGCAGTGACTTCGCTCAGTTTCTTGAAGCCATACACCAGCGCAAACTCACAGCTTTGCAGGGGCTGGCGGGTACGCGTCAGGAACGCAGCAAGGTGGCCTGCAAGTATGTCGCCAAAGCCGGCTCTTGAAAACGGGTTGGTGTCGTATGGTGTGACCAGGCTTGTCGATTCCGGTGAAGAGTGTACAATGACCGGGTTGCCTTTTGCGAGCACGACACAATTCAATTTCCTGGCCAGGTCCCGGGTATCAACGAGGCGTCCGTAGTCTGTTCCGGATTTCTTGCCGGTGATGGCTGCCAGTTCGCCGGGATGCGGGGTAAGGATCACCGATCCGGGATGACGCCGGTCGGCAAGGACCTGTTCGTGCCCGCGGAATGCATGCAGTGCATCGGCATCTATGATCATCGGACCCGCGTGTCGGGCGACCACACGCCGGACAAACGCCATCGTCTGCTCATGGCGTCCCAATCCGGGGCCTATGACGGTCACACCCTCTTTCTCCCGTAGATAGTCCAGCACAACATCGGCGTCCTCTTCCGTAAAAAATTCCGCTGCGGCGCCACCCCACGGTTTCTTGATAAGCTGCGGAACCAGTGATTCCATCGGTATGGCCCAGGCGGAGGGATAATGCAGGCTTACGGCACCCATGCCCAGGGACCAGGCGGCTTTACCTGCATGGACCGGGGCACCGGTGAGACCGGCGGACCCGCCGATGACATGCACAACACCGTTGTTGTACTTGTGCTTGCGGACGCGGGCATAGGGGCCGTTGTCATCTGCCGTTGTGACATTCCCGACACGGAGCATTTGCAACGGATCCGGTTCAAGGTCCACCAGCCGGACCCGGATGTCCTTCTTGTACACAGGCGGAAAGGGCAATGAGACCAATTTGCGCTCTCCACAATACACAGGCCCTTCCCCCAGGTAACAACCGGCCTTGCGGATTCCGAACTGCAGCGTCATTTCGGCCCGGATAGCGATTCCCATCACTTCGCCGGTATCGCTGTGTATGCCGGAAGGGATATCCAGCGCACAGACCGGCACGCCCGACCGGTTGATCCGCTCGAAAAAATCCGATAAAGGTGATTTAACTTCACGCTCGAGTCCCGTGCCAAAAACCGCATCGATAATAAGGTCGAATACTTCGCCGGCCGGCCATTCTTCATAGACCGGCACCTCCACCTCCATCTCCCCGCAAAGCTTCATGAGCCGGTTGTAGTTGAGCCCGGCATCGTCAGAAAGGCCATTGGTGCCGAAAACGGGAAGCAGGGCGATACGGTGCCCGGCACTGACCAGGATCCGCGCGATCACGAAAGCATCACCCGCGTTGTTTCCTTTCCCGCAGACCAGCAGGACCGTCGCACTCTCGATCCTATTGGCCGCAATATTCTCCAGGATGATATCCGCCGCCCGGTTTCCCGCAATTTCCATCAGGGTCTGTCCGGGTATGCCGAAGGATTCGATGGTCTGCCGGTCGGCCTCACGGCTCTGGTCAGCCGTGGCGAGCAGCAAATCCGCGTGTGATACGGGGTTGATCATGGCCATTCCTCAAATAGCTGTATATAAATAACGGTACTTTATTGATGTATGCCTGGCATGTAAAGAACGGTACTTTTTCCATATATACCTGGTGTATACATCACGGTACGTGAATGCTTGACGTGAATGTCTGTCCTGCTATTATTATGTCAATAAGCACGTGCGAACAGGACGGGGTACGGGGAATCTTTGCCGGTGATGATGCATTTCCCCGGTTTATTTTCCGGATTGAACGGGAGGCACCGGATGGTGGCCCTGGTTTCGTTTTTGATCCGTTCTTCGGTTTCCACGGTACCGTCCCAGTGGGCATAGATAAACCCGCCGTCGGTATCCAAAATGTGCTTGAACTCCTCGTAATCGGAAGCATGGCGGGTCTGACGACGGGTTCTTTCCCGAGCGGCGGCCAGAAGGTCCGCCTGGATGGTCTCAAGGAGGTCCGGGATTTGCTTTTCCAGACCATCCCGGCCGGTGATCTCTTTCTCCATGGTGTCGCGTCGCGCAAGCTCCACATTGTTGTTCGCTACGTCACGCGGACCGATGGCAATGCGCAGCGGGGTGCCCTCCACTTCGTGTTGGGCGAATTTCCACCCCGGTTTGTACTGGTCGCGGTCATCAAATACGGCCCGGATGCCGGCATCCTTCAGGGACTGCAAAATGGAAGCCCCGTATTCCAGCACACGTGACTGTTCCTCATCATTACGCCATATGGGCACGATGGCAACCTGTGTGGGGGCCAGCCGGGGAGGCAGCACCAGCCCATTGTCATCGGAATGGGTCATCACAAGTCCGCCGATCAGCCGGGTGGATACGCCCCAGCTCGTGGCCCAGACAAATTTTTCCTTGCCGTCCCTGTCCTGGAAACGGACATCAAATGCCCTGGCAAAGTTCTGGCCCAGGAAATGGGAGGTGCCGGCCTGCAACGCTTTGCCGTCCTGCATCATCGCTTCGATGCAGTAGGTGTCAATGGCTCCGGCAAAACGCTCCGATTCGGACTTGACCCCCGTTTGTACCGGCATGGCCATGTAGTCCTCGGCAAAAGAGCGGTACACTTCCAGCATCCGGTACGCCTCTTCACGCGCTTCCTCCTCGGTGGCATGGGCGGTGTGCCCTTCCTGCCACAAAAACTCCATGGTGCGCAGGAACAGACGGGTCCGCATCTCCCATCGCACCACATTGGCCCACTGGTTGATCAATAAGGGAAGGTCCCGGTAGGACTGTATCCAGTCGCGGTACGTGTCCCAGATGATGGTCTCGGAAGTGGGTCGGACGATCAGCTCTTCTTCGAGTTTGGAATCCGGGTCGACCGATACGCCATCTTCGGAGTGGATAAGGCGGCTGTGCGTAATCACCGCGCACTCCTTGGCAAAACCCTCGACATGCTGAGCCTCTTTGGAAAGAAAAGACTTCGGGATGAAGAGCGGGAAATAGGCATTGCGGTGCCCTGTCTCTTTGAACATGGTATCCAGCTGCCCTTTCATATTCTCCCAAAGGGCGTAGCCGTTCGGTTTGATGACCATGCAGCCCCGCACCGGTGAATGGGAAGCCAGTTGTGCCTCACGCACGATGTCCAGATACCATTGGGAGTGATCTTTCGCTCTTTCCGTGATTTTCTTTGCCATAAAACTGTGTTGCTGGTTGCTGTGATTAAAGGCCTGCTGAAGGAATTCAGCATCGGTTAAAGGTTCCTGTTATGATAGCAGTATGAGTGAAATATGCGAAAATATTTCGTGCCGTACGTTAGAATGCCTTTCGCACGTTGACGTCGGGGCACGGGAATACCGCGTGGTTGAAAATACAGGTTTCCTGTCCCAGAATCATCTTTGGCCTTGCAAGTCGACCGGGTACCTTTTCCACGAGAAAATCGGTAAGCGGCATCGCCGAAAACAGACTGAAAAAAGTCAATGAAACGGCCTTTTCAGATTTCAATATCGATTCAGGACTTTCGTAAAGATCAATTTTTTGCTATATTTAAAACTTGCAAAATTTATGGCGTGGTAGCTCAGTTGGTTAGAGCGTCGGATTCATAACCCGGAGGTCGGCGGTTCAATCCCGCCCCACGCTACAGCATTTTCGGTATAGTCCGGCAACTCAGTGGCGGCTCACTTGAAACCCCGGCAGACGTATAAAAAAAAAGCACCTCATCCTTTCAGAGACGAGGTGCTTGTTTATCATCTACAGACGGCTATTACCCCATTTGCACTTTCAATTTATCACGGACAAAGGTATCCCGCAATAATTGGAAAAACGTATTATTCGTACGTAGTTTTACGTAGTGCGGAACTACGTTCCAGTTTACCTCTTACCATCGTCGGATGGTGCAACTATCTTGTTTTCAATCGCATAGCGTACCAGTCCGGCCGTGTTCCTGATCTCCAGCTTGCCCATGAGATTGGCGCGGTGGGTGTCGACCGTGCGGGGACTGATGAACAGTTTATCCGATATCTCGGCACTGGTGTTCCCTTCGGCGATGAGCTTCAAAATTTCCCGTTCCCTCCGGGTCAGCTGCGCGTTTCCGGATTTTTCCTGCTCCTTGCCTGATTTGACCTGCCGGACATAACACGTGTTCATAAACCTGGAAACCGACTGGCTGAACACTTTCTCGCCCCTGTTCACGGCACGGATGCATTCCAGCAGTTCTTTACGGGCGCTGTCTTTCATCATGTAGCCATTTGCCCCGGCGTTGATCACCTCGTTCAGGTACTCCTCCCCTATATGCATGGTAAGGATCATGACACGGGCTTGAGGGTCAATAGCAAGGATCTCCCGCGTCGTCTCTATTCCGTTGCGTTCGGGCATGGTGATGTCAAGGATGCAGACATCCGGCCTTTTTTTTCGGAAAAGGGCAATGGCCTCGGCACCGCTTGAAGCTTCACCGACCACTACGATATCATCAGCCGAATCGATCATGCTGCGTATGCCATACCGGAGCAGGTCATGGTCGTCGGCCACCAGGACGGTGATTTGCTGATCTGGGGTGTTTTTATGTCTGCTCATCACGATTGCTTGAATCGCATGCCGATGAAATAAATATGGGATATGGGGTACACCTCGTATATAAACTCAAGATAACAGAAATCCCATCAAAATTTCCGTATCTGTTTTAAAATGCCATTCCCTCAAATAATTATTTAGAGTGTTCAGCGATTAATGCACAATATTTGTACTTTACGAATCTTTTTGCACAGCGCCTGCTGCCAATGATGACATGAATTCGTCATCTCTCCAAATCAACATAACAAACATTTCGGCAAAATTCAGAAATGACATTGATCAGAACGCATACATGTGGTGAACTCACCCGGCAGCAGACCGGGGAAACAGCAACACTCAACGGTTGGGTCGGTACCCGTCGGGACCTCGGCGGCGTGATTTTCATCGATCTGCGCGACCGCTACGGCATCACCCAGGTAGTGTTCTCGCCACAGGACAATGAAAAGGCCCATAAAATGGCGGACCAGCTCCGCTCGGAATACGTGATTGGCGTTCGGGGTGAAGTCCGTGAGCGTGATCCCATCAATGTGAATCCCAACGTCAAGACCGGCGAGATCGAACTCCGGGTCAGGGAGCTGGTGATCTACTCCCGCTCCGATACACCGCCATTCGAGATCCAGGACGACCTGAAAACGAATGAAGATCTCCGGCTGAAGTACCGATACCTGGACCTGCGGCGTCCGGTTATGCAGCAAAATCTGATGCTGCGTTCCGCACTGTACCGCCATACGCGCAATTATTTCCATGAACAACAGTTCGCGGAGATCGAAACGCCCTTTCTGATGCGCAGCACCCCGGAGGGCGCCCGCGATTACCTGGTGCCCAGCCGTGTCAACCCCGGCAGGTTTTACGCCCTTCCACAGAGTCCGCAGACCTACAAGCAGATCCTGATGGTATCGGGAATGGACCGTTACTTCCAGATCGTCAAGTGCTTCCGGGACGAAGACCTCCGGGCCGACCGGCAGCCCGAGTTCACCCAGATCGATGTGGAGATGTCATTTGTGGATGAGGAACAGGTCTACACCCTGATGGAAGGGCTGATGCAGCGGATACTGAAGGAACTGGTCGGAGCCGATGTGGCGGCGCCCTTCCCCCGGATGACCTACCACGAAGCTATGACCACCTACGGCAGCGACAAGCCGGACACCCGTTTCGGTATGAAATTTGTCGATTTCTCCGATATTGTCAAGGATTCGGAGTTCCGTGTCTTCTCCAAAACCGTGGCCGACGGCGGGGCTGTAGTCGGATTCGTGGTGCCCGGCAAGGGATCGCTCGGACGCGGGGTGATGGACCGGCTGACCAAGCGCACACAGACCGAAATTGGCGCTGGCGGACTCATCTACATCAAAAACAATGAGGGTGAACTCTACTCCAGTGTCAGTAAATTTGTCCCGGAAGAGACCACCCGTGCCATGGTCGATGCCAGCGGGGCCGCAAAAGGGGACCTGATCCTCCTGCTGGCAGGATCCAAAGACACCGTCTTCTCGCAGCTGGGTGACCTGCGCCTGCTCATGGCCAGGGAATATGATTTCATCGATACTTCAAAATACAACCTGCTGTGGGTCACCGATTTCCCCCTGCTGGAATACGACAAGGAAGATGGTCGCTATTATGCCATGCACCATCCCTTTACATCGCCGCGTACGGAAGATATCGGGCTGCTCAAGTCCGATCCCGCAAAAGTGCGGGCGCGCGCCTATGACCTGGTGATGAACGGCAGTGAAATCGGCGGTGGTTCGATCCGTATCCACGAACCCGGCCTGCAATCCACCATGTTCGAGGCACTGGGAATCGGCAAGGAGGAAGGGCAGCAGAAATTTGGATTCCTGTTGGATGCGTTCCGTTATGGTGCGCCGCCACATGGCGGTATCGCACTGGGACTGGACCGGATCGCCATGCTGCTCACCGACGCCAAAAGCCTGCGGGATGTCATCGCGTTCCCGAAAAACCAGAGGGCTGTAAGCCTTATGGACAACTGTCCCGACGTAGTCGACCGGGCACAGCTGGAAGAGCTCCACATCCGCCTGGCGGCCAGCCTGGAGCAGGATAATAAATAATATCCCGTACCGGTCCTCTGGCAAGGGTCCCCATTCCACTCGCAAAGGTCCATTCCCCTCTCAGGAGGCCATCTGCCCGCAGATGGTCATTCCTCGCAAAGAAATTTTCCTCTCGCAGGATGTGACTACTCTCCCGGGGGGCTTATCCTTTCCATTTCCCATACGGAGCTAATCTTCCCTGAGGATCTCGTGGTACGGCGTGCCGCTTTTGTACATGTGATTGATTCCATTGAATGCCGCCACGCGGTAGCCTTCGGAATAGGTGGGATAATTGTGCACCGTATCCAGGAAGTACCGGGCGCTGCCCTTGAAGCTGATAACAGCCTGGCCGATATGGATCAGGTCGCAAGCCCCTTCGCCGACAATGTGTACCCCCAAAAGCCGCAGAGATCCGGTTTCAAACACCAGTTTCAGCAAGCCCCGCGGGGCCTTTGAGATGTTGGCCTTGGTCAGGTTCCGGTAGTAGGCTTTACCGGTTGTTACATCCCCGACCTGCTGGCGGGCCTCCTCTTCCGTCAGTCCGATGCCCGCAATTTCCGGAATGCTGTAAATACCGTAAGGTACGCCACTCTCCGTTTCGAGCCGGTCTGCTCCGAACATGTGGCAGGATGCAGTCCGTCCCTGGGAAAACGAGACGGATGCGAGTCCGGGGTAGCCGATCACATCACCCGCGGCATAGATGGATGGTACTGCCGTCCGGAAGTTTTTATCCACCTCGATGAATCCCTTCCTGTCCGTTTCTACACCCAGTTCCTGCAGTCCGAGCCGGGCAGAGTTGGGTTTGCGGTCCCCGAAATACAGAACCAGTTCGGTCTCGATCACGTGCATCTCTCCGGAATCTTTCTCACGGAACTTGACCTCGGTGCAGTTCCGAAGGGGATTCGGGCCCACGTCCACCACATCCGACCGGTTGAAGACCGTGATGCGTTCATCATGCAGAATGGATTTAAACTCGGTCTTGATTTCCCTGTCAAGAAACATCAGGTAGTCCGTTTCACCGTTCAGGATGCTTACACGCGTCCCGAGTGCGGAGAAAACGGTAGCGAACTCCATAGCCTGGATATTGGTGCCGACAATCACGAGCCGTCTGGGTATGTAGTGAATATCCAGTATGGAATGGTTGTCCAGGACCGTGGTGTGGTCGATTTCGAATTCTTTAGGTTTTATGGATGATGCCCCGGTAGATATGAGTATGTAATCGGCCGTGTAGGTACGCCTGCTGCCGTCTTCCCGTTTGACCTCTACCGTATTGGGATCCACGATCCGTCCGAATCCGAGCACAGTGGCCACGTCGTTTTTGATAAGGCTGTCCTTGATCTCACTGTTCTGTGTTGCAAGGACCCGGTCCTTGTATCTGAGCACATCGCGCATTTTGAAGCGTTCATAGGGCTTTATTCCTTCCTCGTCACCGAACTGGGCTGTGTACCGGTAGATGTTACTGGCGGTTTCCCTCAGCGCCTTGCTGGGTACCGTTCCGGTGTTAATCCACGTTCCGCCCAAAAAATTTTCATTCGCTTCGACAATCAGGGCCTTTTTTTCAAACTTGGCCGACTGCATGGCGCAGGAGAAACCTGCCGGACCGCTGCCAAGGATGATTACATCATAGTCTCTGCTCATAACATGAAAGATTGATTTCCACGGTCTATTTTCGGGATTTTTGTCCTCTTAACAAGATAGCAGGAAATTGCCATCATGACAGAGAAATTATTTCGCGACACAGGCTGTTATAGGAAGAAGTACCATTGATTTGAAATAGTCAACAGAAGAACAAATCGAACAAACAGAAGAACAAATCGAACAAGAGGTATAACATGGCTTTTAAACTTCCCGATCTCCCCTATGATTACGATGCATTAGAACCGCATATTGATGCGAAAACAATGGAGATCCACCATACTAAACACCATCAAACCTATGTGAATAAAGCCAATGACGCCTTGAATGGACATCCAATGGCCGACCGGCCGGTGGAAGAAGTCCTGAAAAACATTGACAGCCTCAATGAAGATATCCGACAGGCCGTCATCAATAACGCCGGAGGACACGCCAATCACTCCCTCTTCTGGGAAATTATGAGTCCGGACGGCGGTGGTGAGCCCAAAGGTTCGGTGGCCGAAGCCATCGACAAAACGTTTGGCTCTTTTGATGCGTTCAAAGAGAAGTTTACCAATGCGGCAACCTCACGCTTTGGTTCCGGATGGGCCTGGCTTGTTGTCAACAAAAATCGTGAGCTTGAAGTGATTTCCACGCCCAACCAGGACAGCCCGCTCATGAAGGGAATGGTTCCGATCCTTGGGTTGGATGTCTGGGAGCATGCCTACTACCTCAACTACCAGAATCGTCGTCCCGATTACATAAAGGCATTCTGGAATGTGGTCAACTGGGACAAAGTGGAAGAGAACTACAAAAAAGCCACCGGCTGATCCGGAATGACCGAACATTCGTGCAACCGTTGACAACTGTTAAGTTGCAATCCGTGGCTGTGCGGATGTCGTGAAAAATGAGAAGCAAAGAGCCCGTGTTGCAGTCACCTGAAAAAGCTGGCTGCCACGGGCTTTTTTTGTACGACGGAAAATGCTGCGAAGCATGGCGCTTCGGCTGACACTGACTGCCCGGCATCACTCGGATCCACCCGGAATCCTGACACCATTCGATGACACCCGGTACACACCCGGTACCTTGACACCAGTCAGTGCAACCTTTGGCCTGTCAGCTGTCCGCCTTTGCTGTTGCCAGCTCGACCTGCACCCATTCTTCATAGGGATCTCCAATGCGCTGCAGGATCCGGTTCAGACGTTCCCGCTCTTCCTGATCCGCATCCGATTGTGCGGTCCCGCTGGCTGTCTCACTCGTAATAAGCGGCGCGCCTCCACGCTGGGACAGGTCATGCAGACGGATTGGATCGATCTCAAAGCCGAGGTCGATCTTTTCCCCGGGCTGAATGTCCGGCGTAAACTGACTGGTAGGACCGGTCTCAAGCGGAATGGCAAAGGAAATCCTGCCGGTGCGCTCATCATCTTCGAGATAGATATGCAAACTCTGGGCACTGAGCTGTCCGAGGGGCAGTGAAAACGGTTGCATGGGATCCCGGCGGTTCCGGCGCTGTACAAGCAGCGCATTCTGGCGGCTGTTGCGCTCCGCCATCTCCTGCATGGCCCGGTTTTCCGGGAATTGGGTCCAGTTGGGCTCTTCGAGGAATCCTTTTTGTGCGCCCGGGTAATTACCCAGATGATGATAGATCCCGCTGGGATAGGTAACACCAAAAGAACGCTTGACGGCTCCGGGAGCGTCAATATACAGAGAGAAACCGAATTCCCGGGCATTTTGATACAGACGACTGCTGACAAAGTCAACGAGGACATACAAATGGGTCTCATCATTGACCACATGGAAAGCCAGCCCGTCCAGAGATGTGCGCTGCGTTGACCGTGCCAGCGACGACAGGCTGGCCGGCCGTTCGACAGAAGCTTCCGGCGTGTTGAACTGACTTGCAACCTTTGTTGTTGATGTGCAGGACAGCATCGGGAGTACGAGCAGGGATGCCAGTGCTATCTTGTAGAAAAATTTCATCTTATACTGAATTTTTTGGGGTAGCCGGATATGTATCCAGCCATTTCCTCCGTTGTACATCGCATATAATCCATAAGGATACGCTAAACTTCAACGTAAAACAGCCTGAATTATGCAATTTGGTTATGGAATAGGACCAGACACTTCCTGGATGAGAAAAGAGTTGACCGACCTGGGAGTCATGGAATTGAAAACCCCGGGGGAAGTGGATGACGTCTTTGGTGATGCCAAAGGATCCATGCTCCTCGTTATCAACTCGGTTTGCGGCTGTGCTGCAGGCAATGCCCGCCCGGGACTCAAACTGGCCATGGGCCACACCAAAAAGCCTTCCAGTGTTTGTACTGTCTTTGCCGGACAGGACAAGGAAGCCACCGCCCGTGCCAGGGAATATTTTAGTGACTTCCCGCCTTCATCGCCCGCTTTTGCATTTTTTGTGGATGGGGAGATTAAGGCCATGATCCCGCGCCACCGCATTGAAGGACGAACGGCTCAAGAGGTGTCGGATGACCTGGTCATGCTCTTTGATACGTTTTGCGGCTAACTGTGCCAGGCGTGGTCCTGTTGCTCCCACCAGTCCAGCACATGGTTCTTTCCGGGCCGCGGGTCGATTACTGCGCCCAGCTGCATCAGCATCCGGTACAACCCGATATGTGCGCGCGTAACGTAGATGAAATGGTGTGTACCGCGGGGTTCAGGTTGTGAGACCGCCTCTTTTACCAACGAACGGTATTGCGCGCTGAACCCTTCATCCCCGAAGTCGAAAGAGTCAGAGCGGTATGGTTGGGTGACAAGGTCCCCGAACGTTTTGCAGAGTTCAAAAAAGGATTCTTCGAAATCCGGATCGCCCGAATCGGGATTGATCAGCCCCAGGCGTGTGTACAGATTCCACAATGCATCGCGGTTCCCTTCAAGGTGCAGAGGAAGCAGTGATACATAATTCGAAAAGAAGTCGGCCGGACATTCCTTGATGCATCCGAAATCGACCACCCCGAGCCTTCCATCGTCGCAGAGCATGTAATTTCCGGGATGGGCATCGGCATGCAGGGTGCGCGTATCGTTGATCTGTGCATGGAAAAAATCCCACAATCGCTGGCCGTAATGGTTCCGCTCCTCTGGTCCTGGATCCCGGGCCAGAAAATCGGACAAGTGCTCGCCCCGTACGCGTGTCATGGTAAGAACCGACGACGTGGAAAATTCGGATATGTACTCCGGTATGGCAAATGCGTCTCCTGCATACTGCTCATTGAAATGGGCGATTTGCGCTCCCTCGTGACGATAATCGGTTTCCTCCATCATCTTGTCATAGACTTCCCTGAAATAGTCGTCGGTGCGATCGCTCTTCACCATGCGCTTGAACACCACCTTGGCCATGCTCAGATCGGAGCCGATACTGACCCGGATGTTCGGGTACTGGATTTTCACCATGGCCGGCCGGCCATCCGGCAGCACGGCTTCATGAACCTGTCCGATAGAGGCGGCCGCGCTGGCTTCCGTGTTGAATTCAGCAAATATCTCCTCCGGATATCCCCTCAACTCGTTTTTTATGGTCTGCCGGACCAAAGCCTTGCTGATGGGAGGAACACGGTATTGGGCCTGGGACATCACATCCACAAATTCCTCAGGCAGCAAACCGTGATCCAGGCTTAAAGTCTGGGCCAGTTTGAGGGCCGTTCCGCGAAGCCTGGAAAGCTCGTCGTAAAGAAAGCGGGCATTGGAAGTGTGCAGTTCACGACGTCGCACCTCATTGTTGCCATTGCCGGAAACCCGGTTTTTGAAATGGTGCATGGCATAATTGGTGCCGACCCGCAAACCGGTCCGGGCTATGCGCGCGGTGCGTTCAAATCGTGAAGAAGGAAAATCACTCATAGCATTTGGTTCATAAAAAAGGGTAAAAAGTCTTCCTGTATAACGGGTATCAGCGCTGTATCTGATGACCAGCCGGATCACCAGGACAATCGCGAATCACCAAGACAATCAGAGCACCGGAGTAGCCGGATCACCAGGACACTCGGAGCAACAGTTCAGCTGGAACAACAAGACAGCTTGCTAAACGGATTGCCTGTTTGAGTGTACCGTAAGCAGGCTTTCCCTCAGAACCTCAGCAATCTGCGCAGGATGGACAGGGGGGCACGCGGCGTCACAAATCCGTTTTCCACCAGATACTTCCCGAGGTCCAGGGTTTTGTCGAAAACCCCGTTATAGAGAATTTCATTCAGAAGGGTCGTTGTTTTTTCCGCAAGGGCCATCAGTTCGGGTTCGGAACCGGGTTTTTCCAGCCAGTATCCGATAAGGTGCAGATATTCACGGCTCCACCAGGTATACACTGGTGAAACGAGGAACAGCTGGTTGGACATGGCTATGCGTTCGTCCTGATCGGTGAACTCCCGGAAGAGGGCGGCCACCGAATGCTCGAAGCGGGTGGATGTGAACCGGTCCAGGATAAACGGGTGAAACGTGCTGCGGACAAGGTGCTCGTGATCGCCCATCATGTCCATGCTGCTAAGGCTGAAATTGAGCAGTTTCTCCCCGACCGTGTACTGTTCAAAGTCGGGTATGGCCAGAGTCATGTCACGGTACTGCTCCACCAGCATGCAGTAAAACGCATCAATCCACTCGTCCACGTCCCGGAAATGGGAGGATATCTCATCAAGGGGTGTCCGGGTGATCTGCGCCATATCAGACAGGTCCAGCTGTGTATAGTCACGCTGTCCGGCTTCGATCAACTTGCCGACCAGGTGTGTCCGGCCAACAGGGTGGTCCTTCCGGGTGTTCGTAGCTGCTTCCGTGGGAGTTTCCATATGTAATTGCTGTACATTGAACTTTATTGTGCCATTTTGTCGAATGATAAGACATCGATGCACTGTTGTCCTTTCATAATAAACCCGAGACGGATCGCTGAGATTCCATGCGCAAAGATCTGGATACCATCCAAACTGATGTGAAATTTTCGCCTGTAGGAGCGCCCCGTTATAAACGGGATGCTCTCTTTCTTGGTCTGGGAGCAGTTTTTCTGACGGTCCTGGTCATGGGCAATACCATAGGCAGTATGATCGCCTATCTGGTCGCCCAGACCGTGGACGTTCAGCTGTTTCACTTCTGGAAACAGGTTACCAGGGGCCGGCACCTGTGGCTGCGGAACAACGGATCCACCATGGTCAGCCAGTTCGTGTACTCCACGCCCATCCGGTCCGGTTACAAAATTGAGATTGCTCATTGATAGAATGCGGTGAAAACGGTATCGTTCACGCTGACGATATTTCGTTGTACAAATGACGGCGCAATAAACAGAGCCTGGAATTAATCCTATTGAAATAGTATGACAAATGCGTTCTGGCGGGAAGCACTTGATCACATTCCCGGACTTTATTTGATCTTCAGAGTGGATGAAAACGAGAATGCCCATCTCATATTTGCCAATTCCCGGATAAGGGAGGTGCTTGGGTACAAGCCGGAAGAGTTTGTACTGGCATCGGAGACAAACGGTTCGAAGGTGCAGGCTGAGGTGGCTGCGTTGGTGGATCGGATTGCGGAACTCAGCCGGGCGGGAACCGGGCCGGAGCTTCCCGTCACTTGTTTTCATTCAAAAAGAGCCGAGGAGAAGGTGTTTCATTTTGAATTCCGGATCTTTACGGTAAAATCGGGTCCTCAGCCTTTCATCGCAGTGTCCCTTTTGCCCGCCACCGGCGAAGCCGCCGCCCGGGAGACGGACGGAGAAATATCCGACAGCCGGGAGAACGGTTTTGTGGCGGAGTCCAGTCTTATGCAGGCGCTCATGCGCAAGGTTGACAGCCTTGCCGATCAACAGGTGCACCTGTTGTTCCGGGGTGAGCGATCTACGGGCAAACGGACACTGGCCCGCCAGGTGCTGCAGGCCGAAGTGTTGGCGGGGGCGCACACTGTGGAATGGGATCTGGAGGCCCTGCCGGTTACCGATCAGAACAAGGTTGTAGATCGTTTGTGCGGTGAGGGCGCATCGCGAGAGGAAGCCATGGCTCAGGATGCCGTGGTATTGCTGATCATTGAGATTGGCATGCTTACGGCGGTCAATCAGCAAAAATTGCTTGCCTGGCTGCAGGACCGGCAGGAAAACAGCACACGTACACGCATTTTGGCAACCACCTCCCTCCTGCTGGAGGAGCGGATGCAGCAAGGTGATTTTTCCACTGACCTCTACTATTTTCTCAGTTTTGATACGGTGTTGCTGCCGCCGCTGGCCCAGCGAAAGGATGACATCAAGGTACTTGTGGAGCGGTGGGTGGAAGAGGCCGGTCGTTTTCTCAAACTTGATCGGTTAAGTGTTTCCGATGACGCGATTGAGCAGCTCGTGCAGCATCCCTGGCCGGGCAATTTCCATGAATTTCATGAAGTGATGCGACGCTCGTTACTGAATGCTTCACGGGGGGACTTCCTGCCCGTCTTTGATGAAGAGGCGGCTGCCTCTGGGCAGGAGGACCCGGAAGGGGCGCCGCTGCCATCCGGCAAGCCGGCATCGACCAAAGGGATGGATCAGAACACTGCCATCCCTGGCGGCGAGCTGATGCCGTTTGACGAGATGAGCCGTCGTTATCTACGGAAGGTCCTCGAACAGACGGGCGGCAAAATCTATGGGGAGGATGGCGCGGCCCGGTTGCTCGGCATGAAGCCCACCACCCTGCAAAGCAAGCTCAAAAAACTGGGGATCCGGTAGTGGTTGTTGCAGGCGGTTCTGTCCTGACAGAACCTGCTCATCGCGGGGGCGCGACAGAAGATTTCTTAAAATAAATATTGACAAGTGGAAGTAATAAGGTGTATATTTGGAGTCTGCCGCAAAAAGCGGCGGGATGTTCTTTGACCGGATGAAAAGACAAGAAAATCGCATAGCGAGCCCCTGGATTTCGCACTTACGGGTGCGGGATTTAGGAACAAGGCAATGACCGGCCGGGAGAGCTCAACGCAAGTAGAAGAG
>JAWOCT010000007.1:0-17120 GCA_046483675.1 Cyclonatronaceae bacterium
GCAGCCATTCCCGCCGGCATTGCAGCCCCTGCAAATGTGCCGGTGGAAGGTGCCGACGCCAGCGAATGCCCCATGCCGTAGGTTCCGAGCAGGGCGAATCCACCCAATGTGTTTTTCAGATAATCTCTTCGGTTCATAGGTCCGGGATTTCATTGCGGTTTTCGGTTGCACATCAATAATTAACACATAAATGCCAAAAAAGGTTGAGATACCTTCCGGACAAGCGCAGACCGTGCCATTACGGCTTGTGACGGACGCCGCCGCCTGTATCATGCCGGACTGAGAGAAGAGAAGAGAAGAGAAGAGAAGAGAAGAAGAGCCGCTGCCCTTCCCGACCGGGTCAGGCACAGTCGCTCCCCTGCCGGCTTCAATCGATAATAGAACCAGCCACCACGTTGGCCACCTTGGCACGCAGATCCACCACACTGGTCGAATCGTCGGGATACACCCGGTTGGTCAGCAGGATCACGGCAACGCCTGTATCAGGGTCCATAACCATGGAAGTGCCGGTGTATCCGGTATGACCGTACGCTTTCTCCCCGAACAGGTTCCCCTGGTTGGATGCGAAAGAAGAACTGAGATCCCATCCCAGGGCCCGTCCATGCGATTCGAAACCGGCGGGTGCCGAGGTCATGGTGCGCACCGTGGCCGGCGACAGCACGCGTGTCCCGTTGATGGATCCCTCGTTGAGCATCATGGCCGCGAAAAGGGCCAGGTCCCCGGCCGTAGAAAACAAGCCGGCATTGCCGGAGATGCCCCCCATCACCTCGCGGGCCAGCGGGTCGTGGACGATACCCGCGACAACGCCATCCTTTTCGGTGTAGACAGTCGGAGCGATGCGGTCCAGTAGGGTTTCATCGGGAAGGAAAAACGTATCCTCCATGCCGATCGGACGAAAGAGGTGCCGGCGCGTCCAGGTATTCAGGTCCGTGCCCGTGACAGCTTCAACGACCTGTTGAAGAGAGATGAAGCCCGGACAGCTGTACCTCATTCCGGAACCCGGTTTCGGGCGGTCGGGCAGGGCGCAGAGATAGCCCATGAGGGAGTCATCAGCTTCGGATCCGTACTGATCCCTGAGCTGGCTGACCGGTGCATAAGAGGGGAGTCCCGACGTGTGGGTGAGCAGGTGGATGATACGCGGCTGTTCGCGCGCGGGCCGTTCTTGTCCGCCAAAATGAGCGTACTCCGGGACGTATTTGGATACCGGATCGGTGAGTCTCAGGTGACCGTCTTCCACCAGTTTCATCAGGGCGGTAGCGGTGGCCAGTGGTTTTGTAAGCGAGGCCAGGTCGAAAATCGTGTTCCGGTCCATCTCGCGGGGTTCGGGCGTACGCTGCATCCACCCCCATGCTTTTTCATATACGATCATGCTGTCGCGCACTACGATCAGCACGGCGCCGGGGGTGTCACCAGCCCGTACGGCATCAAGGAGCAGGGAATCGGCCAGGAGCAGCCGGTCGCCGTCCATGCCCATCTCTTCGGGGGTTGCATAGTTGAGGGGACGGGCATCGGCGTCGGTCCAAAGGCAGAGTGCTGTCACACAGAACAGCACGGTCAGAAAGCTTTTTTTCATCTGTTTATATCAATTTCGATTCATATGGTCATAATAATCTCACATGACAGGATTTAGTCATGCTCCTGTGTGTCAGCCGGAGGCTGTCATGTTCATTTCATCTATTCGGTTTCAGATTTTTTTTCCGGACAAGCGGGACACATGTGAATTACAGGTGGTTTCACTTACAGGTGGTTTGACTTGAAAAAAAAGGGCGCATTAATTGCTTAATACGCCCTTTCAAGATATGTCCCTGTAATAAAACTCGTTGTGCAATCCATGGGCTGGCTATCGCTGCAAATTGCCATCCTCTGCGCATCACAATATGGTTCATGCGGAACTAAAAAGCAACATAAAAAAGCATATGCAAGCGCTTTTTCAAGATCCAATAGACACTTGACTCCTGCACCGCCACAAATACTGCAGCACGGGGTCGGGCGGGATGACGCTTCTCCCCGGCCGGGTTTTTCCGGGTGATTCCCTATTTGCAAGAATTGCAATAATATTTTATCTTTCCAGACTTGTCAGAAAACCAGTTTTATTTTTGTGATCCAAAAAAATAGCACCGTGAATACCGAGAGTTTCAAAACATATTCAGCCAAATCTGGCGACATCCGGAAAAAGTGGCTGGTCATTGACGCGGAAGGTCAGCCGCTGGGCCGTCTTGCCAGCAAGGTTGCCTCCCTGCTTCGGGGCAAGCACAAGCCCGAGTTCACCCCTCATATGGATACGGGTGACAACGTGATCGTCGTCAACGCTGAAAAAGTATCCCTGTCCGGCAAAAAGATGCAGGACAAGCAGTACTTCCGCCATTCCGGCTATCCGGGCGGCACCACCTTCACCACTCCGGAGGAGATGTTGAAGAAAGATCCCACCTTCCTGGTGCGCAATGCCGTCAAGGGTATGGTCCCGAAAAACCGGCTTGGCCGAAAAATCCTAACCAATCTGCGTGTTTTCGCCGGACCCGATCACACTCTGGTCGCGCAGAAACCTGAAAAAATCGAACTCTGAACATGGAGAACCAAACATTCATCGGTCGCAGGAAAACGTCGACCGCGCGTGTGTATATACGACCCGGCAAGGGAGATATCGTGGTGAACAACAAACCCATGGAAACTTTTTTTGTCCTGCCGGCACAGCAGAACACCGTGAACATGCCGTTGAAAGTGACCGAGACCGCCGGCAAGTACGATGTCAAGGTCACGGTACGCGGAGGGGGCATCACCGGACAGGCCGAAGCGGTGCAGCTGGGCATAGCCCGGGCACTGAATACGCTGGAACCGGAAATGCACAACGCACTGAAAACGAATGACCTGCTCACCCGTGACGATCGCATGGTCGAGCGGAAAAAATACGGTCAGCCCAAGGCCCGGAAAAAATTCCAGTTTTCCAAGCGCTGATTCCCTTTTCAATCATTATCTCACATATGCAGCGACTCAGGGCTGGGTGTCCCGTTTGTCTTCAGGGCAACGGGATTTGTCTTTGAGGAAGACCTGCATAGTGGACAAACCTCAACATATAACACAACCGACATGGCTAACGCAGCTCCTGTCGAAGAGCTCCTGAAATCGGGAGCACACTTCGGCCACCTGACCAGAAGATGGAATCCCAAAATGCGTGAATTCATTTTCATGCAGCGAAACGGGATCCACATCATCGACCTGAACAAGACGCACGCCCTCCTCCAGGAAGCCCTCGATGAGATCACGAAAGTAGCCCGATCCGGCAAGAAGGTTCTCTTCGTAGGCACAAAGAAGCAGGCTCAGGAGATTATCCGCACCGAAGCACAACGCTGCGACATGCCCTACGTGACCCATCGCTGGCTGGGCGGCATGCTTACGAACTTCGTGACCATCCGCAAGAGTATTTCCCGGATGGAAGAGATCCAGGCCATGCAGACTGACGGCACGTACGATAACATCACCAAGAAAGAGCGGCTGATGCTCGATCGTGAAAAGCAGAAACTCGAGGATGTGATGGGCGGTATTGCCAAGATAGGCCGCCTGCCCGGCGCGCTGTTTGTCGTTGACATCGTGAAGGAAAACATTGCCGTTAACGAGGCGCTGAAGCTGAACATCCCGATCTTTGCGCTGGTGGATACGAACTGTGATCCCGACGTACCGGATTATATCATCCCCTGCAACGACGATGCTGCCAAAGCCATCCAGCTCGTGGCCTCCAATGTGGCCGATGCCATCATCGAAGGCATGGCCGAGCGGGAAGCATACCAGGAAGAGCAGCTGGCCGCCGAGTCCATGAGCCGTGAAGGCGCCGGCGAGGAGGATGCCGAAGCGGCCGCTGTACCCGAAGTGAAGACTACGCGTCGCAAGCGGACCCGGAAGGCCAAGGCCGCATCGAGCCAGGCCAGGCCTGCCGCCCGTGAAGCCAAGGAGGAAAGCAAATCAGGGGAGGCCAAACCCGTCAAAACTGAATCGGCGGAAGGCAAGCCTTCCACAACTGAATCGGCGGAGGAGAAACCTGCTGAGGTTGAATCGGCAGAGGAGAAACCTGCCAAGGCCGAAACTACGGGAGTCAAGCCTGCCGAGGAGAAAGCCGATACGGCCGATAAAGCAGCCGCAACCGATGACAAGACCGAGGGAAAAGCGGGTGCAAACGCCGCAGCGGAACCGGAAACGTCAGCCGGCGCCGGCGAAAGCGAGGAGAAGGAAAAAAAGACCGGCGAAGGCGAAGCCTGAACCGCGATTCCAAAGACCAGCAAGGATTTTTTAACTTGAAGACTTAACCGTATTTACGAAAATGAGCATATCTGCAGCAGATGTAAAAAAATTACGTGACCTGACCGGTGCCGGGATGATGGACTGCAAAAAGGCCCTGGCCGAGTCAGATGGTGACATGGAAAAGGCCGTTGAACTCCTTCGCAAAAAAGGACAGAAGGTCTCCGAAAAACGGGCCGACCGTGAAGCCAACCAGGGCGTCATCGTAACCATGATCTCCGAGGACAAAAAAAAGGCCGTGGCTCTGGAGCTGAACTGCGAGACGGACTTCGTGGCCAAGAACGAAGAGTTTGTCCAGTATGCCCTTGACTTCGCCAATGTGGTGTTTGAAAACGAACCGGCTGACCGTGAAACCCTGCTTCAATCCAGCACCGGCGACCTCACGGTGTCCGACAAACTGAAGGATCTGGTTGGAAAAATCGGTGAAAAAATCGATATAGGCCGGTTTGAACTGCTTAAATCGGAAGGTCAGATCTACAGTTATATCCACCCGGGCAACAAACTTGCCGTACTGGTCGAGTTCGAGGCCTCCGTGGACAATCCCGAGATTGCCAAAGACGTGGCCATGCAGATCGCTGCTATGAATCCGCTTGCCGTCAACCGTGACGGCGTAGATTCAACCGTGATCGAGAAGGAGAAGGAAATCGCCAAAGAGCAGCTGCTCAACGAGGGCAAGCCGGCGGAGATCGCCGAAAAGGCGGCCATGGGCAAGATGCGGCGTTTCTTCGAGGAGCGCGTACTGCTGGAACAGAAATTTGTCAAGGACGGAACCCTTTCCGTCCAGGAATATCTGAAGCAGTCCGGTGCCCCCATGGTCAAATCCTTTGTCCGCATCCAGCTTGGCGGACAGTAAGCCATCACACTTCAAAGGCTGCTCTCTTGGGCAGCCTTTTTTGTATCAGTGCTTTACAGCCTCATTCACCCTTCACGCCTGTTCAAATCCATCGGAGTACTATTGTGAAACTGAATAAACGATACCTTTTGAAACTGAGCGGTGAGTCCCTCCTGGGCAAGCAGGGGCATGGCATCGACGGCGAGGTGCTTTCCCAGTATGCCGAGGAAATTCGGAAAGCCAGGGAAACAAATATTGAAATCGCGATCGTCATCGGCGGCGGCAACATCTTTCGCGGGGTCAAAGGCGCCACGCAGGGAATGGACCGTGTCCAGGGCGATTACATGGGCATGATGGCAACCATGATCAACAGCATCGCGCTTCAGGATGCCCTGGAGCGCAAGGGTATCCATACCCGTCTGATGTCGGCCATCCGCATGGAGCAGATCGCCGAGCCTTTCATCCGCCGGCGAGCCGTGCGCCACCTGGAAAAAGGGCGTGTTGTGATCTTCGGAGCTGGCACCGGCAACCCCTATTTCACAACCGATACGGCTGCTTCGCTCCGTGCTATCGAGATCGAGGCCGACGCCATCCTCAAGGGCACCCGGGTCAACGGCATCTACGACTCCGACCCCGAGAAAAATCCCGATGCCCGCCAGTTTGAATCCATCAGCGGCGATGAGGTCCTCAAGCTCCGGCTTACGGTCATGGACCTCACTGCTTTCACACTGTGCCGTGACAACAAGACTCCCTTCATCGTCTTCAATATGGACGAACCCGGCAACCTGGTAAAAATCGCGCGCGGGGAATCGGTCGGGACCCGCGTCCACTGGGACTGATCCCTCTTTTTTTTTTACCGATTTGTTATATCTTTCGCATCTGTACTGATTTTTCCACCATTATTTAGCAGATGTTATGATAGAAGAACTACAGCCTTACATTGATGAGGCACAAGAAAAAATGAAGGATGCCAAATCCTTCCTGAAAAGGGAACTGGGGCATATACGGGCCGGGAAAGCAAGCCCACAGCTGCTGGACGGGATCAAGGTGGAGTACTACGGGACGCAGACCCCGCTCAATCAGCTTGCCAATATTTCAGCACCCGATCCCCGGCTGCTGACCGTTGAACCCTTCGACAGATCTTCCATCCGCGAAATCGAAAAAGCGATCATGTCGTCCGGACTTGGTCTTAATCCCAATAACGACGGGACCCTCATCCGCATCCCCCTGCCGGTCCTCTCCGAAGAGCGGAGGAAGGACCTGGTCAAGGTTTCGCGCGAGAAGGCGGAAGACGCCCGTGTGAGCATCCGCAACACCCGCCGGGAGATCAAGGATGAGATCAAAAAGGTCGTGAAGGAAGAATCCCTTCCCGAAGACTCCCGTTACGAAGCCGAAGAAGAGCTGCAAAAACTCACTGATTCCTATATCTCCAGTGTCGACCAGATGCTCAAGGACAAGGAAGAAGAGATTATGACCGTATAATCCCCGTACCGGAGTCGCCGTACCATGTATCTTGCCCAACTTGAGCTTCAGGGCTTCAAAAGCTTTGCCAACAAAACCAGGGTCAAGTTCGACAGCGGCATCACGGCGATCGTCGGTCCGAACGGGTGCGGCAAGTCCAATATCGTCGATTCCCTGCGGTGGGTGCTGGGCGAACAGCGTCCTTCCCTGCTGCGCTCGGCGGCCATGACCAATGTCATCTTCAACGGCACGGCGGCCAAGAAGGCGCTGGGCATGGCGGAGGTGTCGCTGACCATCATCAACAACCGCGGCGTGCTGCCTACCGAGTTTTCCGACATCACCATGACACGCCGCTTGTACCGCTCCGGGGAGAGCGAGTATCTGCTCAACAACAAACCGTGCCGGCTGCGCGACATCAACGATCTTTTCATGGATACCGGCATGGGCCCCAACGCCTATTCGGTGATCGAGCTGAAGATGGTCGACGAGATACTGAACGATAAGAATAACGATCGGCGTCGGCTGTTCGAAGAGGCGGCGGGCATCACCAAGTTCAAGGAGCGCAAGAAGCAGACACTCAAGAAACTGTCGGATACTCGGGTCGATCTGCAGCGCATGGAAGACATCCTGGTCGAGGTCCGCAAAAAGACCCGCTCACTCCAGGCGCAGGCGTCACGCGCCGAGCGGGTACGGAAGTACCGGGAGGAACTGGAGTTTCTGGACAAAGCCGTATCCCGGCAGGAGTACGACCATGTGCGCAGTGAGCTGGATCCTCTGCTCGAACGGATCGCAAGCGTATCGGCAACCAAAGAGGAGCTGCAAAACCGGCTTGGGATGCTCGAGCAGAACGAAGAGGAAGCGCACGAAGCGCTCATCGAAAAAGAGCAGGTGCAGAACCAGGCCCGCAGGCAGGTTGACCAGGTCAGCAGCAGCATCCAGGAAATCCGCACTCATATCCGTGTGACCGAGGAAAAGATTCGGGGCGAGGAGACGGTGATCCAGCGCTACGAGCAGGACATCTACCAGGCCGAAGACCAGATTAGGGACTTGCGCAAAAATCTGAAAACCAATCAGGATGCGCTTCGAAATGCCGAAAAACAGCTGGAGAGCATGCGTACGGAGCACGAATCGGCCAGCCGGGCGCTTGAAGAAGCCCGTGGACAGGTCGGCAAGGTGCGCAGTGATCTGGATGCCATCGGCAGGAAACACAGTGAGGCTACACAGCGCATCAGCGAACTTCAGAACCGCCAGGTGCGACTGGAATCACGGTTGGAGCATGCGGCGGAACAAGAGGAGCGGCTGCAGCGGGAAGTCCGTGAGAGCCGGGAGAAAGCGGAAGCCTTCGAACAGGAAAAAGAAGAGCTGGAATCGCAGTATGATGTGCTGCTGGCCGAATACAAGGAAGCCGAGCAAGAGCTGGAAAAGGCCCGGGTAGAACGGGAGCAGCTGCTCAAGCGCATCGACCGGCAAAAGGACGAGATCCGCGGCCTGCAAAGCCGACGGGATGCATTGCGTTCGGAGCATCAGTTGTTGAAAGGCCTGGCCGAGTCGTCGGATGCCCATCCGGCCGGGGTCCAGTACCTGCGGGAGCACCGTAACGATTTTTCCGTACTCGAAATCGTAAGCGATGTTTTTTCAAGTGATGAACCCTATGCCGCAGCTGTCGAAGCCGTCCTGGGCGATGCCGCCAATTTTGTGATCACCGCCACGCAGGAAGAAGCGGTCCGGGCATTCGGCCTGCTGAAAAAAAAGGACAAGGGACGGGTGACCATCATTCCGCTCGACAGGATTCGGGATGAAGATGACCGTCGGACCGGAACATCCGCAGGAGTATCTGCAGAGGCACCCCTCCTTGCCGAACAGGTGCGCTGTGATCCGGCTTTCCGTCCATTGAAGCATCTCTTTTTCGGTGGGATCGTCATGGCGGACAGTCTTGATGAGGCCGTACGCCTTGCCGGCAGCCGGGACCTGACGGCGGTGACCCCCGACGGCGATGTCGCTGCGCGGAGCGGTTTCATCCACAGCGGCAGCAGCAGCAAAAATGCCGGCGTGCGGATTGGCCTGCGCGAAAAAGTCGAAAAACGCCGGAAGCAGGCCGACGATATGGCCCTGGAAGTCGAAAAAGCCGAGGTTAGACTCGACGATCTCTCCGAGGTGTACCGGAAATTCGACCTCCAACCCCATCAGCAGAACGTCAACGAGTGCTCAGGACGCCTGCGCAAACTTGAATCGCGCACCGAGTCCACCCGAAATCAGGCGCAGTTCTATCAAAAAAATGCACAGGATCTTGAAAAACGACTGGAAGAGCTCCACGTCAACACCCGCACCGCTACGGAGGAACGGGAATCGATCTCACCCGAACTGGAAAAGCTGACGGGCGAGCGGGAAGCCATCGTCCGCGAAGAGGTGAACCTCAAATCCTCCCTGAACGAGAAAGAGGAGCTCCTGCAGCGATCCCAGACACGGTACAACGACGTCGCGTTGCGCTATCAGCAGGCAAAGAATTCGGTCGACACGCTCAAACGCGACATTGAACGCTTCGAGACGGACGTGCAGGCGATCCGCGACCGGCTCACCCAGCGGGCCGACCAGGCCAAATCCAGCAAGGACCAGATCATTGCTTTACGCGAACAGCTGGAAGAGGCTAACGAGGAACTGCGCGAACAGCTGATCCGGAAAGAGGAGGCTGAAAAGCAGTACCGGGAAGCCGACGAAGCCTGCGCCCGGCAGCGCGGGAAGATCAACCTGCTCGAGGAGAACCTGAAGGAAGCCCGGCGCAAGAAGGATTCCAACCAGGAGCTGCTCCACTCGCTGGAGCTGGCCAGGTCCAAGCTGGAGATGGACCAGAAAAACATCAATGATCACATCTGGGAGACCTACAGCCTCACCATCGACCAGATCGACACCCAGCTGCCGGAAGACACCGACATTTCCACCGCGCAGGAAACCATCTTCACGCTCAGGCAGCGGCTCAAGAACATCGGCGAGGTCAATCCGCTGGCCATCACCGAGTACGAGGAGGAGAAGCAGCGGCTCGACCATTTCGAGGAGCAGATCAGCGACCTTGAGAGCGCTGAGGAGCAGCTCATCGAAACAATACAGGAGATCAACCGGAACGCCCAGGAACGGTTCAATAAAACCTTTCGGGAGATCAGGGAAAATTTCCGCACGGTGTTCAACACCCTGTTCGAGGAAAACGACTACTGCGACCTGGTAATGGACGAGCAAGCCGAGGATCCGCTGGATGCCAAGATCGAGATCATCGCCAATCCGCGGGGCAAGCGTCCGAGCGTGATTGAGCAGCTCTCCGGCGGCGAGAAGACGCTGACGGCCATCGCCCTGCTGTTCGCGATCTACCTTGTTAAACCGTCGCCGTTCTGTATCATGGACGAGGTGGACGCCCCCCTTGACGACCCGAACATCCTGCGCTTTACCAAGCTGCTCAGGAAATTCAGCGACGACACGCAATTCATCGTCATCACCCACAACAAGACCACCATGGAGAAATCCGAGATGATGTACGGTGTTACCATGCCGGAGGTCGGCATCAGCAAACTGGTCGGGGTCAGGCTGGAGGATGTTGCGGCAACAGACAACACCACGGTCTGATCCGTTTTTTGGGGCTTCGATGGCAGAAGCCGATCGGCCTGATGAGGATGCAGCTGCTTCCGATACTGCTGATGCTTCCGATACTGCTGATGCTTCCGATACTGCAGCTGCTTCCGATACTGCAGTTGCTTCTGATACTGCTGATGCTTCCGATACTGCTGATGCTACTGATGCAGCTGATGGTGATGCTGATGGTGAGGATGCTGATAAGGTTTATGCGTCGTTGAAGCAAGATCACAGGAACCGACATCTCAAAAACATAACATTGTGAGCGACAAGAAGATCATTTTTTCCATGACGGGCGTGGGCAAGACCTGGGGTCCGAACCAGCGCGTTCTCAAAGACATTTACCTTTCGTTCTTCTATGGCGCCAAGATCGGCATCATCGGGGCGAACGGCTCGGGAAAAAGCACCCTGCTCCGGATCATCGCCGGGCTTGATGACAATTACGAGGGTGAAATCACTTTCAAATCGGGTGTCACGTTCGGCCACCTTCCCCAGGAGCCCGAACTGGATCCATCCAAAACCGTCCGGGATATCGTGGAGGAGGGCGTGCAGGACCTGGTCAACCTGGTGCAGGCATACGAGGAGATCAGCGGAAAATTCAGTGAACCGGATGCCGATTTCGACGCGCTTATCGAGCGGCAGTCCAGCTTGCAGGAGCAGATCGACCAGAAAAATGCATGGGATCTGGACAGCAAGCTCCAAATGGCGATGCAGGCGCTGCGCTGTCCGCCCGAAGATACGCCTGTCAACGTCCTCTCCGGCGGGGAGCGCCGGCGGGTGGCGCTGTGCCGCCTGCTGCTCAGGGAGCCGGATGTACTGCTGCTGGACGAGCCCACCAACCATCTCGATGCCGACTCGGTGAACTGGCTCGAGCAGCACCTGGAGCGCTACGAAGGCACCGTGATCGCGATTACGCACGATCGCTATTTCCTGGATAATGTGGCCGGATGGATCCTGGAACTGGACCACGGCGAGGGTATTCCTTTCGAAGGCAACTACTCAAGCTGGCTGGAGCAGAAGCGGCGACGGCTGGATGTGGAGAAGCAGCAGAACAAAAAACTGCAAAAGACCATCGATCGCGAGATGGAATGGATCCGGACCAATCCGAAGGGGCGTTCCACGAAAAGCAAGTCGCGCATCACGGCTTACGAGGACCTGCTTTCCACCCGGGAGCAGGAAAAGAAACGCGACGAGCTGGAAATCTACATCCCGCCCGGACCGCGGCTGGGCGACAAAGTGCTCCGCGCCAACGGCGTATCAAAAGGCTTTGGCGATCGTCTTCTTTTCGAGGATCTGGAATTCGACCTGCCCGCCGGGGGGATCGTAGGAGTTATCGGTCCGAACGGGGCAGGCAAAACCACGCTGTTCCGCATGATCACCGGCCAGGAGAAGCCCGACCGCGGCACGTTTGATGTCGGTGAAACGGTCAATATCGGCTATGCTGATCAGAGCCGGCCGCTTGATCCGAACAAGTCGATCTGGGAGGAGATATCCGGAGGAGAGGATACCATTACCCTGGGCAACCGCGAGGTCAACTCGCGCGCCTACGTCGCCCGGTTCAACTTCAGCGGCGGCGATCAGCAGAAGAAAACCGACCAGCTCTCCGGCGGTGAACGCAACCGTGTCCATCTGGCAAAAACACTCCGCGAAGGGGCCAATCTGTTACTTCTGGACGAGCCCACCAACGATCTCGATGTGCAGACACTCAGGGCCCTGGAGGATGCGTTACTGAACTTTGCAGGATCGGTTGTCGTTATTTCTCACGACCGGTGGTTCCTTGATCGCATCGCATCTCACATCCTGGCCTTTGACGGCGACAGTACGGTGCGGTGGTTCGAAGGCAACTATCGGCAGTACCAGGACTACCGCCGCGATGTGCTGGGTATCGATGATCAGCCCAAACGCATCCAGTACAAAAAACTGAAACGGGATTGATGCTGTGAAGCCGGATCCCGTGCCCGTTCGAACAGAAGCAACCGAAGCGCACCATGCCCAAAGATTTTCTCATTCCGGATCTCTACCAGTCGGATATCATAAAAACGGTCAAAAACGCCCGGCAAATCCTTGATCCGCGGAAAAAGGACCGCACCCCGGCCGTGCTGGATCTGGGTCCGGTGCGTTTTCTTATCCCTCGTCATTTCGGTTTTTGCTACGGGGTCGAAAATGCCATCGACATCGCCTATCGGACGGTGGAAGAGCACCCGGGCAGGAACATCTTCCTGCTCAGCGAGATGATCCACAATCCAACCGTCAACAAGGACCTGGAGGCGCGCGGCGTACGGTTCCTTTTCGATACCGACGGCACCGAGCGGATTCCCATCACGTCGCTTTCACCGGATGATATCGTGATCGTCCCGGCCTTTGGTACTACGCTGGAAATCCAGCAAAAACTCGAGAAGCAGGGAATCGATCCTTACCGGTACGACACTACATGTCCGTTTGTAATCAAGGTATGGAAGCGTGGCAAGCAACTGGGCTCCAAAGGGTACTCTCTGGTCATCCACGGAAAGTACCAGCATGAGGAGACGCGGGCCACCTTCTCGCACAGCTCCCGGGAAGCGCCGTGCGTGGTGGTGCTGAATCCGGAGGAAGCGCACATCCTGGCCGATGTCATGCTCGAAAAGCGTCCGCGCTCCGACTTCCAGAAGTATTTCGGTATGAAGTGCACCGAAGGGTTCGATCCCGCCGAGGACATGAAGCGCATCGGCGTGATCAACCAGACCACGATGCTGGCCACCGAGACCCGCGAGGTGATGGAGATCCTGCGTGAAGCGGTCGGGGAAAAGTACGGAACTGCTGACGGCACGTCCGGATCCGGTTCAGGCGGCGCTACTTCGAGCGAAACAGGGACCGATCCAAAAACCGTTTCTGATTCCACATCTCGACCCGGACCCGGACCCGGTCCGATGACCGGTGACGAACCCGGCGTGGAGATGCATTTTGCCGACACCACCGACACGCTCTGCTATGCGACCAACGAGAATCAATCGGCCACCTACGGACTGATGGAAGAGCGGGCGGATCTGGCCCTGGTCGTTGGGGGCTACAACTCATCCAACACCATGCACCTGGTGGAATTGCTGGAAGAACGCTTCCCGACCTACCACATCCGGGATGCCTCGGAAATCAAGTCCCGCAACGAGATCCATCATTTCAACCAGTGGAACAAGCAGGTGGAGAAGACCCGCAACTGGATACCCAAGGCGGCCGAGCCGCTGACCGTTGCGATCACTTCCGGAGCGTCGTGTCCGGATGTGCTGGTGGACGAGGTGCTGTTGAAAGTAGCCGCCTACTTTGATGGATGCCGGCCGGTCGAAGAGGCACTTCAGCCGTTTCGGGAGGAAGCGACTCCATAACTTTTCAATTTGCCGGAGAACCGCCCCATCGTTCGTTCCGGTATTCTGTCACGGAGCAAGCAGGAACGTTGAGTATCCGCCCGTCAATCTTGGACGACCAGGAAATAGGCTATGCGTCGTGGCTGTATGGATCGCAATCGCACATCCAGATTATCGTTCGCCGGTTCGATGCGCGGAACAACATAGCCGGTCGTATCCCGAAGGATATTGGCATAATCAACATGTGCCTGATAGGGGACAATGTTCTGGGCGGTGCCAAACTGATCGATTGGCACGTTATAGCGCACGGTGATAGCAGAGGGATCAAAACGGACTTCCCTGTCGTCGGGTACATTCCTCGCTTGAACATAGATACGGACTTCCCCTTCCGTGAATTCGGTCACATCAAACGATATGGTTACGTCGGATACCCCTTGCACCGTCACACCTTCAGGTGAATTCAGACCGACAAGCCGTTCCACCCTGTCCTGGACATTCTGCATACGAAGGGTTTTGGTCTGAAGGCTGCGCAGGGTGTCGACGACCGAGCGCGCACCGAGCACCGTCACGCTGTCCGGCCATATCTCCACGCGTCCCGTGATCTCATGCTGCGGTTTCAGCTGGATGTCCAAATCGGGGCGCACGGCCACCGTCTTCCCCCTTTTGGGTTCCATCTCCAGGTTGAGACGTGCCGGCTCCACATTCTGAACGCTAATCTCGGGGTAGGATGTGAACTGCCGCTGGACGATTTCGGTCAGATCCACCTCCTCTTCGGTGTGAGAGATGGTGATGGACGGTGGATTGCGGTACAGGCCCAGCAGGTTCCATCCCTCACCGATCACGTCGATAACGGCCTCTTCCGGCGGTTCCGAACTGAAGGCCATGTCTTCGCTGTAGTCAGTGATCTGGATCGGGGCGTTTATGGTCAGCGTGTAGTCCTTACTCATGTTGACCAGCAGCCAGAGGGAGAGTGCAATGAAGTAGGCGATCAGGAAGGCCACCAGCATCTCTCCCTTATGCAGATAGGTCGTCTCGCTTTCTGAAGGACTGAACAACCGGGAGAACCAGGTTGAAAATCTGCTGTTATTGGCCATGATGTAATGGATTATGCCTTTTGGGACAATCGACGTTCATATTGTTTAAAATAGCGATAATCCTTCGCAAAAAACGAAGATGATCACGATTTGACAATCACGATTTGACGAGGATATCCCGGATGATCTCCTCTTTTACGGTGCTGTTGAGTTTGCGTGCGATGGCATGCCGCTGCATATGGATTTCGTGTCGCCATGACGGATCGGCGACACGGAGAACCAGCCTGCTTCCCTGGAATTTCATGTCGCTAACCTGTTCACGGATGGATTCACCGATCACTTCGGGCCACAGGGCCAGTATCATACCGCGCTTGAGAGCCACCCGGTGCGGATAATCCTCAATGAATTCATCCACCAGTTCCCGGAGCTGCCTGGGTTGTTTTCTGTAGAGTGCCATGGTCATTTGATTTGTTCCACACGGCCATCATTGACCGAATAGGAGGCTATGCGGTCACGGCCGGCCGTTGCGAAGCCGGAGATCTTGTCGGGATGCGCAGCGGTGAGGAATGACTGCCCCTTATGCTGGAGCAGCATCTGCATCAC
Organism: Cyclonatronaceae bacterium; assembly: GCA_046483675.1. GTDB lineage: Bacteria > Bacteroidota > Rhodothermia > Balneolales > Natronogracilivirgulaceae > SKNL01. The sequence goes on from JAWOCT010000007.1 coordinate 15,168, forward strand.
TGTTTCGGTCCGTTTCGGATCCAGGTCGCCGAAGACGTCATCCAGCAGGAATACCGGCAGGTCTTCCAGTTCGTCATTGTAAAAATAGAGCTGGGCCATTTTCAACGCCAGTGCAAATATACGGTGCTGCCCCTGGGAGCCGAATTTGCGCAATTCCATGTCGTTGAGGTAGAAGACCAGTTCATCGCGATGGGGACCAATAAGCGTCTGGCCGCGTTCCCGTTCGCGTTCGGCGGTGCTTCGGAGCCGCTCCCTGTATGCTGTTTGGATTGCATCGGTATTGGCGGTTTCACAAAATGTTTTGTATGTGATGGCCGGCACCAGTCCGGATCCCGCCAGTTCGCGGTGCGCTTTTTCCAGGTAGGATTGAAATTGGCCGATCAGTTTGGCCCGGCGGGCAACAATACGGGATCCCGTATCAACAAGCTGTCGTTCCCAGGGCTCCAGCATCAGAACAAGTTCCGACGGTGTCAGGTGCATCTCCGAAAGCAGGCGATTGCGCTGCCGGACAATCTTCCGGTAGCGGATGAGATCGTCCAGGTAGGACGGTGAGGTCTGGGAAATAAGTGCGTCCAGGAATGAGCGGCGTTCAGCCGGACCCTCCCCGGTAAGTTTTCTGTCATTCGGGGAAACGAGTACAACCGGTACGAGTCCGATCAGGTCGGCATGGCGTTCCAGCGGACTGTCATTGACCCAGAGCTTTTTCCCATCGCCGCGACTGTAGGAGCAGGCCAACTCGAAAGCACTTCGGATACGCCCTTGAAAATGGCCTTTCACCAGGAAAGCGGAGGCATCCTGGCGCACCACGTACATATCGGAGCTGCTGGTAAAACTTCTGCCCATGCAGAGGTAATGCAGCGCGTCGATGAGGTTGGTTTTGCCGGCACCGTTCGGACCTGTGATCACATTCACATGCTCTCCCCATGTGACATCGGTCTGATGATGATTACGGAAATCCGTCAGGGAGAGTAAGGTATTGATCATCCGTTACATGAGACCTTTTCAGTTTTTTTTCTCCGGGTCCGGGCCGGGTTCTTCCTTCTTGATCTCTTTCTGTTTGTCTTTCGGATCCTCCGGGATGGTTTCTGCGGCCTCGTCCTCTGAACCGGCATCGGTCACGCTCCCGGATTGCCTTTCGCCCCTGGCTCTATCTTCCTCTTCGGATCGTTCTTCACCTTCGGATCGTTCTTCACCTTCGGATTGCTCTTCACCTTCGGATTGCTCTTCACCTTCGGATTGCTCTTCGTCCTTTGGAATAGCTTCATTGACGATAATGGTCCGGTCAAGGAACACCGTATTGTTCAGCTTCTCAATGGCTTCGCGGGCATGCTGCTCTTCCGCCATTTCAACAAAACCGAAACCGCGCGACCGGCGCGTGACTTTGTCACGGACAATAAACGCATTATTAACTTCGCCAAAGTTTTCAAAAAGCTCTTTAAGCTCTTTTTGCCTGGTTTTCCAGGCCAGATTGCCTACGTAGATATTCATGGTACAATTCAGACTGTAATAAACGGTTGTTCTGCCTGTTGCGGGATTGGTTTACGCATAGCCACAAATATAAAAAAAGCAGACTGTCGATAAAAGACGGCCTGCTTTTCTAACGGGGTAATTTCGCAACAGTTGTGCCCTGGTTGTGCCCTGGTCACGACGCCGGAGCACACTGCTGCATTCGGGAGTGATGTTTGTTACACGTTAAAAGCGTCACGCCCAAGATACTCGGCGCTCAGGCCAAGCTGTTCTTCGATACGCAGCAACTGGTTATACTTGGCCAGTCGATCGGTGCGGCTCATGGATCCGGTCTTGATCTGTCCGGCATTGGTCGCTACCGCAAGATCGGCGATGGTCGTATCCTCGGTTTCGCCCGATCGGTGCGAAATGACTGCGGTATAGGCGTTCTTGTGAGCCAGCTCGATGGTATCCAGTGTCTCGGTGAGGGTGCCGATCTGGTTCACT
>JAWOCT010000075.1:0-27033 GCA_046483675.1 Cyclonatronaceae bacterium
CTCGCGACCTTCACATTGATAAGTTCGCTTGACTCATCATTTACGACAACCAGCGTGTCCCCAAATATTCTGTTCAGGATGGGGTCATCCGGTTCACAGGCGTACATATTGACAAAAAGTCGCCATCCTCCAGTCTCTTGTGCTTCTCTTCCGACAAGCAGTATCTCGTCCCTGCCGTCCCCGTTGAAATCTCCTGACGTCATATCATACAGGGTGAACCACGCCTCAAAGCCACCTTCAAGGAGAAAATCAGCGACTGGCTGATCCATTACCGAAGCCCGTTCCGTGATCTTGAGTTCATCATCAATATCATAAAGCACCAGATACACATACGGGTTGTCCAACTCATCTCTTGCCCGATAGGCCAGAACAAACTCTTCCGACCCGCCATCGATAAAGTCACCCGATGCCAGAAGTACTGGTGAGTTTATATACCATTCTCCTTCAAACCATTTGGGATTTCTTTTATGAATACCGGATTCCTTTTCCCAGCTGGCGAGCGATGGGTTGCCCAGCACATTCGGATCGGCGCGCAGTGCAGCCATTTTCATGATGCCATCATATGGCCACGCCGCAACTATATCCGACAAACCCCTGTCTTTGTTCATGAGCGTTATGACCTCAAAATGGTTATCCCACTGGCTCCCCTCCGCAGCGTAAGTCAACACGTTGAGCATCGTATCGGTGGGAGTGACTTCCATAGACGGGAAAAATTTTGAAACGACGATCTCACCACTGTGTGAACTAAATAAGATCAGTTCTTCACCCCCGCCCTTTCGAATAACCCGTGTTTTGGATAACGGGTCGTCTTCAAGGTCGTCTGCCATGACAAGTTGAAACGATGATAGCAGTATCATCGAAAGTGAAAATGTGATTATATATTGTTTCATTGTTAAACCCCCATTTTTACCTGCCTGAATCATTTGACTGCCATAATCAATTCTTTTTTCATTTACTATCAGGAATATTTTTCTCATTTGAGAAGTATCATTTTCCGAATCATGATGGCCCGGTTCTCCGGATTGTTCACTGGAACAGCGTCCAAACGGTAGAAATAAATACCTGAGGCAAACTTTCCCGGATGCCACACCGCTTCATGATTTCCCGCTCCCTGTTCCGCATGCACCAGTGCTGCAATGTGCTGCCCCAATGTGTTGTATATCACAAGGCGCACGCTGCTCCGTTGCGATAGCACATACGGAATCGTTGTGGAAGGATTAAACGGATTCGGATAATTCTGCTCCAGCAGGTACTCGCCTGGAGCGTCAAGGCCATCTGTTGGATCCTCTGCACGTGTCGCAACATTGCCAAGGGCAAATTCGCCAAAGTCTGTAACCCCTTGGGCAACAATTTCGCCGGTTTGACTGTCATAGGATGTTTCCAGGGGGAGAAAATAACCGGTAACCGGTGCGCTTCTGCTGTAGATGACGACATCTTCGGGATTGGTTTCCCCAAATTCCGGAATGTCCGATACCCTGAACCGCACTTCGGCCCCTTCGGTTTCCGAGGCGAAAGGGTACGCAAGTCCAGTCTGCTGGATGATCCAGCGATACCGGCTTACATTTCCTCCTATTCCAAGTGGGTCTTTCGGTGCATCTTCATATCGGAACGCATGGATAACCGGACCACCGCTTGGCTTTGTAATCATGATGGAAACGCCCGTGACATCATCCGGCTCATTGAAGGAAAGAGGCGCGGACTGCGGTGTCGTCAGATTCCGGGTGACAGCTGCGGCAGCAACGGGCTTTGACCATCGCGCTACTCCTACATACAGATCGTTGCCCGTGAAAGTCATAGGGTGACCGGCGTTTTGCCCCGATCCGAGCGGTGACCAGCTTTGACCGTCCCATCGGGCTATACCCTTTGCCGCTGCTCCCCCGGCAGTGGAAAACAAGCCACCCATGTACAGTTCGCTTCCCACGACTGTGAGAGCCCTGACAGAGGTATTATGATCTCCTTCAATTCCGGTTCCGAGAGCCGACCACTGCTCACCATTCCATTTCGCGATGTGATTGACTGTCGTTCCCCCGACGGTGGTAAAGAGTCCGCCGGCATAGAGCGTTTCACCCATGACGGCAAGGGCATTAACGCCAGCGAGGGATCCGTCTTCCACTCCCGATCCGAGGGCGGACCATTTCGTGCCATCCCATTCGGCGATCCGGCTGACCGGGGTCTCACCTGCAGTGGTAAATCTGCCTCCTGCGTAGAGCCTGTTCTTCATGAAGGCAAGGGACCGCACCTCGGTCATGTATCCCCCTTCAAGACCGGGTCCCAGCGCAGACCACGTCTCCCCATCCCATTGTGCCACATATTTTGCTTCCTTTCCGCCGGCAATGGTGAAGTCGCCCGCCGCATAGAGCGTATCACCGGCAACGGCAAGAGCATACACCTCAGGCCAGCCATCATAGCCGCCCTCTACTCCCGATCCAAGGGCAGACCAGCTCTGCCCGTCCCATCGGGCGATATTATTCACTTCTGTAGTCCCGGCTGTGAGAATCCTTCCACCCACATACAAATGATTCCCCATGACAGCAAGAGTTTCCACCTCACCGGAGATACCCGATTCCAGTGCCGACCAGCGGTTTCCATCCCATTTGGCTATGCGATTGACTTCCACGCCCCCCGCATAATCAAAATATCCACCAGCGTAGAGCTCGCCATCCATGAAGGCAAGCGCATTCAGACCACCCTTCAATGTTGGCAAGGGTTCCACGATAGCAGACCAGTTGGCACCATCCCACTTGGCCAGCCTTCCCGAGGGGACTCCCCCGGCATTGCAGAATTCGCCACCCGCATACAGCATACCATCACCACTTGCTGCAAGAGTCTGGACCGATGCGTTCATTCCCGAATCCAAAACGGACCAGCTGTTTCCATCCCATCGGGCAATGTTTTGCATGTATGAACTCCAGTCATGGGTGGGATTATTGAACATTCCTCCCGCATACAGATCTTCCCCGATGACCGCAAGGGCATACACCCGGGCCAGATTCTGACCGGCTCCGAGCGCTGACCAGCTGCTTCCATCCCATTCGGCGATATTATTGACAGCCGTTCCACCTGCGGTGGTGAATTTTCCTCCCGCATAGATTTTGTCCCCCTTGACGGCCAGAGCATACACCCAATCAAGGCGCGCACCTTCTATCCCGGATCCAAGGGCGGCCCAGCTTTCCCCATCCCACCTGGCAATATTATTGACTGCAGCATCCCCGGCACCGCTGAACCATCCTGCGGCATACAAACTGTTCCCGGCAACGGCAAGGGCTTTGACACTGGCGTCATAACCACCATGTGAGAACCCGGTTCCGAGTGCTGACCAATTGCTTCCATCCCACCTTGCGACACTATTGACCCTGGCAATTCCGGCGATAGTGAAATCCCCGCCCGCATAGAGCGTATCTCCCGCAACAGCAAAAGCCCTTACATGCCCATTCAGACCCTCATCGAGATCCGACCAGTTTTCACCATCCCATTTGGCGATATGATTGGCCTGTTGCCCGCCGGCCCGGTCGAACCACCCGCCGGCATACAGATCGTCCCCCATGACCGCAAGGGCATGGACACTGGCATTGAGATAGTGATCATCCTCAATGCCCGAACCAAGAGCGTACCAGCTTTCCCCATCCCATTTCGCAATATTGTTCGCTTCTATTCCCCCTATGCGCTCAAATTTTCCACCCACATACAGATTGCCATCCACCAGGACAATGACATTGATCTCCGCTTCATAATGCCCTCCGAAGAGGTTTTCCCAATAGATGTCATCATCGGCCGGATCATTTTCCAGAATTTCGGGGTGGATGGGGGACCCGTCTGACATAACGGATGCATCGGAGACAAAGCGCGGTGCGCCGTTATCATCCGTATCCAACCGATAGCCGCTCACATCCACGCTGCCATTGAAGCCGGCAGAAAGGTCAGGGGTGCCGTCGGATCTGAGCAGTTCTGCAAGCGGTTTGCCGGCCGTTGGCTGGCATGCCCAGAGGAGGAAACACACGGTCAGCAAGAGGATTTTTTTCATGATATGACACCAGTGTATGTTCCTGGATTTTGTTGTTCAGGCATGGGTGGATATTTCCAGCGTTCAAGCCTGTCTCCATATTCGACAGGCATTTTTATTTGATGACCATCATCTTGCGGGTTTGGGTGAAGTTAGGTGCTTGAAGTCTGTACAGATACAGGCCGGATGCCAGATTGCCGGTGTTGAATTGCACCGAGTGATGTCCGGATCCATACTCGCCATCCGCCAGCACGGCCACCCTGCGACCCAGCATGTCGAATACTTCCAGACGCACTTTTACGTCCATGGGCAGTTCGAAACGGATGGTGGTCGACGGGTTGAACGGATTGGGGTAGTTCTGCTGCAGGGCAAACGATACAGGCAAATCAGACGGGATGTCATCCTCGATTCCCACCGACAGCGGACCCCCGAGCCGTCTCCAACCCTTGTTGTTGTTCTCATGGATTTCCGCGATAGCCTGCCCGGCGTCTATCAGTCCGAATATGTATGGCCGCGTGCCGATCCCCGCGGGAAACGTCCACTCCATTTCAACCACCCCTGTGCCGCGCGCAGGCAGAGGCGATGTATAGAATATGGTATTGCCGCAGTCACCTTCGATCAACGTCCCGCCATGGTCAGGATCGCCGATATAAAAGCTGACCCCCACTCCTTCCGGTGTGGCGACCAGGCTGAAATTGCGGATCCGCGCGGTAATGGTGACCACATCCCCCGGCAACGGATCTCTGGGGAAGAAGGAGATGTCCCGGCTCTCGTGCCGCTCCATTTCCGGATTGGACAGCGCATATCCTTTTTCGGGATCGTATCGCCAGGGCAGGATAAAGGCCGGATCCGGTTTCCCATTGTAGTGCATCTGCCACCAGGTCGGTGATACGTCAGGATTTGGCGATAATTCCGGCTGCACGGTATAATCCAGGACCAGAGCGCCTTCACCCGACCAGTACGTATAAGGCGTGATGCTGTAACCAACCTTACCCAGTTCCATGTCCACAGCCCCCAGATTAACGCCCAGCTCCAAACCCTTTCTGACCCGCGTGGTGTGTGTGCTGATCTCCTCTTTGCTGTAATGACCATCCACCTCTGCCTTTACTCCCCAAGCACTTACGGATCCACCGAATTCCACTCCGTATTCTTTTTGTGTCGTGGCTGATGTTTCCTCAAAATCTTCAAATCGCAGCCACCAGTAATCTTCGGTATCAGGTCCCAGTCCGTGGCTGTTTCCGATTTTGATGATTTCATCCGCGGATGGATTCAGGGCCGGATCAGGGTATTGCCGGTACGACAGGATATTCCCGATTTCATGGTCCGGCACGAAGGAATACGCGCTGGGACTCTTGCTGTTGAACCACCTGTTTTCCGTCACCGTAGGCTCAATCACCAATATGTGTCCCTGTTCCACCCCATTGCCATAGACCGGATATTCCCATATGTCATATTCCAGTATGGTGGCAAACAACCGGTTATCTCCAACGGCCGTTATTTCGAGCCTTTCGTAAACACTCTGGCTTGATCCGGCCACTTCTGAAAATTTCTCACCGTATTTTCCTGTAATATATCCGCTCACGGTGGCCCCATAATAACGCGCGCTCCCGCTCAGGGTGGCGGATCCACCCCAGTCCTTGTGGAATTCCGTCTCTACTTCTGCCGTGGTCTCCTCCGATTTCACATAGGTTGCCGAGAACGCGGGCACGTTATCGTAATACATTTTGCTTACATCATATGATTCCCCATCCAGCACATCAAAGTGCGTCGGCGGGGCATTCAGGATGACCAGGGGTTGCACGATATCCGTAATCCGGGAATGAACGGGTGTGCCCAGGCGGACGTCCCCGTCCAGCTCCGCTGCTCTAAGGGGATTGGAACAGTTGTAGGGATACTGTCCATTCGGAAACCAGCACCCGTAAGGTCCCAAACCGGGACTGGCCACAAGTCCGGTCCCCAGGTATTCACCATCCTCACCGATCTCCGGTGCATACAAGCTGTTTCCGGTTGCGATTTCCGGTATGTCCTTGTCCCCATCCGGATCCATGATTACGTGACCGACGACAAAGACCGGTGAGTCGGGTGTTCCCAGAGGAAGATTGAGGGCATAATCGACAAATTCAAGCCTGTCATCCAACTGATATATGTTATAGGTCTTCTCACTTTGAAATCCGGCGTGGGAAACAATTTCATCAAAGCCATTGCCATTGATATCGGCTGCCTGCAGCACATTGTCCCACTCCATCCAGTCCCAGGTTGTCGTCGTCCTTGCCCTTCGGAAGGCCTCTTCCGAAACAATGACCTCCGTCAGGGATTCATCGAAAGAAAGGCCAAGCATGTATGAGACATGGATATTGTCGGCATTGAAGACATTGAAACCCACCACCGCCTGTTCGGTTTCAAGATGGTGGAAAGGGCCGCTCAGGACACTCATGTTCTGAATTTCAAACAGCGCGCCATTGGAAATATCCGACATGCTGTATATGTGTTCGTGCAGGATACGGTCCAGCCGGTTTTCGCCATCGAAAGAGTACATGCTCGCAAAGATGTTCCATCCTTCATCCGAGCTTTCCCTGCCGACAAGCAGCAGCTCGTCCTTGCCATTCCCGTTGAAGTCCCCGGCCGTGAGCGCAAACATCTCCAGCGGCCGGCGGGAGGGCCGCAGTGCTTCGGGCTGGTCAATGACCATGGTCTGGACTATCGAAGAGGCCGCTTCCCTTATTGATGTCAGGCCATCATCCGCGACAAAAATCGCAAGATGCAACCGGACAGTGCCGGACACATCTGCCATGTACGCCAGGACGAACTCATCAGTGCCGTTTCCTCTGAAATCGCCTGATGTCAGCAATGGCGGGGTTCTGAGCCATCCGTCACCTGAGTACGGATCCGGACCGGGTTTGGTCACATGCATTGTGTCTTCCCACACAGCGATGGAATCACCCAGATTGCCTGCAGCTAAATAGTAGGGATCGGCACGCATCGCAACAACTTCAACCTTGTTTTGAATGATCCATGATGCCACAATTTCAGACAGACCGTTCCCGTCGATATCAGCGGTGACCATGCTGTACCTGTTGAAGTTCCTGTCCACCTGCGGCCCCTTGAACTCCAATATTTTTAGTATGTTTGGGGATTCCACATATTCCGTAAAGTATCTCGATACTTCGATCACCAGGTCATATTCCGTGCCGTCTTCTTTGGCTCTGATCCCGATCAGTTCATCGCCTCCCATGCGAATCACTTGTGAATCTGAAAAGGGATGGTCATCCATATTCTGCGCCGCGAGCGGCTGGAAAATAGTGAAAACCAGACTCGCGAATACAAAAAATAATGATTTCATACTAAGCTCTCCGTTATGTATAACTGGTTTTCAATGATTTCGCTCTTGCATCACGTTCGTCCTCCATCGTTGACGCCAGACTGAGATGTCACATGTAAATCCTGTCGTTTTGTCGAGCAACTCATCAAATCCACGGATGCGGAAGCTTGCATCCGCTCAAAACGGTCACTTGGTACTATGGCCGTTGCCAGAAAAAGACTGTTTACAGAACGGCTGATTTCTTTTCCCTTCCACCCTTATTCGCAATTCTTATAATGCAGAAGCTACTGTAAGCACACATATAAAACCTTTAGATCCGATCTTACCTGCGCCCTGATTTATCAGCTATTTGGCCCCTGATAAGATTAATGATGTGCCCGGGCCATACAAGATCACGGCCTGTTTCCCCACTTGCCGGTATGATCAATCGCAAATGAATGCTTTTCATTTTCACCCCCAAAGGGTTGAAATATTCACCAGTAACAATCTAATGTACAATAAATTGGAGCTATTCCACTAATTTCTTTTCAATGCAGTTTTTCGGTCAGCATGGTTGGATGCCGGCCGCTCCCCATGCCGGCCGCAGGTAAGGTATCATCCGCCAAAAAGATCCCAATAACCGCGCACGAAAACGAAAATAATGATCAGCGGCAGGATCCAGCGCACGTAGAATTTCGTCCACGCTGGAATCTGCAGTCCGGCGCCGGCATTGGCCTCTCCGAGAAAGTTGTCCCACCCCCATCCGTAGCGGCTGGTCGTAAAAAACAGAAAGATGAGCGCCCCAATGGGCAGCAGCGTAGTACTCACGATCATATCCTTCAGCTCCAGCACCGTGGTGCCCGGACCAAGCGGCTGAAATTCCGACCAGATATTGAAACCCAACACGGTAGGCATGGAGAGTACGATCAGCGCAATGCAGTTGACCCACGACGCGGTATTCCGCTTCCAGCCCCACACATCCATCCAGTAGCTCACGATATTCTCGAATGCGGCGATCACCGTTGAGAGCGCGGCAAAACTCATGAAGAGGAAGAAGATAGTCCCCCAGAACTGCCCGCCTGCCATCTGATTGAAAATATTGGGCAGGATGACGAAAATCAGACCCGGTCCGGCCTCCGGACTCATTCCGAAAGCAAATGCAGCTGGAAAGATGATGAGACCGCTCATGATGGCCACCGAAGCGTCCAGCCCCACAATGCGGATCGACTCCCCGGGCAGCGAGCGGTCCTTGCCAATGTAGCTGCCGAAGATGGCCATACCGCCCATCCCCAGACTCAGAGTAAAGAATGCCTGACCCATGGCGGCAAAAATAACCGGGGCCGGACCGTCAGCCATGAAGCGCTCAAAATCGGGCATCAGGTAGAATCGAAGCCCTTCGGCTGCCCCATCCAGCGTCATTGCCTTCGCGGCCAGGGCCAGCATCAGGAAGAGCAGCGATAGCATCATGAACTTGGAAACGCGCTCCACCCCTTTCTGTAACCCGATGCTGGTGACAAAAAAGCCGAGAACGACTGCGGCCGACATCCATCCACTCATGGAAACCGGATCAACCAGCATGGCTCCGAAGAACTGTCCGGTCTCATCCGGAGAGAGGCCCGAAAGTTGTCCACTGAGCGTGGCGAACAGATAGGCGAGGATCCAGCCGGTGACCGTGGTGTAGAACATCATCAACAGGTAGTTTCCGGCTATGCCTACGTGTCCATATATGTACCATTTTGTGCCCACCGGCTGAAGCGTTTTGAACGCCTTGCCGATGTTCTGACGCGCCGCACGTCCGACCGACAGCTCCATCACCATGATAGGCAGACCGAGGATAATCAGGAACAACAGGTAGATCATCACAAAGGAAGCACCGCCATACAGGCCGGCAATGAACGGAAACCGCCAGATGTTACCCAGACCAACCGCACATCCCGCCGCCAGCAGCAGGAAACCGAGCCTGCTTTTCAGTGTTTCGCGAACGGCTTCATTTGTCATACCGGATATCCGCTGTTTGTTCGGGAAGTGGAGGAATCAGTGTGCGATCATGTAACGAGCTTCAGAAATAAATGAGGCCAAAAACACCCACCGCCCAGCAGTAAAAGGCAAAGTAGTGGATTTTTTCACGCTTCAGAAGGATGATCAGGTATTTGAGGGCAAAATAACCGGATATGAAAGAGGTGAAAAAACCGATCAGCAGGGTGATCACGGTCGTCATGTCAAGGCCGGCCCCCGCCATGCGCACCATATCATACAACATGGCTCCGCCCAGCACGGGCAGTACCATCAAAAAGGAAAAATTGGCCACACCGTCACGGTTGATACCCATCAGCAGACCGGTCGATATCGTGAATCCGGACCGGCTGATGCCCGGGATCAGGGCAAAGGCCTGAGCCACCCCCATCATGAAACCCCGGCCGGCGTTGATACTTTTCTTCGGTTCTTTCACATACCGGGTGGAAAACAGCATGGCACCGGTGATCAGCAGGAAAAAAGATACCAGCGTGGGATTCCTGAATACGGCTTCCACCGGGTCCTTGAACAGGACATATGCCACCCCGGCAGGGATCATGCTCAGAAGGATGATCCCGACCAGACGGGTACTGGCATCCATGAAATAACGGCGTGTGCGAAGGCCTTGTGGAGAAAAAGATTTGAACAGATCAGAAAAGAGGATGCCAATCCGCTTATGGAAATAGACAACAATGCTGCAGAACGAGCCGAAATGCACCACGATCTCGAAGGTAATGCCTGGTGCCAGCTCGGTGCCCAAAAGGGCGCTGCCCAGTGCAAGATGCCCGGAACTGCTCACAGGCAGGAACTCCGTAATACCCTGCAGCAATCCCAGTAAAAAAGCCTGAATGTATTCCATATGATGAGATTTCACAAAAAGGCGGTGCGCCGGGCCTGCTCCTGCAACTGTCAGGCAAGACCCGGACAGATTGACCGCACAAATGCAGGAAGATATCGAAACAGCCGGAAAAAGACACCATGAAATTGGATCCGTCAGTATCGGACTTTCACAGTGCCGCCGCCCCGTTTAAACCATCTTTACCTGAATAACCCTGAATAACCGCGAATCATCCTCACCAGACCTGAAAGAGCCATCAATCTGCCAGTATGGATTGTATAGAGGTGTCTTCCTGCTCGCTGTACAAGTCATGATAGTCACCGACCGGCGCTCCGAGTGCTTCTTCCAGAAGAGCCCGGTTGGATGATTGTCCGCTTTCAATCTGACCGCTGCGCTCATCCAGGTTGGATTTGAAAATACCCGCGGCGCTCACCGGCAGGAAATCTTCGTAGGTGACCGGCACGGCCCTTACCAGACCCTGCGCTATCAGTTTTTCGAGGATTTCATGGGCTTTGGGATCCCTGGCATTTATATCGCTGCCGGTTTTGCCATTGCCTCCCTGAGCGGTCCGGTACTGACCCTTTCCGTTTTCACTGCGCCACGAGTCCCGTGCCGACTGCAGGGCTTCCACATCCTCCCGTCCCTTATCGGTGAGTTCGTATACGAAGTAGCCCAGGTCCAGCCGGCGCAGTTGTTCGTTGGTCTTCGCCGGGAATTCGGCCTCGAACAACCCGGCCAGCATCTCCGGATAACGGGCGCGATACACGTCTTCTCCCTGTTTCCTGAGTTCTGCGCCCTGCTCTTTTGCCTTGGCGATGAGCCGGTCGTAAAGGGCCATGGCATCGGGTTTGAGCGCAGTGTGACGCTGCTCGATCTCCCCGAAGCGCGCCCGGTGACGCCCTTCCACGTAGCCGCCTTTCCCATCGGGAAACAGCGTGGTCTCAACAAGCGCCCTGAAAGAGGTTTGCTGCAGCAGGATGGGCCAGCCGGACGGTGGACCCTGGACTTCCGGGATGGTCTCTATACCCATTTCCTGCATGCGCTGATGCAGTTTTTTGATATTCAGTACGCGGGGCGTCAGATGGTTGATGTGCGGGCCCTTGAACGAGGCAATGTCGGCCACCAAGCTGCTGATCTTGAGGAAAGCCTCGTATTGATCCCGGGAAACACGTGCCTCGCTGTGCCACCGGAAGGTCTCAAGCGCCTCGCGGATGAACGCCTCGGCCTGATCGGGCGTGAGCCCCCCCTGGTATTCATGAATGCCTATAAGCTCAAGTGCCCCGTCAGTAAAGATCTGCCGGTCCCTGAGCGACTCCTGCGCCTGCTTTCGGGTTGCCTCGTCAAGCAGATCGGTCCGCAGCAGCGAGGTAAACACCCGGAACGGATTTTTGGCCAGCTCTTCCTGGTCGATTGGGCGGAAGGCGGTAGAATGAACAGGCAGGTTGGCCACTGACAGGTCGTAATACCCTACAGGCACCATGCCCATTACCGAGAAAAGGCGCGCCATGGTTGCCAGTTCTTCCGGTTTGCCGAGCCGTATGGCGCCGTGGCGTTCCTCGGACACACGGTCCAGGCTGCCCAGTTCTTCTTCGAGATCGGGATGCTCCTGGAGATGCTCCCGGTTGATGTCGCGGACGATTTCAAGCAGATCCCCGTACAGCGGGACCTCTTTTTTGTACATATCCGACATCGCCCGTGAAAATGTGTCCCGTATCTCATGTTGGGGCACAAATCGCCGGATGGTCGGCTGGCTCCCACTGCTGCTGACGTCTTGCATTTTTGACAACTCCTTGAATTTTTCTGATTGAGAATATCCGGATTACATAACGGATTTTAAAGAATTTGTCACTACATAACAATCTGCAGGCAGCCGTGATTCCGCGTCGCGCGAATTCGTCTGCTCCATCCATCCGGTCATGCCGGACCCATCCACCCGGATTCACTTGCCCATCCACTCACATGCACCGATTGCATCCACACGGGTACACCAAAACCATCCGCCCGGCTGCGCTGAATGTGCACTCCCGTGAATCAGTGACACACACGGGGGCCGTCGCATCAGGTCTGTCTCATCAAAATCGGACGGAACGAGTCCTTGTAAAGGGATACGAGGTAATCGCGGTCTTCATCGGACAGTTTCACGATGCTTTCGGTGTTCTTGCGGGCCTGCTCCGGGGTCTTGATACCCGGAATCACTGTGGAAACCGCCTCGAAACTGAGGATGAAACTCATGGCCAGCCCGGTCTTGGTCAGGCCGTACTTCTCCGCCAGCGGCCAGACCGGTTCCAGGGCATCCAGCGTATCCGAAAGGATTTCCGGGGTCAGCCGGAAACTGCGATGGTCGTCCGGGGCAAACCGGGTTTCCCTGGTGAACTTGCCGGTCAATACGCCGAACTGCAGCGGCATCCGGGCTATGATCCCCATCCCCTCCCTGTGCGCCCGGTCGAGGATAGTGAGGGCTTCCTGGTTCAGGATGTTGAACACAAGCTGGAAACCGTCCCCCAGCTGATGTTCCAGCATGTAATCGGCTTCGGGAAACGGATCGAAGGTGTTCAGCGAGAGGGCCCAGTTGCGGATTTTCCCTTCCCGCCGCAACTGCTCCATAGCCTCGATACACTCTCCATTTTCGAGATCGGGCACTTTTGCCGTATGAAGCTGGTACAGTTCGAGCGCGTCACGCCGGAGCCGCCGCAGACTGGCCTCGCAGGAGTCCAGGATATGCTCCCTGGAGTAGTCGGTCCAGATGGTCCCGTCATCCTTGAGCCGGTGGCCCACCTTGCTGGCAATGATCACATCGTCCCGGTTGCCAAAAACCTGCCCTATGAGCTCTTCTGAGTGGCCAAATCCATAAAAATCAGCTGTATCATAGAAGTTGACCCCCTGCTCATGAGCTTCCTTCAGCGCCCGTATGGAGGTGCTGTCGTCCACATCACCCCACCCTATGGGAATATCGCCGGCCATGGCCGGCCCTCCTATCCCCCAGGCACCAAAGCCTACTTCACTGACGTTCAATCCGGTCTTTCCAAATGGCCTGTAATTCATTTTATCCCTGTTTGTTTTTGAATTAAAATATTTTGGATACACTGGTCAATGTAAGAATAGATTGGACTGATGTAAAAAATCAGTTGGGGAAAAAGCAAACACCTGAGGCAGCCACAGCAACGCATCCCCCCCCTGGACATCTTCGCGGACATCTTTGCACTTGCTCAAACCGTGCGCATTATCTACCTTTCGTGGATTTTGATATCAGCAAAAACAGGAAGCAGCTTGATGACCCAGACACCCGAAACGTCTAAACCGGCGGATCACCGCCTGTTCACAACCCGCCACTTGCTCATTTTCATACTGCCTTCCATGGTGGGCATCGGCATGTTCCTGATTCCGTTCACGATCGAAGGGTCGATCAATGTCGGGATGGGTTTCCTGGCCTATGCCCTTATGGACCTGCTCGAAAGCAGTCTGCCAGCCATCGCGGTCATCGTCTTCTGGATATCCATCGTGCTCACTGTTTACGTAAAGGCCTTGCGGCCCGAATGGGCGGAAAGCGGAGCATTCCATGAGATGTTCCATATCGGGTCGGGATGGTTCACCTTGCGCCTGGCCGGAGCAGTGCTGGCTACACTGACGTTGTTACAGATCGGCCCGGAACTCCTCATCTCCGATGGCACCGGCGGACTCATGCTCAATGAACTTATCACTGTGCTTCTGGCTTTTTTTCTGTTCGCCGCCCTTTTTCTCCCGTTCCTGGTGGATTACGGCTTCATGGAATTCATCGGCAGCCTGGTGCGCAAGCCTTTCCGGCTGATCTTCAACCTGCCCGGACGAAGCGCCATCGATGCTACCGCCTCCTGGTTCGGCTCCGGCACGGTCGGCGTGCTCATCACCATGCAGCAGTATGAGAAAGGGTTCTACAACCGGCGGGAAGCGGCTGTTATAGCCACCAACTTTTCCATTGTCTCCATTGCTTTCAGCCTTGTGGTTATCCATTTTGTGGACCTCGGACAAATGTTCCTGCAATACTATGCCACTGTGGCGGTATCCGGACTGCTGGCAGCTGTTGCCGTGCCAAGGTTGTTCCCCCTGGCGCGCAAACCGGAAACCTACTACGAGCCGGTCGGACGACAGCTCGTCGAGGATCAACGCTATCAGGCGAATTTTTTCATGGATTCGCTGTACAAGGCCATGGACCGTGCAAGCCGGGCACCCGGTCCGGCCCGATTGGTCCGCAACTCACTCACCAACCTCGCTGATATCTTTTTCTCCCTGCTTCCGCTGGTCTATGCCATCGGCATGATCGCCCTGGTCATTGCCGAATACACACCCATATTCACCTGGCTTTCCTACCCGATGATCCCGCTTCTCAACCTGCTCCAGATCCCAGAGGCACATGCCGCCGCTCCGGCAACACTGATTGGTTTTGCCGATATGTTCCTGCCCGCCGTATTGGCTGCCGGCATTGAGAGCGACCTGACACGTTTCGTGGTGGCGGCGCTATCGGTGAGCCAGCTTATATACATGTCCGAGGTCGGCGCCCTCATCATCAAATCAAAGATCCCGCTGAATCTGTGGGAACTCGTGGTCATTTTCCTGGTGCGTACCCTCGTTACCCTTCCGGTGATCACTTTGATGGCTCACCTGCTTTTTTTCTGAGTTGTACCCGATCTGCAAACTTTTCCAACAGATACCGGCTCACTGTTCACTGCTGAAATTATACCGGAAATTCAGTCGGAAAGAACGGGAGGACCAGTTATACTGATTGTTCGTGTAGGAATTTGGATTAATGACCTCCCGGTCGCTCTGACGGCTGTTAAGCAGGTCCCGAACGCTAAGAGAAAGGGTTGCTTTGCCATCCATGACTTCTCTTGACAAACCTGAGCCGACATATGAACGTCCGCGGTTGCGGCCCTGGGTTGTCTGCTGGGCCCCACGGTAGGAGATGTTGGTTTGGAAATTCCATTTATCAAAGAATCGCCACCGCATTCTTACCCGTGAAGTAAAAGATCTGGACTCGCTGCTGTAAGTGACATCTTCATACTCACCTTCCCGGTTTGACTGGTAAAGATTGAGACTGCCAGATAATTGGAGTCCATCAAACAGATCCTGGTCAGCGGACAGCTCTATTCCCCAGGAATCCTCCGTTGACAGGTTGATCGGACGCCTTGTAATTATTCCACTTCTATCAATGTTTCGGATTCGCTCAATGACATTTGTTCTGTAACGGTAATATACACTGGACAATAATGAGCCGCTTTCCCACCGGCGCAGATACCCAAGCTCAAAGGAGTTGCCAAACTCCGGTTTCAGATTCGGGTTACCCACATACCGGTTCCGAGAGTCATTTATTTGGGTAAAGGGCAGTAAAAAACGCGACCACGGCCGGGAGATGCGACGGCTGTAACTCAACTGCAGAGAGTTATATTGACTAATTGTATAGGAGAGAAATGCGCTGGGGAAAAGATTCAGGTAATTTTGCTCACTGCCTTCACCGGTTCGGTCCAACTCCGTTTTGATTCTTGTATTCTCCATTCGTAGACCCAACTGATATGTAAAATCACCTGCGGCTCCCGAGTAAGCAGAATAGAGAGCATTTACATTCTCCATGTAAGTAAAATTCTGACTTACGTTCGTTCCATCACCCGGAGTCGTCCATGCACCATTCACCTTTTCCTCGGATAGATAATCGTTATCCAGCCAGTCGAAATTCAGGAGAAACCCGGCTTCAAATTTACCTTCTTCACCCACAGGACGCTCGTAATCAGAGTCAATCCTCAGTTCACGGTAGGTTTCCTCGGAAAACGTTCTCTGATCATTAAACTCATAGCCCCCTTCACTCGTCGTCTGCCTCAGTAATACATCCTGGTTTTCACTACCGAATTCAAAATCAACAGCAGCCGTCAACTTGTGGTCCGTTCCTGAAAAACGATTTTCATACTCCAGGCGGACATCATGATCCCGTTCTCGCTCCTTTTCCAGGTTGTTGCGATTGGCCCTTTGCAGGATATCCCAGTCTTCAAAGGCAGATCTGTACACACCGGGAGTTGACGGGTTGTAATCGGTATACGTGAGGGCTGCATCCTCCTCTTCGGATTCCAGGCTTATCCGTGACGACAGGGTGATAATTTGCTCATACGGCAGGTAGATATCGGTGCCGAAATGTATGTCACCCTCAATTTCACGCTCAATCACATCACTTGTTTCGCTGAACACATAAGTAGTGTCATCGTTAAAACTCTGAAACGTATATCCCGATTCGGGTTCACGTTCGTATTCGAAATCGAGGTTTAAAAACCAGTTTATGTTATTACGATTATAATTCAGATTCACACCGGCGCCATGATCCTGCGGGTAGCCTGCATTTGCCTGTATGGTACCGTTAAATCCAAGCTTTGCATTGTCAATCAGTTTGATATTGATGATGCCGCCCGTTCCCTGGGCTTCATATCGTGCAGAAGGATTGGTGATGATCTCTATCTCGTCAATCATATTTGCGGGAATACTTCCCAGGCCATCCGTGCCGCCGCGCACCAGGTTAGATGGTCGGCCGTTGATGAGGATCTGCACACCCTGGTTGCCCCTCAGGCTCACATTTCCTTCAAAATCAATGGATATGGAGGGCACATTATCAAGAACATCAAGGGCATTGCCTCCGAGGCTGGTAATATCCCGCTCCACGTAGAAACTCCGGCTGTCGAAATTCATCTCCATGTAAGAGCGCTCCCCCTCCACAATAACCTCTTCGAGCCGGGCATCCTCCGGGGTGAGTTGAATCTGTCCCAAGTCCCGAGTGTGGCCAGACTCAATTACTACCTCTGTTCTCTCATCCCGGTACGAGATATATGAAATAAAGAGGATATAGCTGCCGGCTGTATGGGCAAGCGTAAAATTTCCTGCATCATCAGTTGCTGCACCAGCTATTATTTCCGCTGTATCAGGGTTGAGCAATGCCACATTTGCATCAGGAACGGGATCCCCATCATCATTGACTACAATCCCGGTGACAACTCCGTTGCTATTCTTGTCTTGTGCAATCAGTGCCATCGGAATTGCCATCAGAAAAATAAGGAGGCAACAGGCTAAGTTTTTCGTCGTGGATCGTGACATGTTTTGGATGTACAGGGTCAGAAATCATGATTCCGTTGCTCATGAACCTAACCAAAGAACGTGTTGAAACGTTGCACAAACTCCGAAGAAAAACTCTATATTATCATGTTTTTACATAATTTAATCCTACTTGATGAGTGCCATTTGATGAGTGTCATCTCAGGAGTGTCATTTGAGGAGTGTCATTTTGTGCGTTTTCACAAACGATCCGGCCTGGATACGATAGACATAGACGCCGCTGGCCAGATTCGAAGCCTCAAAACTCACCTGGTGAGAACCGGCCTGCTGCCGCTCGTTGACCAGTACGGCCACCCGCCGGCCGACCAGGTCATAGACTTCCAGCCTCACATCACTTTCCCGTGGCAGATCATACCGGATCTGTGTAACGGGATTGAACGGGTTCGGATAGTTCTGCTGCAGGCTGAATTCCCGGGGTACATCGGACCGTATTTCGTCTTCCTCCACATCGGTTAGCGCATATTCCACTGACTCCCAGGCCCCCTTGTAGGGCGCATCGATATGGCGTTCATTACCGAAAATGTCCGTGGGCACGGCAGACAGATACTGTCCCGCCAACCGGTTTTCACCCTCGGACTCCGGAGCCAGGCGCAAATCACGATCCGACCGGTAATGCACAGCGACTGTACGTGAATCATGATCGGCATCTGACAATTCACGCCATCGCGTCATCTCCACAGCCGGTTCCCCTTCAAAACGACCGATGGCCGCATCACCGGTTACATCCAGGTTGTTGGTGTTAACGTGGCGCATCACTCCCGTGTGCCACACCCAGGCATAGGCGTTGGTGCGGTCGTGCCGATTGCTCAGCAGGTTGTTGATGATGAAGTAATCCGCCGGGTCTTCGCCGGCAGTCACATCCTCCCAGCCAATGGCCGCACTCCGGCCTGTCTGCGTCGTATTGCCGAGATAAATGGTGTTGTGCAGCATGTTGTATCGCTCACCGTCACCTTCGCGGTGCACAGCGATGCCATACATCCTGCTGGCCTTGCTGGTTCCGCGGTTCTGGAAATCATCGGTCACACCGATCATGTTGTTGACCAGGGTGTGCTGCCCCTCATTCCGGTTGATGTTGATGCCGGACACGTAACGCGGGGAGGATGCGTTGATGCCCGTCATCCGGATCTGGTTCGCACGTACACTGGTGCCGCGCGCCCCGGCCAGGTAGATACCGGCATACCAGGCGGGATCGGGATGATGGCCGGTGACCTCGATCACGTTGTCCTGATAGGTATTGCTGTTGACGTAAAAAGTGGTGATTCCGCGGTGGGTGGCCACAATCTCAGTGGCCGTGACGTTGGCACGCACGCGCAGAAGCGGATTGCCGGTGCCCCACAGGCGGATTCCGTCGCGGAACGGATGCTCCGTGGTTCCTATTTGGAGCCTTTCCAGCGTGATGTATTCCGGTGCGGCCGTGGCGTCATCATCGCGCCGGACCTGCACGCCCACGGTGGCCGACTGCGTCCCGAAGCCGTGAGTAATATCCAGATTGCGCAAGGTCACATGGCGGCTGTCTCCCATGATCCAGATGGCCTGCAGGGCCTCTTCATCCTCCATATGGAAACGGAGGTTCCTGTCGGATCCGCCGTCGATGGTCACATAAGAGCTATGTTCGATCATCACCGGATGAGCAATCCGGATGGTCACATCCGGTGCACCGGGCAGAAGTGTCAAATGCGTGGAGTTGATGAGGTCTTCCCGCGCCAAACGCAACGGGGAGCCGGTTTCGTCCAGGTCTTCGTGGATGATGAACCGGAAGGACCCCTCCGCCCCGTTGGCGTTCAGATCGGCGAAAGCCTCGCCCAGTGACTCGTACCCTTTGGCGTGATCACCCTGCGGGATGTGGTAGTCGCCGACCAGGGTCGGGGCCAGTGTAGGTTCGGGTTCATGCGCACCCATGTAGGGAAATACGGGGTGGCGCTCTTTGCCCAGAATGTCAAAGGGAACCACATAAGGCACGCCGCGTCCGGTCAGAGCCACGTCGCCACGCGACGCTTCATCGAGAAACAGTTCTTCATCCGAGACAAAGTGGACCGCCACGGCGCTCAACCAGTCGTCGCCGGTCAGCTGCTGCAAAGCCGAAGCATCGGCCGCTTCCTGGCCATTAATCCAGCCTTTCAGCACGCTCTCGGCCGTAAACCAGTTGTTGGCCCGGGCGTACCAAACCAGATCGGAATCCAGGCAAAGGCCGAGCGGACCGGCTGCATCGCACGGGGCTCCAGTTCCATCCGGCCCATCACCTGCCACCCGGCTGCTTCCGCCGTCAAAACCGCTCCCAGTTGCCTTTCCAACGGCTTGCACGTGCTCGCTGATCCAGATGTTGTTGCGCACATCAAGTTCCATGGCGCGCGTTTCCGTGAGTCCGGTTGCATGCAGCGCCGCCGAGGCACCCACGAGCGCCAGATCCTGCAACCGGACGGTGTTGTGATACAGGCGGACTACCGCGTCTTCCGGCAGCGTCCCGGATGCGGCTTCGTCTCCCGAGCCGGAATCCGGTTCCGGTGCAGCATCCAGACGGATGCCCGTGACCCGCTTGCCTTCATGCAAACCCGCTTCCGGCGAGACGACGTTGACCATGTTGTTGGCCATCAGAACATCACCGCCCAAACGGCTCAAACGTATGCCATCCGTTGTGGCGTCTTCATTGACCGACACCCGGATCTGCAGCTGATTGTCACGTACTTCCAGTCCACTCCCCTGCAATGCCAGGGTGGAGAAACCACCGTCGCCGCGGATCGCAGCCGGCACACCCTGCTCCGTCGATTCGGCAGACACCGCAACCGGCTCATCCCCGCCATCCCCCGAAACAAGTTCCGCGTCCGCCGAGGAAAACAGCCGGTTGCCTGAAACGGTCGCCTTGAATACGGGACTGCTGAACATAAGGGCACTGTGTGTGGCATGGATGGTATTATCGGTAATCGTCAGGTCACCGGGTGCGGCAGGACCCTCAACATGCAATCCGGCATAGAACGGGACTTCCTGCATGCCGATACGCGTATTGTGAAGCGTCATCTCGAGCGGCCCCTCCGAATAGGCACCATGACCCAATCCAACCGCTACCGGAACATGCGCGGCAGATGCCTCCCGGGTGATGAACAGATTTATCAACCCGACTTCATCGGCGCCGGCAAGAACGGCAATAACCGGCATTTCGACCGGCCCCTGTCCATCCTCAAAATCCAGGTAATGCAATGCCTCGCCGGTGTAGTGGATCGTAATACCGGGTTCTTCCGACCCGTTATCACCATCCAGCGTAACGTGCGGTGAGCCGATGACGAATGGACGGTCTATCGTGACCTGCGGGTCGATGCCGCTGGCAGCCGTGATGGTAAGCGGAGTCATCCGGCTGAATTCATGGTTCAGCACCAGATCCTCACCGCGCTCGTCAAGGTCGTCGGTGATCACGAATTGGATGCTGTTATCCAGTTCGTCCTGAGCGTTGATCCAGTCAAAACCTTCACTGAGGGAGGCGAATCCGGCTTCATGGTCGCCCTGCGGTATGTGATATTCCACAGCCGGCATCACACCGCGCGCCGATACCGCCCAGGCCACCGTTTCCAGGTTCTGGTTCCCGTAATTGTACCCGGGCCAGTCATAGACTACGTTCTGCCCCTGATAGGATGGATAGGCGATGTTCTTGTTGCCGTACGGATCGTGGACAATCACGGTGCGGCGGCCTTCCTCCACACCCAGGGCCAGAATCAGGTGGCCGGCCGAAGTCAGCATGACGCACAGCGGGTACGGGTTGCCATCCTCCAGCTCCTTTACCATGTCGGCATAGGGAAGCGACCAGACCTGCACCGATTCCAGATCATGCTGATTGATGTACCGCGCCATGGTACTCCGCGGACTGCCCGAATGACCGAACTCCGAGCTCCACATGAATCCCATGCCGCCTTTCACCCCGCGGCTGACCGTGTCGTAGGTGTAACCGAAGGCGCTGTACTCCAGGGCCACATACTTCGCGTAATCGCGCGTAATGTCCTGGTAGCGGGAGGAAGGCCAGGGCGGTACCATGCGGAAATAGCCGATGGCCATGGCGGCTGTGGACGGGGCGCAGGCGGCATAATTGTAGTTGTTACCGGGAAAATACGGGGTGTCCCACACCTGGTTCACAAAAGGGACATCGGTGATCAGGACCGAGGCGTTCAGATCCTGCGCCGATGGGGCCTCGTCAGGTTCCGCCACAGGATCGTTCACAGGGGCCGTTTTAAAAAATGGACCGCCACCATCTCCGGAATCCTGTTCGTAGATCGGCATCCTTTGACGGCTTTTTTTTTCAATGCGCATGATCGCGTTATCCAGGGCATCAAAATAGAGCACGTCCCCATCCTCGGAAACGCTGGCATCACGTGCAGCCATGTTTTCGGGGTCGGTCAGGTTCTGCTGCCCGCTGCCGTCAAACCGGCTGCGCACGATATGCATGCTTTTGAGCTCAAACCCCTCAATATCCGACCGGGTAAAAACCAGCTGTTCCGAATCACCATACCAGGAAGGATGCTGGCCCTGACCGAGATTGTAATTGCGACCGGACTCCAGGGAATAAACGAATAATTCTCCGCCATTAGTCATATAGGCAATTTTCCGGCTGTCAGGTGACCAGACCGGAGCGTACGCCGCAAAGTCCGGTTCGCTTATCTTGCGGGTCGAACCCTCTGCCAGATCCATGATCCAGAGCCGGTCATGGTCGTCATTATAGACAACATGCTGCCCATCCGGGGAGACCGGTGCGATGTTGGCATAAAAACCCAGGTCAAATTCCTCCGGCGGTTCGGTCCCGTCGCGATACACCCTCAGCGTTTGATCGATCGTAAAAGCATAGCCCCGCTGGCCGAAAAAAGATGGTTGTCCGGCCGACCGGACATAACCATGCAACCGTTCAACCTCGCCGGTGGCAAGGTCCAGCACCGCCGGCGCCTGCAGCCCTTCATCGTCTATGTGCTTGAAACCGACCTGGCCGCGGTCCGGCGACAGCGTCTGGTACATGCCCGCTCCCGGCGCGGCGACCAGGGACTGTTTGTTCCGGCCATCGATAAGATAGATCTCCGAGGCATAATTATTGGTGGCAACGATGCCGTGGGGCGTCTCCTTCGGCATCCTCAGATAACCATCCTCTTCGAGTTGGTAAACATCGGTGATGATCTGGCCCTGGACCAGGACCGGAAAGGAAAAGACAAGAAAGACGAGGGCCGAAAAAAACAGGCCGGAAAAAAGGGATAAACGGGATGAATGGGGCGGATGGAGCGGATGGTAGCGGCAGGTCATGTGAGTCATAAGGATGCAGGGTAATGATATTTTTTGAAATCAGGAATGCGTATCAGCGCCCAAAGCTGCGTATCGCATACCCACGGATCACGGGTAATATGGCATGGTGGATGCGGAAAGCAGCCCTTGGTATACGTATTATCCAGAATTCGGGATATTGAAATAATTTGTTTGATGTCCCTGATAATGGAACGGAATAATCATGGTCATCCGTATCAGTTCAATTATGTAATTTGGCGATTACGGGTTTCATTCGCAAGTATTTGTTGTATCCCCTTGTAACCTGACTCCCATCCCCCCATGCCGCATTTACCCCTTTTTCACCTTTGCCGTTTTGTCACCTTTGCCGTTTTATCAAATTTCCCATTTTTTTACCTTTTCCGTTTCTTTTACTTTTTCTGTTTTTTTCACGCTTGTTACGATTATCGCGTTTATCGCGCAACCCGCTATTCGCACGGATCACCGGCTTCTATTCACACTGTTCACTAATCGTGATATATTGCCGATAGTGAACGCCGATAGCCAGGGTTGACAGACGGAATCGTAAACTGTTAAAAAAACAACGGATCATGCACACCCCCCATCCAACCATCCTCGGAGCCATTGCCGGTGACATCATTGGCTCCCCGTACGAGCAGCATGAGATCAAGACCACCGATTTCCCCCTCTTCAAGAAACATTCCGATTTTACCGATGACACCGTATTGACCGTGGCAGTGGCCGACGCACTGCTGAACAACCGGGACTTCACCGAAACCCTGTGGCACTATGGCCGCCGGCACATCCATCGCGGATACGGCGGCATGTTCCTTGACTGGCTGGGGGATAGCGACCCGCAACCCTACGGCAGTTTCGGCAACGGTTCGGCCATGCGGGTGAGTCCGGTCGGTTTTGCCTGTGATACACTGGATGAAGTGCTGGATCTGGCCGCCAAATCCGCAGAAGTGACCCACAACCATACCGAAGGCATCAAGGGGGCGCAGGCTGCTGCAACGTCTGTCTTCCTGGCAGCACATCAGACGGATAAACAGGAACTCCGCCGCTATGTTGAGCGTCAATTCGGGTATGACCTGGATTTCACGCTGGATGAGATCCGTCCGCATTACGACTTCGATGTAACCTGCCAGGGATCGGTGCCTCAGGCGATCGTGGCCTTCCTGGAAAGCCGCGATTATGAGGATGCGGTCCGGCTTGCCATATCCATCGGCGGGGACAGTGATACCATTGCCTGCATAACCGGAGGGATCGCCGCCGCGTACTACAAATCCATTCCCGACAAAATCGTTGAATCCGCCAGGGAACGGCTGCCGTCAGATTTCCTGGAAATAATCGACCGCTTCGACCGCACCTATTCCAGGCCCTGAACCCCTGCGATTTCAAGGCAAAACAGCAAAACCACCCCGTAAACAAGGTGCATGATCAACCCTGCCAGGATAAGCAGCCCGGGCACCCAGGTATCCAGGTAGAAAAAACCAAACCAGTCTCCGGCCGCCAGCGAAACAAGAGGTGACAAGATCAACCCGGATACCACCGAAATAATCACCCCGTAGATCACTCCGCCAACGAACCAGTTGCCCGGTATCCGATCCGAGAGGAACACCACCCAGACAAGGGCCAGCAGAATACCCCCCATAAAGTAGGCCGTATTACCCCACAGTATGTCATAGGGCTGATCTACATGGACTTCGTTGAAGCTCCCAACAATAATGTGGCCGATATCTACAACCGGCAGACCAAGTCCACCCTGGATAAAAGCTACCATCGCCATGACAAATGTAGCAATGAAGCCGGAGATAACGGTTCTCCAAAAAACAGATGTACTGATCATTGATTCACCTCTTTCGGTAACGTTTAATACTGCTTCTTACCGGGCAACATCATTTTATCGCTCTTGCCCGCAAATACATGAACAACATAGAAATAAATACAATCATGGTCCACTATCATTTTGATATTCATGCAACTTAGCCATAATTACCGTTTTAGACCATAATTACCGCATGAGACCACAATTACCGCATGGCAACGGACCGCCCGGGGATAATAATCCGCTGCCAGTACCCCACGTCAATCCACCGGTCGAACTTGTATCCCACTTCACTGAAATGGGCCACTTTCTTCATTCCGAATTTCTCGTGAAAAGCCACACTGGCATCATTCGGAAGCGTAATGCCTCCCATGGCAGCATGGACGCCGCGCTCGCGCAAAAGACGGAACAGTTCCGTGTACAGTATGCTTCCAAGTCCTTTTCCCGTCAAGGCCGGATCGATATAGGCTGAAACTTCGACAGCGTAACGGTAGGCCTGGCGGGGCCTCCATCTGGTGGCGTAGGCGTACCCTGCCACCGAACCGACTACCAGCCAGGGAAGTCCCGCATCGCGCACATCCTGCACTCGAATGGTCATCTGTTTCGGCGTGACTTTATCCACCTCGAATGTTGCCGTTGTGTTCAGAATATAGTGGTTGTAAATGCGTGCCATAGAGGCCATATCGGCTTCCGACGCATGCCGAACTCCCGGCCCTGAAGCCGCTCCGGTTGTATCAGTCATGGCATTTGTTCCTGGCCGCCCGTTTTATCGAACGGCATTGGGGTTTTTGATCTGATCATCGAATCACGGGTGAATCCGTGACGAAAAAACTACACAATTTAGTGGATATCTCCATTCAGGTTCCCGATTATTCCTCATATTTGATTGCCGTTCAGTATATTGATCGTGAAGCAAGATATTGAACGTGATGCAAGCCCTGGTTTGACGGGCTGTAATCCCGTACCCGACACTGCTCTCATCGCACCAATCCTTTTTTATGAATCATATCCAGATTAACGCTATGCTGATTTTTCCCCGTACGCTTAATGCTGCCCCTTTCCTTTTCGTGCTGATCCTTCTCCTTGTCACTGGTGTGGCGCCGGACAGAAACCAACTGGAAGAACCCGACCGGCAGCAGCGGGAGGATAAACAGATCCTTCAGGCTGTTGAGTCCGTCAGGGAAAAGGTCGCCCCTGACCGGCGCGTCGCCGTTTTTGACATAAACTGGGAGCGGCAGAGCGGTCAGATCCTGATCCGGGGGGAGGTGGACAATCCAGCAGCCCGTGACAAGGTTATTGAAGCCATACGGGAGGCCGGGTTCAACAATCTTGACGATCGCATTCAGGTGCTCCCCCATCCTGAACTCGACCCGCGCACGCACGGAGTCGTACGGGTGAGTGTGGCACAGATGCGAAGCGAACCGCAATTCAGCTCTGAACTTGTAACACAGGTGCTGTTGGGAACCCCGCTGCGGGTGCTGAAGCGCCAGCGCGGCTGGTTCTATGTCCAGTCACCCGACCAATACCTCGGCTGGATGAGTTCAGGCCACTTCGAACGCATGGACCGCCACACATTTGAAGATTGGGAAGCCTCAGACAAGGTCATCGTAACGACGCATCAGGGAACCATTCACGAAGCACCGGATGCACAATCCCTGCCTGTCGGAAACGTGGTTATCGGCAACCGGCTTGAACAGACCGGAACCAGCGATGACTGGATCGCGGTCAGCTTGCCTGACGGCAGGAGCGGTTTTATCTCTAATGACCTTGTGGAAAACTACGGACTGTGGAAAGAGAGCCGAGAACTGACCGGGGAAAATATCACCGAAACGGCCAAAATATTCATCGGGGTCCCCTACCTGTGGGGCGGCACTTCCGCCGTCGGACTTGACTGCTCGGGACTGACTAAAACGGTATTCTGGCTGAACGGCATGGACCTCAGCCGGGACGCAAGCCAGCAGATTCGCATGGGGGAACATATCGACCCGGGTCAGGACTTTGAACACCTTCAAAAGGGCGACATGCTGTTTTTCGGAAGGGCAGCAACCGCCGATTCACCCGAACGTATCGTACATGTCGGTATCTATCTCGGCAACCTGGAATTCATCCACGCATCCAACCTTGTACGGATCAACAGCCTGGACCCCGAAGCATCAAATTTTGACTGGTTCGAGTACAACCGGTTTGTCCGGGCACGCCGGCTCATTCCCTGAGCCCCCTTTCAAAATCGTGCGCCCCTTATGACAGATGCATCTTACTCAGTTACACCTTACGCATTTGCATTTTACACACTTGTCAAACTTCCATTTCATTTGGGTTTAGCAAGCAATTTTGCAAAATTAGGTTTGGATCACCTGTACATCCGACCTAAAAGCCCGAAATATTAACCTCATCCATATGGAAAAGTCCCTCATCCCCTTCCTGTCCGCAATCATGTTCTTGGGCCTGGGAGCCTGCAGCGATGAACAGCCCGAGCCGGAACACGTCTATCCTCCCGTCGATCTGCACCGAACCGCCCTTACAATGAACCAGATTGCTTTTTTCGAAAACGTATCCAGGTTCTGCGGGGAAACATTCATCGGGGAATCAACCTTTCCGGAGAATGATGACCATGTCCTGGTGGGGGCCGAACTGAGGGCCCTGCTTTCCGAATGCGACGAGCGCATAATCCGCATCGAGCTGTACCGCGGAGG
>JAWOCT010000119.1:0-35232 GCA_046483675.1 Cyclonatronaceae bacterium
TGCGGGGATCGGGGATGAACATGCCGTTGACATAGAGACGATACCGGTAGTCACCGGGTTCGCGGCTTTCACGCCGAACCCGGTGACTACCGGTATCGTCTCTATGTCAACGGCATGTTCATCCCCGATCCCCGCAATCCCCGCCTCGTGGAATCGGAAGACGGAGAAAAATTCAACGTAGTCACTGTGAAATAAACAGGGGAAACGGGAAAATCCGAGGTCACCTTATGTTGCCCGTCCGGGTTCATGAACCATGTTTCGGCCACAAACTGTTCTCGCGTGTAAGT
Organism: Cyclonatronaceae bacterium; assembly: GCA_046483675.1. Taxonomy (GTDB): domain Bacteria; phylum Bacteroidota; class Rhodothermia; order Balneolales; family Natronogracilivirgulaceae; genus SKNL01. The sequence goes on from JAWOCT010000119.1 coordinate 288, forward strand.
CCATACTTCATCAAGAATTTACAAGAAACCGGGATCTTGTTATATGATTCCGTGCCACACTTATCGATTACCTGTCTCAAAGGCACTCATCCTGTGTGTTGTTTTCATTCTTGTTGCAGCCGATTCCAGCCCGGCGGCATCACGTACGGGAGCGCCTGCTGACACACTGATCATTCCCATGGAGCAGGTCAAGGGATTTGGCCCTTTCCAACCGACGTCGGCTTTTCTGCGGGAGCGCGACGAGCGATCCCGCTGGCATCCCGCCGAACCGTTGGTACAGGGTGCGCCGGAAAATCTGACCAATTTTTTCTACCAGGTGGAAAAGATGGATTTTGTCCAGCACGCCTGGCAATCGTGTGTCGCCGGACTGATCGATTGTGAAATGGTCCGGGAGGCCTTAAAAAACCGGGGTGTCGACACAACACGCCTGACGGATTCCTTCGTGGATACGTATGTAACAGTAGGAACCGGTATTGGCGATGATGGCCAGCGCAAGGTTATCATCCATTCCGGAGGCACGATCCGGAGAGCGGATGGCCGTGCTGTTATTGACCTGACCGGTGCCGAACCGTTGCCCCTTCCCGATCCGTCAACCGGTAATCCGCGCAGGGACCGGGAAACCATGGTGGTCCGCCCGATCCGGTTTCAGCTTTTTGATGGAGGGGAAATCATCAATGTCACGGACTGGTACCGTGTAAGTGGTCCTGTGCCCTTCGGGTCTATGGAGGACGACCGTCCCGTGCTGGTCATAGGCTCATATTCCCATCGCCAGGGACAGCTTTCATTACCTGACCGGCAGATTCATTTCTACCTTCAGAACCGGTTTACAACGGGTGCCTACACACCGGAGTCAGCCTTGCTGTTTTCAGGTCCACCAAGGGATGGATTGCAATTGCAGGAAGACCAGCTCATCCAGGTCGGCGAGAATGTCTGTCTCGGAAACAACCCCTACCGCTTCGACGGGGTTGCGGCAGACGGGTCGGAAATCCGCCTGATTCATGAACCGGAACTGGTGCACAAAACCGGATTCCGGCCTGGTTATCATGTGCCGCCGCTCGAGGCGCCCGCTTTTAAGCCGGACGGACAGCCAGAGCACATCTCACTCTGCAGCATGCGCGGTTTTCTGGTCTACCTCTTTTTTTGGGGCACCTGGTGCACTTCATGTGTGGATGAACTGCCTTATTTAACGGAAGCCTGGCGACTGTTTGAGGCAACGGGTGATTTTCGCATGATCGGCGTTGCTTATGATTCGCCCGAGACATTGGAGAATTTCCTGCAGGACCGGAACATCGGCTGGCCTCAGATCCTGAATGAGCAAAAGGAACAGAACCCTATTTTGGATACGTGGGAGATCGAAGGACATCCGTCAACTTTTTTCATTGACCGGAAAGGGATCATCCTGAAACGTCAGCTCAACGGCTATGATCTTGAAACAGAACTTGCCCGTGAAATCGGGTTTGATGGTCCCGCCGGAGAGCGTTTGCTGGAAGGGGATATCGTGATCCGAAGAACTTTTCCAGACGCGCAGAACGTAACCCTGGAAGCCGGTTTTTCCCTGCCAGGCCGAACACCGCTATATCAGCTCGATGGACGATGGAGCCGGGGATTTCGGGCCGAGCCTGGTGACCACCGATACCGTCTTTACGTGGACGGTGAATTCACCCCGGATCCGGACAATCCAAGGACTGAAGTCGTGGACGGGAAACTGTTCAACGTCCTCACACTGGAAGCACCAACGGAATATTAGCTTCCGGGTGTTATCTGCCAGTCCGGAAGGAGCCAGGGTGGGCAGCAGTTCATAGACGGGGTCGACCATACCTTCCTTCAGTCGGGCTTCAGAATGCGGAAAATCCTCCTGGGTGCGGTAGTCCAGCCCCAGGGTAACATCCGGCCAGCCGTGATTTTTACCGGCCTCGATCATGGTGAGCTCGTCACCACCCGGCGAACCAGATATCACCGGTTTCAGGGTGGACGACCAGCCCCTGTATATTCCGGTGACCAGCATCCGTCCATCCGGCAGAAAGGCTATGGACCACGGATGCTTCAGCTCACCAGCAATTATTGTGACGCGCAGATCGGTTTACCGGTTGTTGGTTGTCCAGCTGTCGGGACGGTCCATCCCGTATGCCATACTTCCGGAAGTGGTGAGCGGGACAATTGCCATGCCGGTAACAGTGATAGCGGTGAGAAGGATAAAAATCCGTGCGGGGGTGATGAATGCTTTGAGTGGATTCCCGGGAGTCTGGTTTGTCCTTTGTTTACAGTGAGTTAACACGCACCAGGCAGGATCTGTTCCGGATTGCTATGAGCCTGATTTGATGTCGGCCGACCGTGGAAATCACAGAAAAAAACGATACTTTCTTTTTCACAGACTCATCTCAGATGACCGCCAGCGACGAAAATGACAAGTCAAACACGAAAATGACAAATCAAACACGCAAATAACAAGTCAACCAAGGCTGATAGCTCAGGACAAGCACATGGATATGGATGAACTGATACGTGATTTTCTGGCCCAAAAAAGGATAGCGGTCGCCGGGGTATCCCGAAAGGGAGATGTCCCTGCCAATGCCATCTACAAAAAGCTCCGGGCTTCCGGTTATGAAGTCTACGCCTTGAATCCGCATGCGACGAAGGTCGAAGATGACCCGGCCTATGCTGATCTTGCTTCCCTCCCTGCCAGGGTGGATGGCCTTTTTATCGCCACGCATCCCGACCAGGCGCCCGGGCTTATCCATCAATGCCGCGAGGCCGGGGTTGACAGGGTGTGGTTCCACCGGTCGATCGGACAGGGAAGCTTCAGTGAAGAGGCCGCCTCCCTTGCCCGTGAGTCCGGCATAAGCGTTATTACCGGGGGCTGTCCCATGATGTACTGCCAGCCAGTGGATATTTTCCACAAATGCTTGCGATGGGCTGCCGGTTATCCGAAATTATCCTGAATCCAACCTTTTTCAATCCAATTTCAATCCAAACCCGGACGTTTTTCATGAAATATTCAATCTTTGCCCTGTTATTCCTTTTACCGCTTGTCGTGCCCGTTGCCGTCTGCTCGGCAACCGACCAGTCAGCTGTTGATGACGCATCGACCGATGCCCGTCGGTTGAGCATCGAGCGGTTGTGGGAAATGGAGCGCATTGGTTCCCCGGTAATCTCCCCGGATGGACGGTGGGTGGTGGCCCCGGTCACCCGCTATACCATTGATGACGATAAAAGCAACACGGATCTATGGCTTTTTTCATCCGACGGAAGGGTGGAACGGCCCTTGACAAGCCACGGATCGGCTGACGGACAGCCGGTGTTCAGTCCGGACGGCTCGCATCTGGCTTTCGTGACACGCCGCGAAGACGATGAGTCTGGACAGCTCTACATCCTCCCGATGACCGGCCCCGGCGAAGCGCAGCGGCTGGTACGAGTGCCCACGGGCGTCAGCGCACCGAAATGGGTTGGCGGGCACCTCTATTTCATCAGTAGGGTCTGGCCGCAGAAGGACTGGGAGGAAATGAAGGAGGAACAGGATCATCGTTCGGATTCCCGTGTTTCAGCCCGGATTTGGAACGAACTGCCCTACAGTCACTGGGATAACTGGTTGGATGAGGAACGTCAGGCGCACGTGTACCGGATCCCTGTCAGCGACGATATCCTTCTCCCAGGCCGCAGGCACCGGCATGCCACAGAAGGGGGCGGTGCCGATGCCAATCAGAATGGCGATCTGGTGAGTATGGACAGGATCGAACCGGTTACCTTGCCTGCCGGACGGGAGCTGCCGCGATCCAGTCAGGGCCCAGGCAGTTATGATGTGTCACCGGACGGTTCCCTTGTGGTGTTTTCCAGTGATACGAATCGCGATGACACCGATCCCAGGATGGACCTTTACCTTGTTTCACCCGGATCGGAAGAAGCTGTAAATATCACACCGGACAACGAAGCAGCCGACAGCAACCCGCTCTTCAGTCCTGATGGCTCTTCCATTGCTTACAACCAGCAGCGAATCAAAGGTTTCTATGCCGATATCCGTCGCCTGGTGATTTATAATATCGCTACTGGGGTTCGGAGCGAACTCACGGAGGAATGGGACCGGTCGGCCGACGGACTGGTATGGGCACCTGACAGTTATACGCTCTATGGTGCCATTGATGATGCCGGAACCAGGCGGGTGTACGCCATCAGCGCCGAGACAGGGGAGCCCCGACCCGTGACGGATGATACGGATTTCATGTCGTTGAGCATTTCGGATACCGGGGTGCTGGCCGGACTCAACCAGAGCTTTCTGTACCCGCCGCGGCTGGTCCTGATCGATCCGGCCGAAGGCACGACAACCCGCCTGGACACCCGCAACGACGATGTGCTGGATACTGTGGAAACGGGAACCTACGAATCGGTCACTTACGAGGGGTATGACGGGGAGGAGATCCAGATGTGGGTCCATTATCCACCCGGATTCGATGAAAACAAGCAGTATCCGCTCTTCCTGCTGATCCATGGGGGTCCGCACAGCGCTATTACCGATGCGTTCCATTTCCGCTGGAACGCCCAGACCTTCGCCTCGTGGGGTTACGTAACGGCCTGGCACAACTTCCACGGGTCGTCTGGATTTGGCCAGGAGTTCACCGACGCGATCAATCCCGATTGGATTACCAAACCCTATGAAGACACACGGAAAGCTGCCGAGTGGTTCGCCCGGCAGCCCTGGATCGATGCGGACCGGATGGTGGCCGGCGGAGGAAGCTACGGCGGGTATCTTTCCAGCATCCTGCTGGGCCGGGAGCATCCATTTAAGACACTGCTCATCCACGCCCCGGTCTACAACATGTACTCACAGATGGCTGCCGATTTTGCCGTTCACAGTCTGCGGTTTGGCAACTTCTGGGAAGACGACGGCAGCCATTTTGACGGCAAAACAATCTATGAACAGATCTCGCCGCACTATTATGCCGGAAACTTTCATACACCGGCCTTGCTTGTGCATGGTCAGCTCGACTACCGGGTGCCGGTCGGCCAAACCTTTGAGCTTTTCCGCACCCTGCAGGAACGCGGGATCGAGTCACGCCTGATCTACTACCCGGACGAAAACCACTGGATACTTAAACCGAATAATTCCATAAAATGGTATCATGAAGTGCGTAAATGGATGGACCGTTTTGCCGAGCCGGATCCCCGATGAATGGAGATGACAGGACCGGACAATGAAACGGCATTTGCATCAATCCCTGTGTTTTGTTTATTTGTAAGTGTTATAAAAACAGGTTTTTTTGTTAAAACGGAGGGCATTCGAGAACCAGTATGAGGAATAACTTATGAAAGTGAAGCAGATTTTGTACAAGAAAGGCAGTGAAGTATTCACGGTGGACGAGAGCATGATGGTTTACGATGCCATTCTACTCATGTCGGAAAAAGATGTCGGTGCCCTTATTGTCATGTGCCGGGGATCCATGTGCGGTATCATTTCCGAAAGGGACTACCGCAACAAGATAATCCTGAAAGGAAGGAAATCGAAAGAAACCCCGGTGCGTGAGATTATGTCCAGGGACGTCAAATGTGTGACCGAAGACTTCACGATGCAGGATTGCATGGCCATCATGTCCGACAAAAAAATCCGGCACCTGCCCGTTATTGATGAAAAAAGGCAACTTATTGGCATCATTTCCATCGGTGATATAGTGAAGGCGATTATTGACGAGCAAAAATCGGAAATCCAGAATCTGCGCAATTACATTTCATCCACCTATCCTGCATGAACATTACATCCCTCAACCTGAGAGACTTATTGACTGTTGAATAAAGATATTTCCGATTTGAAATAGAGCGAAAACTGCGATAAATTCGGTAATCGTACAGGAAATGGTTATGAAAATTATTGATGTTGCCGAATTTTATGCAGACGAGGGGGGTGGAGTAAAGACCTACATCAACCAGAAGCTGCAGGCTGGTGCCAGGTATGGTCATGAAATCGTGGTTATCGCTCCGGCACTCCAAGCCGGGGAAGAGGAACGGTTTGGAGGCCGGGTGATCTGGGTGCCGGGTCCCCCTCTGCCGGTCGACCGGAGATACCATGTCCTTTGGAGGGAAAAGAAAGTCCATGACATATTGGACAGGGAAAAACCGGATGTAGTGGAGGGATCGTCCCCCTGGACGGGGGGATGGTTCGCCGCCCGCTGGAAAGGGGAGGCGGTCAGGACATTCATATTTCACCAGGATCCCGTGGCTGTCTATCCGCATACCCTGCTGGGCCGGGTAATGACCTTTTCCAAGGTAGACAAAATATTCCTGTTTTACTGGCAGTATCTTAAAAGGCTGAGTCGACGGTTCGATGCCACTATAGTCAGCGGCGACTGGCTGGCCAAACGACTGTCAGCTTTCGGTATAAACAACCCGATTGCTGTACCTTTCGGAATCGACAAGACCTTTTCTTCCCCGGAGCGCAGGGATCTGGCGACACGAAAAAAACTGCTGGAACAACTGGGGCTTCCCGAAGACGCCGTCCTGCTCATCGGCATCAGCCGGCACCATCCTGAAAAACGGCTTGGAACGATTTTCGAGGGATTCCGCCTGGCTTCACAAAAACGAAAGATGGGCCTGCTCATATTCGGAGACGGCCCTTTTCGCTGGATGGTCAAACGCCAGGCCCGGGGCATTGAACACCTCAAGCTGATGGGGTTCACCTCCGACCGCGAAGAACTGGCCGAATATCTGTCCAGTGCCGACTATTTTGTCCACGGATCGGCTGCCGAAACCTACGGTCTGGTAGTTGCCGAGGCCATCTGCAGCGGGCTGCCGGTGGTGGTCCCGGATGTAGGTGGTGCCGGGGATCTTGCCGGCAAAGCCTATTCCGAAACGTACAAACCGGGCAATGCAGCCGGTTTCTCGGAAGCCCTGCTCCGCATCCTGGATCGTGACCGCGATGCCATGGTCGCAGCGTGTGCCCGTGCTGCAAAAGATTCCATCGGGACCATGGACGATCATTTCAGGCAGCTGTTCCAGGTGTATCAGGAGCTGGTGGATGCCAAAAAATCCCGCTGAGCAGGCATCAGAACCGGCCGAAACGGAATCCCAGAATGCCCGAAAGTCCCGACAGATCGGCGTTTCCGGTCCCGTCAAGACGGGCGTTGGTAACATGGCGGTAGTAAAGGCCTCCACTGATGCGGAACCAGCTGGTCACGTTCAGGAAAAGGTTGACGCCGGGCTGCATCACGAAATAGTTGTCCCGCGTCTTGTCCAGGTCGATGTTCCGCTCTTCGTACCGTACGGAGCCCGACCCGACAAGCATCTGGGTCCCCACATGCACCATGCTGTACGACCGGTTCACGTACTCGACTTCGAAACCGCCGTATTCAGTGCGGATCTCGGGCCGGTTGATATCCTCGTGAGGCCATGATACCGCATCCGCTTCGGGGCGGGTGCGGTACCAGGCCAGTCCGAGGTGGATGGCATGACGTGGTGAAAGGTTGATAATCCACGCCCCACGGGTTCCCCGCAGCATGACCACAGTGCCGTTGATGCTGGTTACCCCGTAAATCGGGGAACCAAACCCGCCATGGCGCACATTGGCGGATAAGAGAGTCTGGGTTGCGGGACGGTCGCCGGACCGGTACCGCGTCTGATGGTTTTCCTGCGCAGTTGCGGGCTGGGCAGCCAGTACACTGGTAAGAAACAGTATGATCAAGCAGTGTTTGGGATTTATTCTCAACATAGTTGAAATGGGTGTTGATGCTTTATGCGTCCAGATATTAGAAAGATCCGAATTTCAGGGTAACCAGGGCGTTGATGCCGGAAAAGTCACCATCGCTGAATCCGCCCTTATCAATGCCGCTGGTCAACCGGTAGGAAACCCCTCCGGCCAGCCGGAAGAAGCCGGTGACATTCAGCTCGGCATGCACCCCCGGCTCCAGCACAAAAAAGGCACTGGGATCATCGTCGGTGTAAAGTTGTTCGTTTTCCCGGATGGCAAGACCGCCGGCACCGATCAGGGTGGATGCCGTCATGTGAATCAGCCGGTAAGTCCGGTTGGTGTACTCCAGCTCGAATCCGCCATATCCAATGGCCGCCAGCTCTTCGACATCTGTCTGAACAGGTTGAGGCATCCGGTGTTCGGTAGCCAGACCGTACCCGCCCCCGCCGATGGACAGACTGTGCCGGTTGGAGAAATTGATGATCCATCCACCACGACCACCAACCCAGACGGCCATGTCACCGTCGACCCGGCCGAACCGGACTACGGGTCCGCCGAAACCGCCGTGGGATACGTCTCCGCTGAGGAGGGTCTGTGTCTCCTGCGCGGCGGCAGGCTGAGGCACAAAAGCCTGCAATGCTGAACATAATAGAAGGACCACGGGCAGCGTGGTCCTGATTTTACTGAAATGATGTTTCATCTGTTTAAATGTTTCGATTTATAATGTCAGATGTAATGCCATGACCGTATTTAATCATGCGCCTGTGTGTCCGGGCACCGGCCCAGTCATGTACATTTCATGTGTTTAATTTTTTTGTTTCACAATGTCACATGTAATGCCATGACCGTATTTAATCATACGCCTGTGTGCCCGGGCACCGGCCCGGTCATGTACATTTCATGTGTTTATATTTTTGATTCAAGAGGTCACATAGAATGTCCATGACGATGATAATCATGCTCATGTGTGTCGGGTTGCCGTCATGGCCATAGCACTTCGTGACCTTCGGTTCATCTGTTTAAATGTTTCGATTTATAATGTCAGATGTAATGCCATGACCGTATTTAATCATACGCCTGTGTGTCCGGACACTGGCCCGGTCATGTACATTTCATGGTTCGTTCCTTTTGATAAGTGAAAAAATAATGTACAACAGGGTTCCCTGCATGCGACAAATGTACGACAGGAACCGGTAAAAGTTGCAGCGTATCGTATTGCGGGGGGAAGGGTTTTTATGATTATCTTGTCGTGAGCCGGCAGGGCAGATGCCGTTAGCAGCACATTTTCGTGAAACAAGGAATGCCACCGAACGTAAAGGAGTGCCATCCGGAGATGAATACATAATAATGCATATGACTTATCTTATCTGGACACAGTTTATCTTTCGATGCATTTTCGGTGGCCGAGTCGTAATACGGGCACATATTGGGAGGTTCTTATGTACCTGAAACTGGCATGGCGGAATATCTGGCGCAACCGGCGGCGCACCTTGATTACGGTATCATCGGTCACTTTTGCTGTCTTTTTTGCCATTTCCATGCGGTCTGTGGCGGAAGGTTCCTACGAACAGATGATCGACAATATGGCCCGCTTCCACACCGGGTTCATTCAGATCCAGGATCAGCGGTTTGAAGAGGAACCTTCGCTGGATAATGCCATTCCGTATGATCAGGCGTTTGCCGAGCATATCGCCGGTGCCGATGAACGCATTGATCATCTCGTGCCGCGTGTGGAAGCCTACATGCTGGTGTCTGGGGACGATATTACCCGGGGCGGACTGGTCCTGGGTATTGATCCTGAAAAGGAGCAACAGCTTAACGAGTTGAAAAACAACCTGACAGAAGGCCGTTTTTTCACTATGGATGATGAAAGCCTGATCATCGGCCAGGGATTTGCACGACGTATGAACGTCAACGTGGGTGATACGCTGGTACTGCTGGGTCAGGGGCGCTTCGGCATGTCTGCGGCCGGCAAGTATCCCGTGACGGGCATAGTGCATCATCCGCTTACGGATCTGGACAACCAGATTGTTTACCTGCCGTTGCCGGTCGCTCAGTGGCTGCTGTCGGCCGAAGGCCATCTGACCTCGCTGCTGGTCACGCCCCGCGAAGCACGTCATGTTGAAGGTGTGGCTGGAGCCCTTCGCGAAGAAGTGGCGGAATACAATGAACGAAGCGATGAATACAAGCTGGTGGTGCGCACCTGGCCTGAAATGATGCCCGAACTGTTGCAGGCCATTGAGTTTGACCGAAGCTCGCTGCTGTTCATAACCGGCATTTTGTACGTTGTAATCGCCTTTGGGTTGTTCGGGACCATCCTGACCATGACCCTCGAACGCATGCGTGAGTTCGGGGTGCTCCTTTCGGTGGGCATGCAACGCTTGCAGCTTGCCGGTGTGGTATTCATCGAAACATTCTTCATCAGTGTCCTCGGAGTGATTGCCGGTTTCATGCTCAGTTACCCACTGTTGATTTGGTTCCGCCACAATCCCGTCAAATTGACCGGTGATGCAGCCGAGGCGATGCTTGAGTTCGGCGTGGAGCCGATCATGCCGGTATCCATGGCACCTCAGGTGTTCTACAGCCAGATGCTCGTCGTTTTTGCGATCGCCCTGGCTGTCTCCCTTTACCCGACCCTCAAATTAATCCGGCTGAACATCCTGGAAGCTGCGAGGACCTGAAATGAATGTGCTGTTTTCCATATCATGGCGCAATATCTGGCGTCACCCCGCACGAAGCGGCATTTTGATCGCAGCGATCGTAGCGGGAACCTGGGCCGGTATCCTGACGGCCGGCTGGGCCAACGGGCTGGTCGAACAGCGGATCGAATACCTGATCGGGACCGAACTCTCCCACGTACAGGTGCATCATCCCGAGTACCAGATGGAGCGGGAGCCCTGGATGACACTTTCCAGAGCAGATTCCGTCATGGCTTACCTCAGGGAGGATGAGCGGGTGGCCTCCTTTGCCCCGCGTACGCTGGCCGAAGGACTTGCGCGGTCACCGGTGACAACCGGCGGCGTGCGTATCCGGGGTGTGGATCCGGAGATGGAACGGGCTACGACCACATTACATGAGCGCGTGGTCGAAGGGGAGTGGCTGGATGCCGATGTGCGCAACCCCGTGCTGATCGGACGCAAATTATCCGAAAAACTCGGACTCGATATCGGACATCGACTGGTGCTTCAGTTCCAGGATCTCGACAACCGGATTACGGCGGGGGCCTTCAGCATTACCGGCCTCTTTCAGAGCGCCTCATCGGATTATGACGAGCGTAATGTGCTGGTGCGTTCTGAAGACCTTTCCGAACTGGTGGCCGGTCACGATGTCTACCACGAACTGGCCATAACAGTGCACCACATAGAGGATGCTGATACCGTGGCGGCCGATCTCAATACGAGATTTCCCGGAAACCACACACAGACCTGGTTTGAGCTTTCACCAGAGATCCGGTATATGTCCGACTGGGGCGGTATCATGACCTATATCCTGATGGTCATCATCATGATGGCGCTCTCGTTCGGCATCCTGAACACCATGCTGATGGCCATTTTCGAACGGATGCGTGAAATCGGCATGCTGCTTTCCATTGGAATGAACCGCTCCCGGGTCTTTATGATGATCATGCTCGAAGCGCTGATGCTGACACTGGGCGGGGCCCTGGCCGGATTTCTGCTTTCGTGGATCACCCTGGGGTACCTGTCCTCTCGAGGGGTGGACATGAGCATGTTCTCCGAAGGACTGGCCGAGTTCGGTTTCGATCCGGTGACCTACCCGTTCGTGACGCCCGGGGAATATGCCGGTATTACCGTCATCGTGATACTGGCCGCCTTGCTTGCCTCCGTCTATCCGGCCATCAAGGCCATCCGGGTGAATCCCGTAGAGGCATCGCGGGATTGAATCCGGTATAATCCTGCTTCAGCCGGCTCTTTTTCCTTGTTGATTTCGGGTAAATGGATGCCGATCCTTTTATTGATTTTATCCGGATATTTCCATTTAAAATTCAAGGGATGTCTGTTATGGCATTTTATCTGAGAAAAGGCTTTAACTTCGGACCGGTTCGGTTGAACCTGTCCAAAAGCGGGGTCGGGGTTTCGGGCGGCATGACCGGGGCGAGGGCAGGTTTGAGTCCCAGGGGAGCTTATGTCCACGGAGGCCGTGGCGGGGTTTATTACCGCAAATACGCCCGAAAAGGAAAAATGAGATCGCGTTCCAGAAACAATACGGCAAAAGCAAACACAGTAGGACCCTCAGCCGTCAGTCACGATTCTACAGACCTAAACGAGGTCCGGGGTGTGCAAACCGGTACAGGTATGGTCGAAGTGTTTGTGGATACCGGCGTGACCTGGCCATCTCCCATCCGAATAAAAAAACCCGAACCGTTTCCCGCACCTGATCTGCCCAGAACAGAGGGATTGTTGTACGGAGGTCTGATCCCGGGGGCGGCGCTGCTGATAACCGGAAGCCTGGGGCTGCTTGGTGGAGTGGCGGTGGGTATCGGGTTTTTGCTCGTTGCAGCTGGTGTGGGCGGGCACCTTTTCCTCAGCCGCAAAAACAGTCAAGCTGTGGATATCCTGATGGCGCTTCGCGAGGAGCTGGCCCGTGATGAGCCAAACGAGGGGAAACTCGAGGCACTGCTTATACGGATGGCCGTGTTGAGGGGGACCTGGCGGAAATGGCTGGATTTTCATGGTGGGTATCATCTGGAAGAAGCCATTGCCGAAAGGCCGGACCAAATCCCCGAAAAGCTGATTGACTGTTTTGAACGGCAGACCGTTCTCGGGCGAGACGAGCTTGAAAAATTGCATGTTGCTCTGTTCCAGCGAAGATTTGAAGCCCTCGCCGGAGACCATATACTCACGCTGGATGATGAACGGCATCTCCATGATCTGGCCGGCCGGCTGGATCTGGACCAGGATCAGATCGGGGAAGAGCTGGACACACTGGCCATACTGTCCGAGATTCGCGAGGAATCCGAATCGTTTCCCGATGAGATCAAGGCACCGGTGCGGCTCTCAAAGCGGGAGCCATGCTATGCGGCCGTACCCGGACGCCTGCTAAAGGAAAAGGTGCAGCAGTACCGCACCATCGATCGGGTGCGCCACAAGTATGTTGGCTATGAAATTGATATGGATGGAACGCTCTGCCTCACCGATAAACGGATCCTGATTGTAGCCGACGGTTCCCGCAGTTATCACCTGAGCCGCATCCTGGATGTGATCCTGTCGCTCGAAGATGCTACAGTCCGGCTGGTGCTTGACGGCCGCAAGACTCCGGTTGTCCTGACCATGGAACGTCCGGCGCTTTTTGCCGCCAGGCTGCAGCATCTGCTGGAAGCACAAGGGTAGAACTGTGCACACAGTCCTTTACACCTGTGTACGGCGGCGACGGCTATCCGGGGAAATCCCGTTCTGGCATCACATGCATGAGATTGAATTGGGTCAAGTCTCTTCGAGTGCCTGCCCGATGTCCCAGATCAAATCTTTATAATGCTCCACCCCGACTGAAATGCGGACCAGCTTTTCGGTGACCGACACCTCCTCGAGGTGTACCTTGTTGACTCCCGCATGGGTCATGGTGGCTGGATGCTCCACAAGCGATTCGGTGCCCCCGAGGCTTACGGCCAGCTTGATCATCTTCAGGGCATTGATAAACCGGAAAGCCTCCGCTTCACCGCCACGGATGTCGAATGAGACCATGGCTCCGGGAGAGGTGTACTGCCGCTCGTAGATCTCGTGTGCCCGGGTCCCCGGCTTGATCAGGCCGAGGTAGTACACTTTTTCGACTTTGGGATGTTCATTCAGGAATTCGGCCACCCGCCGCGCATTTTTTGCCTGCCTTTCCATTCGGACCTTGAGTGTTTCGAGACTTCTCATCAGCAGCCATCCGGTATGCGGCGAGGCCATGTTGCCCAGAAGCGTGCGCAGGAACTTCACACGGGTTATGACCTCCTTGCTGCCACAGCAGGCCCCGGCGATCAGGTCACTGTGTCCGCCAATATATTTTGTAGCCGAATAGATGGAAAAATCGGCGCCATGCTTCAGGGGCTTTTGCCATATCGGTCCCATGAAGGTATTGTCCACGGCCAGGCGGACCTGCCTGTCTTCGGTGCTGTAACGGTCGGCTATGTTCTTGCAGCACTCGATGTCGATCAGTGCGTTGGTGGGATTGGCCGGCGTTTCGATATAGATCATGGTCAACCGGTCGGCAAGACCGCTTTGTTCCAGGTCTGCCTCGATTTCCTTTCTTCTCTGATGCGGTTTGAATCCGAGGCTGTGTACTCCGATTTTTGGGAGAAAATGGTGGATGAAGTGGTCGGTCCCGCCATACAGGGGTACACTGTGCAGAAGCAGATCACCTGGTTTCAGAAATTCAAGCAAAACGGTAACAATAGCCGCCATGCCACTTTCGAACACGGCGCAATCATCGGCTTTATCCCAGAGCGAAAGCCGGTTTTCCAGGATTTCAAGATCCGGGTTGTTGATGCGGCTGTAAATAAGCCCCGGTTCTTCCTCCGGATATTTTTCACGCAGTCCGTATGCCACTTCGAAAAAGGCCTTGCCCTCCTCGGCGGTTTTGAAAACAAAGGTCGATGTCAGAAAAATCGGCGACTTGATGGCGCCCTCCGACAGGGCCGGTTTGTAGCCGTGGGACATCATCAGGCTCTCCGGCTTGAAGGTGTGTTTTTTCTTCATAACTCTCCGGTTAATGATATACTCAATTCCCAGCTCTCAATACTATACTTGTGCAATATATAAGATTGGGGCATTTTTTTATTCATTTCATCTGTTTAAATGTTTCGATTTATATTGTCAGATGTAATGAGATGACCGGATTTAATCATATGCCTGTGTGTCCGGGCACCGACCCGGTCATGTACATTTCATGTGTTTAAAATTTTTGGATTCACAAGGCCACATAGAATGTCCATGACGCTTTTAATCATGCTCTTGTGTGACCGGGCTACGGTCATGGCCATTTCATTTTAAAAAAAGTTAGTTGACCGGTCGAGCTGGGAATGAAAGGAATGCTTTCTTATTATTGCCGGATACGCACGAAATCATGGTTGTCAGGTGAATAATCTATCCAACAAAAACAAGAGTAACAGCGAACAGGTCCTGCCTTCGGCCGAGGGTGGACTGGGGACGTTTGGCGGTGTATTCACCCCGTCCATCCTTACCATCCTGGGTGTGATCATGTACCTGCGGTTCGGGTGGGTCGTCGGCAATGTCGGACTCACAGGCACCCTGGTGATCGTCACGCTTTCCACCAGTATTACGTTCCTTACGGCCATGTCCATTGCTGCCATCGCCACCGATCAGAGGGTGCGCATCGGCGGGGCCTATTATATGATCAGTCGTTCACTTGGTATCGAATCGGGCGGTGCCATCGGTATTCCGCTTTACATCGCTCAGGCGCTGTCGGTCGCCCTCTACACGGTCGGATTTGCAGAGAGTCTGGTCAACGTCTTCCCCCAGCTCAGCTTCCGGGCTGTCGGACTGGTTACAACCGTTGCCGTGGCCGGACTCGCACTCATCTCGGCCAGGGTGGCCATCCGTGCGCAGTATTTCATCATGTTCGGTATCGCGATTTCCCTGCTGTCGTTTGTTCTTGGCGGACCGGTGGAACCCTCGGATCCCGCAACGATACAGGCCGCGGAACGGCAATCGGAAGGCTTTTGGGTCGTATTTGCCGTATTCTTTCCGGCCGTCACAGGCATTATGGCCGGGGTTAACATGTCAGGGGACCTGAAGAATCCAGCGAAATCCATTCCATTGGGTACCTTCCTGGCGATCGGTGTGGGGTATATGATCTACATGACCCTGCCGGTCTTGCTGTCGGGTCGTGCCGATGCCGCGGCGCTGATCGATGACCCGCTTATAATGAGGGAAATGGCCTGGTGGGGCGATGCCATCCTGATCGGCGTCTGGGGTGCCACCCTGTCCAGCGCCGTGGGCAGCATACTCGGGGCGCCACGGGTGCTTCAGGCGCTGGCACGTGACGGTGTGCTCCCAAGGTGGATGCGTTGGCTTGGAAAGGGGGAAGGAGAAGACGATATCCCCCGCATCGGAACCTTGCTGACCATGTTGGTGGCACTGACGGCCGTGTATTTCGGAAGCCTGAATTTGATCGCTCCGATATTGACCATGTTTTTCCTGACCACCTACGGCGTCCTTAATATGACCGCCGGCATCGAGCGCCTTCTCAAAAGCCCGTCCTTCCGTCCGAGGTTCAATGTCCACTGGAGTTTTTCGATGCTGGGGGCGGTCGGCTGTATGGCCGTCATGTTCCTAATCAATGCCTTGGCGACCGTTATTGCCCTGGTTTTTGTCGTAATCGTGTTCGTTTGGCTGCGCAGCAGGGAACTGCGGACCGCCTGGGGGGATGTGCGCCGTGGCATCTGGATGGCGCTGATCCGGGCCGGACTGATGCGCATAAACGTGGAAGAAGATGCCAAAACCTGGCGGCCCCATCCGCTGGTGTTCACCGGAGCGCCTTCCCGCCGATTCCATCTGGTGGAGTTCGCTTCCTCCATAACCCTGAACCGGGGCATACTTACACTCTCATCCATCCTGAAAAACAAGGAGATGGGATTGGGCCGCAAGAAAGCCTTGGAAAAGCAGATCAGGGAGAGTCTGGCCAAAAAGGGGATCCAGTGCCTGGTCAGGGTGACATCCGCTTCCGACCCCTACAAAGGCATGGCGAGGCTGGCGGAATCGTACGGACTTGGTGAACTGGTGCCGAATACGATCGTCATGGGGGATACCGAGAACGAAGAATCGATCGATCATTACAGCCATATCATCGCTACGTTTCATGACCTGAACCGCAATGTGGTGATCGTACACGATAACAAGGAAAAACTGTTCGGCAACCGCAAGATCATCGACGTCTGGTGGGGTGGACTGCAGGGCAACGGAGGCCTGCTGATGATCCTGGCCCATTTGCTCAAGAGCAGCCAGCTGTGGAGGCGTGCCATACTGCGTATCAAGATGGTCGTCAAAGACCGAAAGGGTGCTGAGAGGGCACGGCAGAATCTGGAACAAATCGTGCGGCGCATACGTATCAGAGCGGAGATCCGTGTGCTTCTGGCGGAAGGTCGCGCTTTTCAGGATATTCTCGCCGAAAGTTCCGCTGACGCCGACCTGATCTTTCTGGGTATGGCCGAACCAGGCGAACATTTTGCGGAATATTATTACAATCTCCACAAGAACCTGGAAGGGTTGCCCACGACTGTGCTGGTGCTCGCAACGAAAGACAGCGCTTTCGGGGAGGTTCTGCTGAAGAGTGAGGATGTGGACTGAGTCTGGCCGGTCCATTTCACGGCTGTGCTTCACTTTCTGCAATCGGATCCCCTTCTGCAATCGGATCCCCTTCTGCAATCGGATCCCCCGGACATATGTTCCCACTTGTTGCAGGGACATAGAGTCATGCTGCGCCGGGCCGGCGGTAACCGGACTAGCCCGTGTGAGACGTTTTGATCAGCCCGAATATTTGCCCATGAACAGGATGGTGTTGCTGCTGTTTTCGCGGATGAAGAACTGGAACGGGCGGTCCAGGCGGATGGAAAGCTCCACCGGGCCGACGCTTTCGCGGCCGATTTCAATTACGGTTACTGCCGCCGCTTCACTGCCTTCCTCATCCACCTTGATCACCGCACGGTGCAGGACATCGGAGATGAAGAGGTCTTCTACCGGGTTGATGCGGGCGAAATCGGCAGATTCGCTAAACGGAATGGTCAGTCCCATGGAGGTCAGGTCGCTCATGATATCTTCGTACTTGTAATCGATCTCGAAGCGCGGCATGTAGACACTGACCGTATCCCGCTCAATTTGAGAGGTGATTGCTTCGAATTCCTGCCGGATGAGCGAGCCGGCAAAAGCGCCGGGATCGTCACGGTCAGCCGGCAGCAAGGCGGTGAAGGAAAAATCACCGTTGCCATACGGCAAGTCGACCACCTGCCAGTCGTCGTTTTCAAAATAGCCGAACTCGTCCCGGACGCGCATCATCGGGACCTCGATCTGTTCGCCGGTCCCGGTGGTGAATTGCTCCTCGCGGGTATCTTCCGGATCGAACTGTACGGTCCAGTCCGCCTTGAAGTAGATGGCGTTGATCAGGTATAAGATCACCTCCGGGTCGATCTGCTGGATCATTTCTTCGATCAGCCCGTTGGTCTTGTCGCTGATCCAGTTGTTGATGATGTCCACGGCGGCCGGGTCATTGAAATCCAGGTCGGCGATTTCGGCATCGAAGTATTCGGCATTGGTCTGCAAAAATTCCTCAAGCACCTCGAAACTCCGGTGGTACCAGATGGAGTTGGCTATTTCCATGCGCACCTGCGGGTCCAGACGGGTGAGCAGGTCGATCAGGTCACGGAATGCGATGTTGATCTCCTCATTGGAAAGTCCCTCATGGCTGAAAAAGTCGCGCATCTGCTCGTAGGTTTCGCCATCAGTGCCGTTCAGCGTCATGCCGAACGCCATGGAGATGCTCAGCGGGGAGGCGAAAAAGCTCTCATCGGAGGCCGTATCTGCCAGTTTTCCCAGCAGGGAAAAGGTAAAATCGTTGGATCCGTCCACCAGCACCTGTTCCTGGGGGCTAAGTTCGCGCATTTTAACGGTATCGGTGTCGTTTTTGTCGGCATCCGTGACATCACAGCTCATGAAAAAACCACCAAGAAAACAGCCAGGTACAAGGTAGAGCAAGATAAGCCACGACAGATTGTGGAGTTTCGTCCTGCTGTCCAGGGAACCGGAATGGAGCCGTGCAGGATCCTGAAATTGGAAAATATTTCGTTTCATGGCATTCCCTATAAATGTTTATGTGTGTTAAAACACGTTCATCAGAGGTACACCAGAAATTCCTGGAGCACCTATCACCTGCATTTACGATGTTTGCATGAAATGACCTGGCCGTGCATCCGGTCCGGCGGAATCCCCAAGACCCGGTGAAATCCGGCGAAATTCGGGATCGGTGGAACAGGGGAATTGGCTCCACTTTAATTAAAAGCGAATTCCTCTGTTCATATAACGGAAAGTGTTTGGTTTCTATTTAAAAAATTAATGTTTTTTTGTGGGTTCGGGTACAAAAAAAGGGCTTCCAAGCGAAAAGATGCAGTTTTTTATTTGAATGACATGTGAATTTTGTACATATTAGCAAGTCAAATGAATTCACCTGGATGTCGTATACCTGCCGTTATTCGAAAAGGACTGAGATAAGGCTTCGACGTACGGTTGGTGTCAAAATGACCGGTTGGTGTCAGATTAATTGGTTTATGTAAGAATGACCGGTTGATGTCAGGATGGAAAGTTGTATCGGGATACCCACCGCAAGTCCGTGATTCGACGGTCTCCCGATGTTTATTCGCCGATCTTTCGTTGTGAAGCGAATAAAAGACCGGGATACTGCACAGTTATCCGGCTCCGGGTTCCACCCGGTTTTGAAACCTGGCGATGACTGTTGCACAGGGTGCTCCCCAACCATCCAAACCATTAGGTAATAAACTGGAAGGCATGAGAAAAGAAGGAAAGTTGTCACCTGTAAAAACTCCGGCGAAGCAGGGCCTGTACGATCCGGCGCTGGAACATGATGCCTGCGGTATCGGATTTGTCGTGGATATCAAAGGCAAGTCGACCCATGACACGGTCAGGCAGTCGCTGCGCGTACTCCGTCATCTGGATCACAGGGGCGCCACCGGTGCCGAACCGAACAGCGGCGACGGAGCCGGCATCCTGATGCAGATACCGCATGCGTTTTTCAAACAATCATGTGAGGGACTTGGTTTCGATCTGCCGGACTATGGCAACTACGGGGTGGGGATGATATTTCTGCCTCCTGAACGGAAACAGCGTAAATTCTGTGAAAAGATCATTGAGGATGTCGTCCGCGAGGAAGGACTCGAAGTCCTCGGTTGGCGCAAGGTGGCTACTGACAACTCAAGCCTAGGCGAAGCGGTCAAATCCCGGGAACCCCTGGTCCGGCAGATTTTTATTGAACGGGACCCTGCCATGGAGTCGGTGCTTGACTTCGAACGCAAGCTTTTTGTCATCCGGCGGCGATGCACCCTGGCCATCCAGCAGTCCGATCTGTCGGAACCGGACAAGGAATTTTATTACATCAACAGCCTCTCTTCCCGTACGGTCGTCTATAAAGGGATGCTGACACCAAACCAGGTCGAACTGTACTATCCTGACCTGAAGGACCCCAGCATGAAATCGGCCATCGCGCTGGTCCATTCCCGGTTCAGCACCAACACCTTTCCCAGCTGGAAGCTGGCCCATCCCTACCGCTACATCATCCACAACGGCGAGATCAATACGCTGCAGGGCAACCAGAACTGGATGCACGCCCGCGAGAAGCAGTTTGTATCGGAGCTGTTTGGCGATGACATGCAGAAAGTGCTGCCAATCATTCAGGAAGAAGGGAGCGACTCGGCGAAATTCGATAATGCTCTGGAGTTCCTGTCGCTTACAGGCCGGTCGCTGCCGCATGCCATGATGATGATGATCCCCGAACCGTGGGAGAAGCACGAGGGCATGAACGAGCTGCAGCGCGCCTTTTACGAGTTTCACAGTTGCATGATGGAGCCATGGGACGGACCCGCCTCCATTGCTTTCACCGACGGGGTGGTGGTCGGGGCCACACTGGACCGTAACGGGCTTCGCCCTTCCCGCTACTATGTAACCCGCGACGACAAGGTGATCCTGGCCTCGGAGGTCGGCGTCCTGGATATCAATCCGGAGGATGTGATCTGCAAGGAACGCCTGCAGCCGGGACGCATGCTTCTGATCGATACCGACCAGGGCCGCATCATCAGTGACGAGGAGATCAAGGACGAGATTGCATCCGGTTATCCCTACCGCGAGTGGCTGGATGAAAACCTCATCCATTTCAATGATGTGACTGAAAAACTGGCCTATCCGGAACCCGGGCTTTCGCATGATGAAGTCATCCACCGCCAGAAAGTGTTTGGATACACGTACGAAGACCTCCGGGTAAATGTGGGGCCGATGGCGGAGAATATGCTGCAGCCGGTCGGCGCCATGGGCAATGACGCACCCATTGCGGTGCTGTCTAATCAGCCCCAACTGCTCTACAACTACTTCAAACAGCTTTTTGCCCAGGTCACCAATCCACCCATCGATCCGATCCGTGAGGAGCTGATTACATCCACCGAAACCCTGCTTGGCTCCCAGGGTAATATCCTCAAGCCCGGTCCGGACAGTTGCAGGCAAATCTGCCTTGATGGACCGGTGCTTACCACGGAAGAGCTTTCCCAGCTGCGTGAACTGGTCGTTCCGGGATTCAAAAATGCGACGCTGCCGATGCTGTTTCCTGCTGGCAGCGGGGGTGATGGTCTCAAGAAAAGCCTCGATGGATTGTTTGCCGCCGCCGACAAGGCGGTCGAAGACGGGGCAAATATCCTGATCCTCTCGGACCGCGGTTTTGACAGGGACCATGCGCCCATACCGGCGCTGCTGGCTGTATCGGGTCTGCACCATCATCTTATCCGCACCGGCAAGCGGACCGAAGTCGGACTGGTGCTCGAATCCGGCGAACCCCGTGAGGTGCACCATTTTTGCACATTGCTGGGTTATGGCGTGGACGCTGTGAACCCGTACATGGCCTACACCAGCCTGTTCGACATGATTCGCGAAGGGCTGCTGGAAGGCATGGAATACGAACGGGCCGTAAAAGGCTACAACAAGGCAGTGGTCAAAGGCATCGTGAAAGTGATGTCCAAGATGGGCATATCCACCGTCAAATCGTACCGTGGCGCACAGATTTTCGAAGCACTGGGCATCAGCAATGACGTCATCGATACCTATTTCACCTGGACGCAGTCGCGTGTGGGCGGGATCGGGCTGGATATCATCGCCAGGGAAGCTGGGATGCGTCATCAGAAGGCCTATCCGAAAGTGCGGGTGAACGGCCGGGTGCTCGACGAAGGCGGACAGTACAAGTGGCGCCGGAACAGCGAGTACCACATGTACAATCCCGAAACGGTCCACACCCTGCAGTTCGCCAGCAAAATCAACGACTACAAGCTCTACAAGGATTATACGCGTCTTCTGGATGACCATCAGGATCCGCTGGCGACCCTGCGGCATCTGCTGGAATTCGATGATTCCGCCGCCTCCGTTCCCCTCGAGGAGGTCGAGCCGGTCGAATCGATATGCAAACGGTTCAAGACCGGGGCCATGTCCTACGGTTCCATCAGCCGGGAGACCCATGAGGCGCTGGCCATTGCCATGAACCGGATCGGCGGCAAGAGCAACACCGGTGAGGGCGGGGAGGATGTGGACCGCTTCACCCCGGATACCAACGGTGATTCCCGCTGCAGTGCGATCAAGCAGGTGGCATCGGGACGCTTTGGCGTGACCAGCGAATATCTCAACAATGCCGAGGAGATCCAGATCAAGATGGCCCAGGGGGCCAAGCCGGGCGAAGGGGGCGAACTGCCCGGTCGAAAGGTCTACCCGTGGATCGCGAAAGTGCGCTACTCCACACCGGGCGTGGGACTGATCTCACCGCCGCCTCATCACGATATCTACTCGATCGAGGATCTGGCCCAGCTCATCCACGATTTGAAAAATGCCAACACCAGGGCAAGGATCAATGTAAAGCTGGTGTCGCTGGCCGGGGTCGGCACCATTGCCGCCGGTGTGGCCAAGGGAAAGGCCGATGTGATCCTGATCAGCGGTCACGACGGCGGGACCGGAGCTTCGCCGCAGACCAGCATCAAGCATGCCGGGTTGCCATGGGAACTGGGCCTGGCCGAGACGCATCAGACCCTGGTGCTGAACAACCTGCGTAGCCGGGTCGTGCTGGAGACGGACGGGCAGGTCAAAACGGGCCGGGATATTGTGGTTGCTGCCCTGCTTGGCGCTGAAGAATACGGTTTCGGAACCAGTGCACTGATTACACTCGGATGCGTAATGATGCGCGTCTGCCATCTGGATACCTGTCCGGTCGGTGTTGCCACGCAGAACCCCGAACTGCGTTACAAATACACGGGCGACCCCCAGTATGTCGTCAATTTCATGAAATTCGTGGCCCAGGATGTACGCGAACACATGGCCCGTCTCGGTTTTCGGACCATTGACGAGATGATCGGCAGGGTGGACAAGCTGCGTCAGCGGCAAACCGATCACTGGAAGGCCCAAACCCTCGATCTGTCGGCGATTTTGCACAAACCGGAGGTAAATGGCAATATCGGTGTGCGCAACTTCATGAAACAGAACCACGGCCTCGACAATGCCATGGACATCCAGACGCTGCTGGATATCTGCGAGCCGGCCATCCGCGACAAGAAGCCGGTGCGGGCGAAGCTGCCCATTCACAATATCAACCGGGTGGTTGGAACCATCGTGGGCAGCGAGATTACAAGGGCCCATGGCCGGCAGGGGCTTCCGGAAGATACCATCCGCCTGAAGTTCAAGGGGTCGGCCGGACAGAGTTTTGGAGCGTTTGTGCCCAAAGGCATGACCCTGGAGCTGGAAGGGGATGCCAACGACTATTTCGGAAAGGGCCTTTCCGGAGGGAAACTGATCCTCTATCCGCACTCCAATGCGCGTTTCAAGCCGGAGGAGAACATCATCGTGGGCAATGTTTCCTTTTACGGAGCCACCGATGGCGAAGCGTATATCCGGGGCATGGCCGGCGAGCGTTTCTGTGTACGCAACAGCGGGGTGCGTGCGGTAGTGGAAGCTGTCGGTGATCATGCCTGTGAGTACATGACGGGCGGCCGCGTGGTGGTGCTGGGGCCGACCGGTCGCAACTTCGCTGCCGGTATGTCGGGTGGCATTGCGTATGTGCTGGATCTGGACAGCACCTTTGGGGCACACTGCAACCAGGACATGGTCCATATGGAACGGCTGGAGGATGAGGACGAGATCGCGGAAGTGATGCGGATGGTCCGGCGGCATGCCGATTATACTGATAGCAACCGGGCATGGAAGATCCTGGCAAAGTGGGATGAAATGGTGCCTCATTTTGTGAAGGTGCATCCCATCGACTTCAAACGCATGAATGAAGCGATCCGGGAAGCGACCATACAGGGTCTGGAAGGTGATGAAGCCATTATGGAGGCATTCCAGATCAATAAGGGCGACAAGGCCCGTGCAGCGGGTAACTGACCGGTCCCTATACCATCTGGACCTGCAGCAATGAATTGCTCAGGTATTCCGCTGAACATGCTCAACACCCGATAATACCACCATTCAAATCCAACAGTAGTAGCAATCGCAAATCAATTTAGTATGGGCAAACCAACCGGATTTCTGGAAATCAAGCGAAAAAGTACACCTTACCGGCCGACGGCCGGCCGGATGAAGAGCTGGGATGAGTTCACCGAGCCCATGACGGAGCAAGAACTGCGTCAACAGGGTGCGCGGTGCATGGATTGCGGCATACCGTTTTGTCAGACCGGCCAGATGGCATCAGGTGGAGCCATGGGATGCCCGGTGTACAACCTGATACCAGAATGGAATGACCTGGTCTATCGTGGCAAGTGGAAAGAGGCACTGCACCGGCTTCACAAGACCAACAATTTCCCTGAGTTTACCGGACGTGTATGTCCAGCTCCGTGCGAAGGCTCTTGTGTCCTGGGTATCATCGAACCGCCTGTTTCCATCAAGAGCATTGAGCAGGCCATTATCGACCGGGGGTTTGCCGAGGGATGGGTTGTGCCCGAACCTCCTGAAAATCGAACCGGGAAGAAGGTGGCTGTTGTGGGTTCGGGTCCGGCCGGACTGGCCGCTGCCGCCCAGCTCAACAGGTCCGGTCATACGATCACGGTTTACGAACGGGCCGACCGCATCGGCGGCCTGCTGACCTACGGGATCCCGAACATGAAACTGGACAAAAACGTAGTCCAGCGCCGGGTGGATTTGCTGGCGGCCGAGGGTATCAAATTTGTAACCAGCACCGAGATCGGCAAGGACATACCGGCCGATGAACTCAGGCAGCAGTACGATGCACTTATCCTTGCTGGCGGTGCCACTACGCCGCGCGACCTGCCGGTGGAAGGACGTGAACTAAAAGGAATCCATTTCGCCATGGAGTATCTGCACGCCGACACCAAAAGCCTGCTGGATTCAGGCTACCGGAACGGTCAAAACGGCAAGGTAGCCCACAAACTGGGCGACCGGAAAAAAGGTAGCTATGTTTCTGCACGTGGGAAGCATGTGATCGTCATTGGTGGCGGGGATACCGGGACGGACTGCGTGGCGACCTCTCTCAGACATGGCTGCAAAAGCCTGACCCAATTTGAAATCCTGGCCAAACCACCCGAAAACCGGTCAGATGGCAACCCTTGGCCGCAATGGCCGCACATTTACAAACTGGACTACGGACAACAGGAAGCACGCGATAAATTCGGGGATGACCCGCGTCGCTATGAAATCATGACCAAAAAGTTCACCGGTGACGACAACGGCAACGTCAAGGAACTTCATACGGTGCAGATTACATGGGAGGCCGGAGACGACGGGCGCAAAGTGCCCAGGGAAGTGCCCGGCTCCGAAAAAGTGTGGAAGGCCGATCTGGTCCTGCTGGCCATGGGATTTCTGGGGCCGGAAAATCCGGTGCTGGATCAGCTGGGCGTGGATCGGGATGGACGATCGAACGCCAAAGCGGAACATGAAATTTACACCACCAATGTAGAGGGCGTGTTCGCTGCCGGCGATATGCGGCGGGGCCAGAGCCTGGTCGTGTGGGCCATCAATGAAGGAAGAGGTGTTGCCAGGGAGTGTGATCGTTGGCTGATGGGCAGCACGGAGCTTCCCTGAATGATATCGGAAACCCGCCGTGCGATCCCGGATTTTACCTGTCGCGCAAAGCGTGCCAGGCCGGGATGCCCGTTCAATCAAAAGGGAATGAAACGGTTGGAATGATAACCGCCGTGAAAATGATTATATAGGTAGAATATATCGTGAGAAACCCGAAATCGAAATATTGTACCTATGAAGATTGCTGTTTTGGGAGCTCATGGTCAGATTGCCATGCTCCTGCACCCGATTTTGAAAAGCAACGGTCATGATGTCGTTGGATTGATCCGTAATCCGGATCACGCAGACGAAGTCCAAAGCGCCGGAGCCCGACCGGTCATATGCGATGTGGAAGCCCATGACGATATATCGGAAGCAGTCGGCCATGTGGATGCAGTGGTATTTGCGGCCGGAGCAGGCCCGGGCAGCGGAGCTGAACGAAAATGGACAGTGGACCGGGACGGTGCGATCAAGCTTATGGGTGCGGCAAAAAAGAATGATGTCAGGCGCTATGTCATGATCAGTGCCATGAAAGTTGAAGAACCGCGCGGCAATGAAGTCTTCCAGGAGTATCAGAAGGCCAAGTCGGAAGCTGACAAGGCGTTGCGGGGAAGCGGCCTGGACTGGACCATCCTGCGGCCCGGACGCCTCACAGACGACCTGCCGAAAGGCCGGATCGAGCTGGGGACAGATCTTGAATCAGGTGAAATCCCGCGGTCTGATGTGGCTGCTGTCGTTGCCGAAGTCCTTGATACACCCGAGTCGGCTGGTTATCAGTGGGATGTGGCCTCCGGAACGATCCCCATTGAAACGGCCATCAAGCGCGCGGTATCATAAAGGCGCAGCAAGCTGGCAGATTGGTCTTATCCATCCGGACGCGGCAAGCTCCAGACCAATTCTATTTCTTCCAACCGATTAACAATCCCGCAAGCAGTACTACTGCAGAGATCACGATCGGTATGTAGTCACCGGTGCTGAGTGTCACTTCTGCCCCCAATGCATCAAAATGCTCGGTTTCTTGAAAATACTGGTATCCGTAGTAGATGATACCGATGATACCGGCTACACTCAGGATACCGCCAATCGTCCTTCTCATATCAACTCCTCCCTTATATCGGTTCCGGGTTGTACATCCCGCATTAGAACGCGGGATGAATATATCTATGCTCTTGTGCACCACTTGAGCATTGAACGCATTAAACGGGCCGAACGCAATAAATCCACAAACAGCCGTAATCTTTCCAGCACTGCAGCAGGAAGAGTTGTTTGAATGGTGTTCATATTGTTTTATTATAATCGGATAAAGGTTTCAATAACGAAGATCAGGGTAAGAGCCTGAAAGGAAAAGAGATTGAAGCCTGAAATCTATTGTAAACCGTGGCGATTATACTCTTTTTTAACATGGACAATACCATCTCCGTTTCAAAATGCCATATTCAAATTCCTGCATTACGATGTTCAATATTATTCATATATACGGCTCTGCTGCTCATAGTGTCCTGTACACCCGATGAGCCTGCGGATGACGGATCAGTACGCAAAGTTGCCGGTGAGCCTGTCGTACAGGTCGGCGCTGCACGCTTGCTGACGGATTATTTTCATCTGGTGGATGGGAAACGCGTCGGTATCATCACCAACCACAGCGCCGTAGTGCGCGATGACCATATCGTTGATCTGCTGCATGCCCATCCGGATGTTACCGTAACCGCCCTCTTTGGTCCCGAACACGGCATACGCGGCACTGCCGATGCAGGTGAAAAGGTAGAAGACGCCATTGACGAGCAGACAGGTATTCCTGCTTACAGTTTGTACGGCCAAAATCGCCGTCCCACACTTGAGATGCTTTCTGAAGTGGACGTACTGCTATTCGATATTCAGGACGTGGGTACCCGTTTTTACACCTATCCAGCCACCATGGGGCGCTCCATGCGTTCGGCTGTCGAGGCAGGCATTCCCTATGTCATCCTCGACCGGCCCAACCCCATTGGAGGACAACGCATCGAAGGACACATCCGCGAGGAACGGTTTGTCTCCGGCATCGGACTCTACCCCACCCCTGTCACGCACGGGATGACAGTCGGAGAACTGGCATTGATGATCCATGACCAGGGATGGCACGACGACATAGTGGATCTCGATCTGCATGTGGTGCCCATGGAAGGATGGACGCGCGACATGACCTGGTTCGATACCGGACTGGACTGGGTCCCGCCCAGCCCCAATATCCCGGATGCTAAAACGGCCATCGTATATCCCGGTACCTGTTTCTTTGAAGGCACCCCGGCCAGTGAGGGACGTGGCACCTATGAGCCGTTCCTGCAGGCAGGCAGTCCGCATGTCGATGAAGAGGCTGCTGCGGCACAATTGAACGATCGCCGGCTGCCCGGTGTCAGGTTTCATCCGGTAACGTTCCAGCCAGAAAGCATAACGGGCATGTCCCGCAACCCGAAACTGGAAGATGAGACGGTCCGCGGTGTGAAGATTCAGGTGATGGATCCCGATGTCGTCGAGCCGGTGGCCATGGGCATCCATATGCTCCAGGCATTCTATAACCTGCTGCCCGATGAACACAAGGATGCGTTTTTTCATCCGCGGGGTATGCCGGTACGGGCAGGCAATACCATGGTACAGGAGATGATCCGCGACGGCGTGCCAGCTGAAGAAATTATAGCGAGCTGGTCGGAAGATGTGGAAATGTTCAGGGCGAAACGTCGCCCGTACCTGTTGTATGAATAAAGAAAGGGAACGGATTTGAGGTCGGCAATTTCGAGGTTGGCAACGACAGACACATCCTACCGGTTCAACCTGAAATCCAGTTCATCTTCCCGTCCCTCGGAGATTTTCCGATGGGCTTCCTCGTCGATCAGGCGCAGGGAGGATGAATTCATGCAGTAACGCAATCCGGTTGGTTGCGGCCCGTCATCGAATACATGACCGAGATGTCCGCCGCATCGCGCGCAGTGTACCTCGGTCCGCTCCATGAACAGTTTACTGTCCCTCTTGGTACCGATATGATCCGGAGAAATGGGGGCATAAAAGCTGGGCCAGCCGGATGAAGACGAAAACTTGGTGTGCGAGGAGAAAAGGGGATTGGAGCATCCGCGGCAAATATAGACCCCTTCGTCTGTTGTTGCGTAGTATTCGTTGTCGAAGGGCCTTTCAGTTCCTTCCGAACGCTGGACATTGAATTCGGAATTAGAAAGCCGATCCTCCCACTCTTCCTCCGTCAGATGCAGGGTATCCTTCGGATCGGGAAACAGGGATGGGTCGAACCATTCGGGCAAGTTGGAATCGGTCATATTATCGGGTTGATGGTTCTGGACATTCAGGGTTAAAACACTATATTGTATTGCCGGGTGATCGATGGGATTCACTGAGCTGAAAAACAGAGCCGTGGACAAGACTGAAAGCCATATCCAGGCTGCTTTAGATGAAACGTTTTTTTGTTTTGAAATCATTCCGTCAAAGTTTTATGGTGCAATGTACCGTCCGATTGTGCAGTATGGAATCCTGCCGGACTTATAACTGTTTATAGGTAATGTAAACCGCAATTAAATACGAGGGAATATGAGTAAAGGAAACATTTTGATCAGCGTAATCGTCGGTTCGTTTATCGGGGCAGTGCTCGGTGTTCTCTTTGCACCCGATAAAGGGGAAAAGACTCGCAAGCAAATCGCAGATAAAAGCGATGAATACAGTGATTTGGTCAAGACGGAATTCGATGATTTTGTCAAAACCATGCGGAAAAAATACGAAACAGCTCTTGATGACACGGAACAGGTCATTAGCAAAGGTAAGGCCAAGGCTGATGAGCTGAGAAACGAAGTCAAGAAAGCACTCAAGTGATCGTGTTTTTGAAGAGCAGAGATAATTGAGTTTGTCACAACATAACGAGTGGTGACATCATTTTGTTTCTGCGGTTCGCTTTCCATTTTGATCAAAAGCCGGTATTATAGCCATCTTGAAAATTGGCGATACCGGCTTTTTTTATGGAAACTGCCCTCATTTACGAAATCATTGGCTATGTAGCCTCGGTGCTTATTGCCGTGTCACTGATGATGAGCGCCATCGTCAGATTGCGTATCATCAACATGATAGGCGCGGCCACCTTCTGTTTGTATGGCATCCTGATCGGTGCCGTGCCGGTTGCGGCTATGAATGGCTTCATTGTCCTGATAAATATTTACTATCTCACGAAAATGCTGGGAGATCGTGAGTATTTCCATTTGTTGCGGGTTTTATCCGATGACGAATACCTTAGGGCATTCCTTGATTTTTACAGGGACGAAATACGGAAATTTCAACCTGATTTCAGTCTGGAAGCCGATGATGACGACATGTGTATTTTTGTCCTGAGAGACATGGTTCCGGGCGGTCTGATGATCGGTACGCCTGATCGAAACGGGGTGCTGACGATCAAACTGGATTTTGTTATACCAAATTTCAGGGATTTCAAGATCAGCAAGTATTTGTTCAACAAGGAACGGGATTTCCTTGGAAGTCAGGGCATACGCAAGCTTGTGGCCCATGCCACCGAAAAGCCGCATCGCGCCTATCTGGAAAGGGTTGGCTTCAGACGACTGGACTCTAACGAAAACCGGTATGAATTGGTGCTCTAATCATCTGAATCCAATACAGATGCACTCCGCATTCGTTTTTTTACAAACAGCAAGAATGCGGCAGAAAGGGAGAGAAAGGCGGCAACGGACCCGATCAGCAGAAATCCCGTGGATATGGACAATGCATCCACCAGTGGCTGTGTCATGATCGGGGAGAGGAACTGGCCCAGAAAAACGGCCGTAGTCAGCATCCCGGAAATCCGACCGCGCAGGTGCTCAGGCGCCTCGGAGAGCAGCCATATGCTGGAGTTGGGCATGAGCAGTCCGGAACCGATCCCGCCGAGGATCAGGCCAGCAAAAACCTGAATATAGGAGCCGGCGAATGATATCAGCATGTATCCGGCTCCCAGCAGGAAAAAGCACAAGATGTAGACTTGGGCATACGTAAGACGCCGGATGACATGGTGATACTGCAATGAGACAAGGGCCCCCATCAGGATAAAGGAGGAGAGGGCCAGACCAATACGAGTGCTGGTCATTCCACCGAAACGGTCAAGCAGAAAAGGAATATGCACCGGTATCATGTAGAACATGGCCATACCGAAAAAGGCCATGCTGATGATAAGTGCGGTGGTGAGGGGAGAGGCAGAACGTGAATGCTTCCGATCCTGCGTGTTCGGACTGTGCCGCTCCCGGGTCGGTTCAAGTATGAAAAACCAGATGGCCGGTATGAGGAGCAGCGCCAAAGTGTAGATCAGGAAAGGTGCCCGCCAGCTGATATCGGCCAGGATGCCGCCCCCGGAAATGAACAATACACCGCCGAATGCCATGAACGCATTTTGAAGGCCCATTATACGCTGCCGTTCGGCTCCTTTGTAATAGTCGCCGATCAGGGTGATGCAGACGGTCATCACCCCGGCGACAGAGATGCCCAGAAGGGCCCTGCTGACCAGGATGGCCGTGAGGCTGTCCAGCCAGGCTCCGGCGGAACCGGATATGCCATAAAGCAACACAGCGCCCAACAGCAGTTTTTTCCTGCCGAAGGCGTCGACCAGATACCCGGCCACCGAGGAAGTCAAAACGATGAAGAGTGCAGGCATGGTCAGGACCAGCCGGGTCAGCAACGCGGCATTGGGCACCTCGGAGAAGGCCTCGTTGATGAGCGGGAGAACCGGTCCGATCGTGGCACCCGACATGACCGTCAGCGTGCTGGTCAGCAATATGACTAATTTTTTTCCGATGATTTTATACCGACTTGATCCTGTACCAGAAGGGAAACGCTGAATTTCAAGCAAACAACTTAAGTTGAACATTCATTTACAACTCTCATATGAAAAATCGAGAAAATGCATGACATATATCGATGAAATTCAATAATCTTGTTTATATTACCATTGATAAAATTTATTACATGAAAGAGAATACCCGTTTGACATGAATATCCAGCAGCTTACCTATATTATTGCCATTGACCGTTTTCGCCATTTTGCCCGGGCCGCAGAGCACTGCCGGGTAACGCAGCCCACCCTGAGCACTATGCTGAACCGGCTCGAGGAAGAGCTGGGTGTGAAAGTATTCGACCGCAGCCGTGCACCTGTAATGCCCACCGAAACAGGCAAACGGATCATTGCCCAGGCCCGCAGAATTCTGGAGGAAGTGGACCATCTGCACAGCCTGGCCGGCGAGATGAGCGACCAGGTGGAGGGGGAACTCCGTTTGGGAGTCATTCCGACCGTTGCTCCCTTTTTATTGCCGCTTTTCCTTCAGGATATTCTGGATACGTATCCCAAGCTGAGAATAACCATCAATGAATTGACCACCGGAGAGATTGTGGTCCAGCTCAAGAGTAACATGATCGACGCAGGTATCCTGGCCACACCGCTTGGTCAGGATACGATACGTGAGATCCCGCTATACACCGAACCGTTTGTTGTTTATCGTAGCAAGAAGCTCCCGCCTTTAAAAAACAAGAAACGGCAGCAGGTACGTCCGGAAGAACTGGATCTGGACCGGCTTTGGCTGCTTGAAGAGGGACACTGCCTGCGAAGCCAGATTGCGGCACTGTGTGAGCTCAAGAAACAGAACCGGTCATACAGCAACCTGGTTTATGAAGCGGGAAGCATTGATTCGCTCAAACGCCTTGTGGACTCCAATGAGGGTATCACGATCCTTCCGACTCTTTCGATCCGTGAATTCTCGGACAAGGAACTCGAGTCGGTGCAGTACTTCCGGGATCCGGTCCCGGCACGGCAGATCAGTATCGTAACGTACCGTCACCACCTCAAAGAGCGCATTGTGGATGTGCTCAAGGAGGAAATCCAGAAAAGGGTTGCTCCCATGCTGGATGAAAACAGGCCGTTCAAGATACTTGAAGTTTGACTGATAAGACCGCCACGGCGGAGCTTTTTTACCTGTTTTTACTTTCACCTGGCTTAAAAACAAGCAGCCGTTCATCAGTCAGTCAGCAGGGCGGGGCATTATCCAGCCTTTCTGCCTGGCAGAAAGGCTGGAGGGTAAATCATTTGATCAGCATCATTGACCGTCGGGCCGTGAAATCGCCGGCGACGATCTCGTAAATATAGGTTCCCGAAGAGAGGTTTCCGGCATCGAAGCGTACGGCATGGACACCAGGCAGATGCTGCTCATCGGTTAGCACGGAGACCGGCCGGCCCAGGATGTCATACACGGTGATGCGTACATGGGACGCTACTGGCAGCTCGAAGGTGATGCGTGTGTCCGGATTGAATGGGTTGGGATAGTTCTGGTTGAGTATGAACGATTCGGGTGTACCGGGCTCGACCGGTTCCACGCCGACCGGATCTCGGACATAGACGGTTGCCGTATCCGAAAACGCACCGAAGTGTGCAACGAGATACCCTCTTCCGTACTCGTTAGCCGTGAAATGTCCATCATCGCTGATTTCCCCTTCAAGATCGACAAGTTCCCATGTCACTTCCTCATCAGCTCCGGGAAGTTCAAATCCATAGATATCGAACAGGCTGGCGGAAAAGGTCGTTGTTTCAGCGGTATCCACAGCCACATGGCCGGGTGAAATGGCCAGACTATCACCAATATCAGCGTATGACACTTCAGCCACAGCCAAAAGACCATTGGCTACAGACCGGTAGCTGCCGAGCCCGAAGGACCAGTCGTGGTTGTTTTTATACTCGTCGCGAACAACGAGTGTGCTGGATCCGCCGCCATCCAGGTTTATCGCATTCCATGCGCCCAGCCCTTGCATTATCGTAGCCATCTCTTCCATGGTGGCGCCCCGGCTGTAGTGCTGCCGTCCGTCCACCACCGCAAAGATGACGATGGTGCTGTCCTCGCTGAAACCGACAGCGCTTCGGGGATGACGTTCTCCCGAGTGATTTTCACCGAAACCTTCAAATCCCACGAATTCGTCTGCAGAATGTTCGCCATTGGTCAGCAGCCGCGGTCCGCCTCCCATGAGTTCGGCAATCTGCTTTTCAGCCAGTTCGTCATGCCGGGCGGGAACGACTTTCATGGTGATGTGGACCTCGTCACCCTCGGTCAGACCGCCATACAGACTGTCAGCTATGGCACCGGTCCCGGTCAGCACATAGTCTTCCGGCCCGATGGTCATGTTGCCCTGATGCCGCTCGACGGCGATCACTTCAAAAAGGACCGGGGCGTTGGTCGTTAAATCCTCCAGAGGACGGAGCCGCCATTCGGTAGCAGTGTCGTCGGATCGGGTCGTGTTGCCGGTGTAATAGTTGTAGAGCACCAGCGCATTGTTGGCCTGATCCCGGTTCAGACGGAGAATCCGGAATGTGGACTCATCCGCAAGACGCAGTTCTCCGTCGAAGTTGAGGATGTCAACAATCGGCATGCCGTCGGCAGTCATGCCGAAAGAGGAGCGGTTCCGGTATCCACCGAAGACATACTCACCTTCGATGATCTGACCATCCGACAGTTTGCCGTAGGGCCCGGATCCGAAATAATCACCGTTAATCGCACCGATGACCAGGTGGTCGTTTCCGGTGTTTCGGGTGGACATGTTGCCAACCAGCTCGTTACCAAGGCTCAGCCGGTCGTTGGCCAGGACCGTGGTGATTTTGTTCTCCGGTCGAGAGATGTCAATTTTAAGTGAGGTGATACGCAGATTGGGAGATCTGGCGTCGATGTACGTGTAAGTGATCCCCGGTCCGACTACGGTGTGGGTGGTATCCTGGGCGTCGGCTGGTGCCGGCATTTTAATGAGACACAGTAGGGATACAAAAAGAAGAGTACGTAACAGATGTTTCATGGTGCTTGGGTTGTTCGGTTGGCAGAATGGTGATGGGGTTAAACAGTGCCGTCGCGCGCAAAGCATGGAGTGTTGTCAATAAAAGGTCCCTGTATCCATGCATCTGCACGCTAATCGCATACAAGTTGCGAAATACTTGTGTGTGAATCAACGGGAAAAGATATTTGTTGGATGGGTAGAAATCACGAGGGAGAGCGTAGATGATGCGGATGATGCTTGTCTGATTCAGTGCAAAGTCCTATCTTTCGTTTCCTGATACATTTTGATGTCCGATTAGCATACCTGATGTCCGTCTGATATACTATCATGCAGACTGTACTGGTGGTCCGGACGTCCATTCGGGTTCTTAGCTCAGTTGGTTAGAGCGCCACGTTGACATCGTGGAGGTCGCTGGTTCAAATCCAGTAGAACCCACATCTATTCAAATGGTGATTGAAAAACGCCTCCTGCTTTTTGCATGAGGCGTTTTTTGTTGGAGCTGTAGGGGTGATGAGCGTACAGGAATGTTCTTTTTCTCCGGGGATTGCCGCGGGCATCAATTCTTGTAGCGGCGGATCAGTGCCTCCAGATAGCGTGACTTGACCTGCTCACTGGCCAGTACCTGCTTGACCGGCGGAAGCTTCAGTACTACGCCCAGTATGGCGGCCATGGCCCGGTGGCTGTACAGGGCCCGGTTATC
>JAWOCT010000079.1:0-8743 GCA_046483675.1 Cyclonatronaceae bacterium
GAGGCGTTCAACATGATCCATCAATCGCAGCGTCGGACCAGTGCGCGATACCCTTTTGACCTGCTCTTTTCCGCCAAGCACCGGGAATTCCGGGCGATTTTCATGGATGCCGATACAGAGCGCAGGCTGGAGGCCTACAACCTGCTGATCACGATTGATGACAGCCGCATCTCGGAGTATGATCGGTTGCAGCAGTGATCCTGCCTTGCCTGTCAGGCCCTGTCATGACCTCCCCGCCCGTCATGACCTGCCCTTATTTTTTCACTGCTTATCACTGTCAATCGACAGTCTGCTCCGGACTCTGATTATCAGTTGCCTGGCCGGCAAGCCTGGACCTGCGCCGCTGGCGGATTTCATGCACCGCAAGGATGATGGCAGCCAGCATGAGTGGTGCGATAAAATAGTACATCCGGAAAACCAGCACTGCACTCAGGATGTGAGCAGATTCCAGAAACGCCCCGAGCATGAGTACAAGGATGGTCTCTATGACCCCGAGTCCGCCAGGCACCTGGCTGATGATTCCGCCCATGAAACCGATGAGGTAGATGGCCAGGAACATCGGATAGGTCAGTTCCGGAATGGGAGGCAGCAACAGATACAATATCAGGGAGGATGCGGTCAGGTCCATGGAGGTTACGATTACTTGCCCGACGGCCACATGAAGGGCGGGCAGCTGGAACAGCTTTCCCCGAAAAGCAATGGTGGCACGTATGTTCCGGCACAGGATCAGGTAGGTCGCGGTCAGCAGCAGGAACAGCCAGCCAACGATTTGAAGGTCCGGAAGCGGCCAGTTCACCGATTCAGGCAGTGAAATGGAAGTACCGGCAAAAACCGCTCCGCCCAGTGCCATGAACCCCACCCAAAGCGTGACGGCTATAAAGCCAACCACCTTTGTCACATTGAATCCGCTGACGCCCATCGAAGAATAGATGCGGTAGCGCATGGTACCCCCGACCAGCAGGGAAGGGGTGATGTTGTGGCTGAAGGCGAAACCGAGGAAGGAGGCTTTGGCCACTTTCCGCCAGGGCAGGCGTATACCGAAGTTGATAAGTGCCAGTTTGTCGTAGAATGTCAGGATCAGGTAGCCGGAAACGGTGGCCACCAGGGCAAGCATCAGCTGATGGTTCGGGATGAGCCGCACATGGCCCCAGAAGGTACTCCAGCTGAACTGCTGGATCTCGTTCTGCAGAATCCACAAGGCGAGAAGGAACAGGGTCAGTCCGATCAGTGGTACCAGCCGGCGCTTGATCAGGGATCTGCGTTTTTTGGGTGGATTGCTCAAGTCAAAAGTAGCGGAAAGAGATTACTGGCTCCAGCCCTGCCGGCCGATGAGCGGGACGAACTTGAAGATGGAGAATTTTTCCTCTTCGAAATCATCCTCATCCAGGCGGGTGATGCGGTACATGATCTGCTTTTCCTCGTCACCGACAGGTACGACCAGATGTCCGCCCTGGTCGAGCTGGGATTTCAGGGTCTCTGGGATGACCGGGGCGCCGGCCGTCACGACGATGCTCATGTAGGGTGCATAGGCCGACCATCCGAGAGAACCGTCACCGCATTTAAGGGTGGCGCGGTACCCGAGTTTCTGCAGGATTTCACGGGAGCGGTCGTAGAGTTGAGGGTGCCTTTCGATACTGAATACTTTGGCCCCCATTTCACAGAGAATGGCCGCCTGGTAGCCCGAACCGGTCCCGATTTCAAGTACCTTGTCGCCGGGTTCGA
This sequence comes from Cyclonatronaceae bacterium, assembly GCA_046483675.1. Classification (GTDB taxonomy): domain Bacteria; phylum Bacteroidota; class Rhodothermia; order Balneolales; family Natronogracilivirgulaceae; genus SKNL01. Next base: position 1,723 of record JAWOCT010000079.1, read on the forward strand.
CTTCCATGAGCTCTGTCTGCTTGGCCACGGTGAAGGGCTGGGAGATGGTCTGCCCCATTTCAATGGGCAGGGCGCCATCTTCATAGGCCCGGTGGCTCAGGGCCGTATCCACAAATAGGTGTCGCGGGACAGCCTCGAATGCCTTCAGCACCCGCTCGTCGCGAATACCGCGGGAGGCCAGTTCCTCTACCAGGACCTTCCGCCGTTTGTTGAATATGCGTTCGTTTTGTGCGTTCGGATCCTGCATGCTGTATGCGTTTTGAAATTTAAGCTGCCATTCTGTAGATAACCGCGATCCCGTACGACTCTGTAACAAATATAGGCAGAAGTGCGGATGCATCCCAAATATTAACCACAGGGATACATCCCGCATCAGAATCTTGCAAGCGGCCACTGTCGCAAGAAAGTTGAAGGCAAAACCCGGAACCACACGTCTTTGTCAAGGCAGGTACAATTGCGACGGTACGACATGCGACCGTAAAACAGAGCTATATTTCCTTTTCAAGGGTATGTTTTTATTTATATTTTGGATACTTCCTGAAACATGTCATAATATTGTGACTTGTGATAAGACCTGGCATAAGATGCCAACCTGCGATAAGATGCCAACCTGTCATTAAATTTTTTTCAGCTGCATGAGTGATTTTACTTCATCCTACAATGTTATTGCCAAGCCGACTGGAGCCATTTGCAACCTGGATTGTGAGTATTGCTACTATCTTGAAAAAGAAGATCTGTATCCGGGAACAAAATCGTTCAAAATGACCGGGGATGTCCTGGAGTCATATGTGCGGCAATATATCTACTCGCAGCCGGTCGGGACAGCGGAAGTGAATTTCGTCTGGCAGGGAGGGGAGCCGACGCTCATGGGGCTGGGCTTTTTCCGCAAGGCATTTGCGCTTCAGCAGAAATACGCGCGTCCTGGAATGGATATCACCAATTCCTTCCAGACGAACGGCACGCGCCTTAATGATGATTGGGCGGAGTTCTTCCGTGAGCACGATGTGCTTGTGGGCATCAGCATCGACGGTCCGGAAGACATCCACGATTACTTCCGGCCTGACAAAAAAGGCAACGGCTCTTTCCGGCAGGTCATGGAGGGTCTGGAATACCTGAAAAAGCACCAGGTGCGTTTCAATACGCTGACTTGTGTCCAGTCGGACAACTCATCCTGCCCGGTCAAGATCTACCGGTTCCTCAAAGGGATCGGATCCACCTACATGCAGTTTATTCCCATCGTGGAACCAGCGGCGGAGGGAGGTGTCAGTTACCGAACCGTGCATCCCAAAAAATACGGCACGTTTCTGAATGGCGTGTTCAACGAATGGCTTCGGCAGGGTGATGTCGGACGGATTTTTGTTCAGGATTTTGATGTCGCCCTGAATCTGGTCTATGGCAATCCGTCTCCGATTTGCATCCATGCCGAGACTTGCGGACATGCCATGGCCATCGAGCACAATGGGGATCTGTTCAGCTGCGACCATTTTGTCTATCCCGAGTACAAACTTGGCAATATTCTTGAGCAGCGCATGAAGGACATGCACGAAAGCAAGCGCCAGGAGACATTCGGCATGGACAAGCGCGACCGGCTTCCCGGATATTGCCATGAGTGCGCGTTTTTGTCCGTGTGCAACGGGGGCTGCCCCAAAGACCGCATCATTGATACGCCGGACGGGGAGCCGGGGCTCAACTATCTCTGCCAGGGGTACAAGACGTTTTATGCCCACTCTGTTCCCGTGTTCAAAAAGATGGCACGGTGCCTGGAGATGGGCCGCCCGGCAAGCGATTACAAGACGATAAAAAGCAGCTGATCGGCAGAACCACCCGGGCTCTATACCTTTGCAGCCCTGCCATTCCGGCCGAAACCACCGGACAGTGTTCCGGTAACTGTACAGTGAGCGGCGCCGGCTAATACCCTTGCTCAGCCGGCCTGTTCATCGCGGTAAACATTCCAGGTACTTTCGATGAGGGTCTGAAGGCTGGAATGCTGTGCTTTCCAACCGATGGTTTCAAGAGCTTGTGAGGATGCGGCCACCAGTTCGGCGGGGTCGCCCGGACGCCTGCCGGTAATGTCGTGCGGCACGGGGCGTCCGCTTACCTGTTCTGCTTCCTGGATGACTTCCAGCACAGTATAGCCCTCGCCGGTGGCCAGGTTCAGTTCCAGGTCGCGATCCTCGGATGCCAGGTATTCCATGGCTTTCACATGCGCGGTGGCCAGGTCGTTGACGTGGATGTAGTCGCGGATGCATGTGCCGTCGCGGGTCGGGTAATCGTCCCCGAAAACCTGCATTTTGGCACGGGTGCCGGCAGCCACTTCCATCACGATGGGCAGCAGGTTGGCGGGATTCTGTTCCTTGCCCGTGATGCGCCCCTGGACGTCGTAACCGGCGGCATTGAAATAGCGCAGGGCCGCGTAGCGCAGGCCTTTGAGCTGACTGTACCATCGCAGCGTCTGCTCAATGGCCAGTTTGGTGTAGCCGTAATAATTGATGGGTTTCTGTGGATGCTTTTCGTCAATCGGCAGGTATTCCGGTTCGCCATACGTAGCGGCGGAAGAGGAAAAGACGAAGTTTTTGATCCCGTGCTCCATCATGACATTCAGCAGGTTCAACGTGGCAATGGTGTTGGCGCGGGTGAACTTCTCCGGTTCCTGCATGGATTCTCCGGCGGCTTTCAGGGCGGCGAAATGGAAGACCGAATCAAACGGTTCGATGGAAGCGCTGATGCCGGATGCGGTGCCGGTGCTGGCAGCGGTCTCGGCGCCGGCTGCTGTTTCGGTAGTAGTTATTGTTGATTTTCCGGTCGTAGTTTCGTTAACAGTCCCGGTCACGTTTTTCTCGCTATCCTTGCCGCTGCTTAGAAGGCGATTCAGCAGGTTCAGGTCCTGCATGTCACCCTCGACCAGGGTGGCGCGGGCGTCCACGTTTTCACGCAGACCGGTTGAAAAATTGTCGAGTATCGTGACTCGGTGGCCGGCATCATTGAGTTCGTAAACGATGTGTGAACCGATGTAACCGGCTCCTCCGATGACAAGGATGTTCATGATAATGTGAGTGCTTGGAATTCGTTTTGTGATTCGGATTTTTATTACCGTTAAGCCACCTTTATAAACAGCTGGAACCCAAACAAGGATCAAAGCTTGACCGAAAGCTATTAAAAAAGATTGGAAGTTAATAATAGGGAAAAACTTCCGGTTTTTGTTTCTATCGGGGGTCTTCTCTATTTTCCACGCAGTGCTTTCTGACAAGATTTGCAGTGCTTTCTGACAAGATTTCAAGTGCTTGCATTCAGCAGGAAAAAATTTTCATAATGGCTGAAAAACCGGAACCGGAACCCCTACCCGAAAAGGACTTCACCCGTCCCCGCGAAATACCGTTCCTTTACCTTAAAGGCTTTGCGATGGGCTCGGCCGATGTGGTCCCGGGCGTGAGCGGCGGCACCATGGCGCTCATCCTCGGCATCTATTCCCGTTTGATTTTCGGGATCAAGAGCGTGGATGTGATGGTAGTCCGGCAGCTGGTCACCTTGAAATGGGCCGACATGTTCGAGCGCATCCACTGGAAATTTCTGATATCCGTCTTCCTGGGCCTGGTATCGGCTGTATTCTTCTTCACCCGCGTGGTGCCGCTGCCGGTGCTTATGCATACCCATCCCGAATGGGTCTACGGCCTGTTTTTTGGTCTCATTGCCGGATCCATCCTGCTGCTGCTGAGGGCCATCGGCAGTTTGGGATGGCGTGAGGCGCTAATCATAGTCGCAGGTATCGCCATTGGATTGCGTATCGTAACCCTCGTGCCTGCAGACACCCCGGAATCCGCCCTGTTCGTCTTCTTGAGTGGCAGTCTGGCCGTAACGGCCATGGTGCTGCCGGGTATTTCTGGCTCGTTCATCCTGCTGATCCTTCGCAAGTATGAATACATCCTGGGTAATATCGCGCTGCTGGGTACCGACCGTACTTTGGAGGCTGTGTTTGTGCTGGTCCCTTTCGGTCTTGGTTTGGTGGTCGGGCTGGTTCTGTTTGTGCGGCTGCTTTCCTGGCTTATTAAGCGGTATCATGTCTTTACACTCTGCCTGCTGGTCGGATTTATGGCGGGGTCGCTCTATGTGATCTGGCCCTACCAGGAGCGCGAGTACGTAGAAATAACCGACGCACAGATATTGCCATTGGACCATCCGCGCGTACAGGAGCTGTTGGACCGCCGTCCGGAAGCAAACGAACCGGAACAGCGCCGGCCGGAGTATTGGGAAATGGACCGGATCATCAATCCGAATGCCCCCGAAACGGAGCAGAAAGTCGAAGTTATCCACGTGCGCCGGCGACTCATAAGCAGCTCCCCCTACTGGCCCGACTGGGCCGCGCCCTCCGAGGATCAACGGCTTCTGAGAGGGACCCAATCCCTGTACGGCGGGGTGGCCACCATGGTGCTCGGGTTCCTGATGGTTGGATTCCTGGGCCGCCTGTCACGCAAGAAAGATCCAGGTGCCAACGTTGCTCCTTAGGCTTGCCCAGGGTACTATTGGTGCGGATAAATGCTATATTGTCAACAGATAAGAACCCTTTCACATAGTACTGCACAGAGATAGAGGACGACCATGAAAAAACTCAACCGCATCCTCATCCCGACGGACTTTTCCGAAGGCTCCAGGAAAGCCTATGCCTACACCGAATCCCTGCTCAGTGTGTTTGGAGGGAAGGTGGATATGATCAACATTGTGCCCACTATCAAGTATCTGCAGGAAAGTATGAAAAGGGTGGGATATCCCTTTTCGCTGGATCAGGATGTCTATCCACATATCATTGAACAGGCCAAAGACAAAGTGGACCATGAGCTGAGTGTATTCATATCAAAAGAACACAGGGGAGAGGCGGTCGTAAAGATCGGACGAAAAGCCTATGAGATGATACTGGAGCATGCCCACAAGCAGCGCTATGATCTCATACTGATGGGCGCGCAGGGAGTGCACGCCGATCATATCATCCGGGGGCATGTCACCGAAAAAGTCATCCGGTTCAGCAAAGTGCCGGTGCTGTCTGTATCGGGAACGGTCATGCCTGAAAGCACCCGGAATATTCTGGTTTCGACTGACTTCTCCGATTTTTCATTCAAAGCCATATTGCCGGCTGCGATCATGGCCGGCCGCCTGAAATCCAAAATCACATTGTTGCACGTGAACGAACTGCACGGTTCCGAACCGGATGAAGATCAGGACGAGGAAGCATTGCGGGCTTACAAAGAGAAGGTAGCTAAAAAGGTCCATGCCTTTTTGACCGCACGGCCGAAAGCCCGTCTCCAACTGAGTTCAGTGGATGATGAGGAGCTCTTTCTGCACCTGGAACGCGATGATGAACGGTACAAGATCCAGCTGGAAATTGAGCAGGTACGCGGAATATCGGCCCATTATGAAATTGTGGATTACGCCGAGGAAAATGCGGATATGATCGTCATAGCCACTCACGGCCGAAGTGGTCTCTCACACATTTTTATGGGATCTACTGCCGAAAAAGTGGTCCAGTGGGCCAAGATACCGGTCCTGACCACGCGTCCAGAGGAGATGTATCACAAGAAAAAGAAGTGACGGGATGACAGGTCTGCCTTCCTGATCACAGGCTATCGGGGTATGCCTCGCCGAAGCTGACGATCGGTGAAGAGATCATCGGGGATAGACTCATCGAAAGTGCGGTTGGTCCAGCGGAGTTCGGTTTTTCGACCGTCTTCCAGGTCATGCATGACCATGTGTCCGGGCCGCCACAGCTCACCGGTCACGTTGCTGTAATCATGCAGTTCCAGCCGCTTGAACATCTCGCCGTCCGCATTGAAATATTCTGCCTTAATGAGCAGGTATCGCTCCGGATCGATGTGGAAATGGATGCGTTCGTACTGGCTTTCGCGTCGCGGTACAGCTTCAAGAAGAATACGCTCATCGTTTCGTTGCTGTTCGATGAAATCGAATTGATCCGGATCCTGCTGTCCCAGGTCTTCATACGTGAAGTCACTGCCCATGAACCGGTCGCTTCGCTGGGATGCGCCAATGGTCTGTACGCGTCCGACGGCCGGCAGGTAGATACGTTGTGTCTCCTCGCCGTTTTCGGTAATCGTGAGTAAGCCGGTTCCCCGTACATCGGCAGGTGATTCAAAAAAAACCAGTTGTCTGGTGATATCATCACGGTTAATGCTCCATGTGCGCAGTTCCCGGGTGCGGGTGCGGCCGCGTGCGCTGTGGATGGTCATGGTCATGGCCGAGGACTCGTATTCAGCGGCACTTCTTCTTTTATCCAGCTCTTCAAATACCGAGCGTGCATCTTCATCAGTTCGAACCATGGCGTTATTCAGGGATGAAGGGACTGAATGGGACAGGATGGAAGTGGTGATTTTTGGCCCGTAAAAAATGGGCTCTTCGCCCGGTAACCGGGCCTCAATCGTTAATGACCGGGCTTCAACCACAGCTGGCGCGCTGATCAGTGCCATCAGGGAACAGGTGATTGCAAGTATCAAAAGGGCACGTGACGGGTAAACATTCATGTATGTATGGTTGTAAGGAAGAGAGCAGGAGGTTTCAAAAATAAACGGGATAATGGGATGTTCATATGCAGGGAAAACGGGAATTCGTGCAACAAAATTCCATTAAAATTCACTGATGGCATTTCCGTTGATGCTGTATGGGGTGTTCAAAAGCGATTTATTGGTATATTTCGTCTCCTGACAATTGAATAGGCAAAAAAAAACGCCTATATTATAAAGCTTACAGCGTTTTGCAGATTTTGTATGATACACATTTAATTGGAATCGGTTTTTAAGCCGCGAATTACTGTATTCGATTTCATCTGCAACAAGGGCCCGTAGCTCAGTTGGTCAGAGCAGTCGACTCATAATCGATTGGTCGGGGGTTCCGATCGTCGAGGGGGTGGCGGGCGAGTACGCCTACTTCGTCCACTCCTACTACGCCGAGCCGGACGACCCCGACGCGGTCGTCGCCACCGCGGACTACGGGGTCGACTTCCCGGCGGTCGTGGCCAACGAGG
>JAWOCT010000019.1:0-43171 GCA_046483675.1 Cyclonatronaceae bacterium
GGACAGTCCGGTCATTTGTTTCTTGTTTTTTCGCTGTTCCATGAGAAAGCGGTTGATGGTCATCCGGTGAAGCCATGTTCCGAGCGACGAACGCTGCTGGAACTCATGGATGGCTTCAAACGCCTGCAGGAAGACATCCTGGGTGATATCATCCGCGTCCGAGGGGTTCCCCGAGAGTCTGCGGGCAAGCAGCCAGACTTGCTACCTTTGTTGCTCCACAAACATTCTGGTTGCATCAGGGTCTCCGTTGCGGAGCTTTTCTACCAGTTCCGGTTCCTCCATGGCCTGCGGGTCTTTGCTGTTTTTATTTGTTGGATGCACCATCCGTTAAAAGGTTTACAACAAATTACCCCTAAAGACCGCGGGATTTCCAATAATCCGGGTTGCGCATGTGATGGGCAATTAATCAGCTAAAGAACCATCTATTTCAGAATAATATGAAATGCCTTTTAACCAATCCTCAAGAGCCTCTCTGTAAAACCTGATACTCACTTTTGACGTTTATGCTTCAGGTGTCGCATGGCTTCTTCCAACGAAATGGTTTTGACCTCACCACGTTTCCATGCCTGGTAGCGACCCTCTGCTTCTTCAACCCAATCGTTGAATGCGTTGTGATCCGGTTCTTCTTCCAGGCTTTCAAGCAATTTAATTGTCAGTTCAACCCGACTTTCCTTGTCGAGATCAAGAATCTGTTTCTGAAGAGTGTGTGATATTGGCATATTATCCTCATATAGTGGCTTTTACACACAATATAACGCAATGAAATTCTACTGTCACATAATAATTGAAGCCGTTATGTGCTGTCGACCATGTACTGATGCCGGGTTTTATCAGGTTGGATCATTACAAAAAAGGCGATCTGCCGGGGAGCAGATCGCCTATGAAGATTCATTTGCCTGACGTCATAATTGCCTCATGTCATAAATAACTGACATTATGAATGCTTGATGTCACATCAGGTGCAAGTCTGCAACCTACTGATACAGCCAGTAGTTCTGCGACAGTTCGCGAAAGGGTACCACATCCTTGTCCAGGAAATCCTTCACATCCTCGTAGCGCATGTTTTCCGTGAACAGCCGGCGGACCTGGTCGGAGCCCGCCACCCGGTCGAACATGCGGATACGGGCGTCAGTAGCCATCTTGAACGGGTTCCTTTCCGGATACAGTTCATGATGTGCCTCCAGGAAACGATAGCCGAGCGCGGTCAGGTTGAGCTGGCTGTAATCGGTGACATGAATCTGTACGCCTTGAAGCCGTTTGCCTTCATCGCGGCCGTAGAAAGGTCGCCAGGACACAGGCCGGAAAACCACACCGGGAAAATCGCGGGCGTTGAGGTTGGCGGCAAGCTGGTCGGCATCGATCCATTCCGCGCCGAAAAACTCGAATGGCAGGGTATAGCCGACCCCTTCAGAAAGGATTTTCAACTCGCCGAACTTGCCGGTAGCTACATAAAAAACGGGTGACCAGGAATGGGGGATGTGCGGGGATGTAGGCACCCAGCTCAGGCCCGTGTCATCAAAGGTCATATCACGCTGCCAGTTTTCCATGGGCACGACGGTCAGGTCCGCCTGCACGCCGCCATCCAGCATCCCTTCCTCGTTGAGTAGAACGGCCAGCTCGGCCACGGTGAGTCCATGCACATAGGGGATGGGGTACTGGCTCACGAAAGAGAAGAATCCCTCTTCGGCCACGTTCCCCTCCACGCGGTTTCCGCTCAACGGATTGGGCCGGTCGAGGACGACATATTCGATACCCTGTTCTGCGGCGGCTTCCATGGTGATACCCATAGTGCTGATATAGGTATAGGAGCGAACGCCGATGTCCTGGATGTCATAAACCAGAATATCGATTCCTTCGAGCATTTCCGGTGTAGGTTTGCGCGTGGGGCCGTACAGGGAATAGACAGGAATGGCGGTTTGCTCGTCAATATAGCTTTCGACGTAAGCACCGGCGTCGTAATCGCCGCGCACTCCGTGTTCGGGTCCGAATAAAGCGACCAGATTGACCTGCTCCGACTAATAAAAAATATCAACGACAGAGACCAGGTTGTGATCTACTCCCGTGGCATTGGTAATGAGCCCGACCCGCTTGTCTTGCAGCACATCAAAGTCGCGGTCGACAAGGACTTCGAGTCCGGTTTTGACACGGGGCTGGTTCGCCTCGCCGGATGCCGCATGGCAGCCGGCCATGATGAGAACTGCCGGCATGGCAATAAGGAAGAATTTGGAGATGAGTTTCATAATAATGAGTTTCCTTTGGTTGGTGTCCCTGTTTACAGCAAAGTATAAGTAAGCTACGCATCAAATTTGAAAAAACTCTAAAAAAATAGACGGTTTTTTCATGAAAATGTCATAAAAACTGAATATCCTGAATGCCTGACCCAAGCGAAAGCGCAGGACTGCGCATTGGCTTTCAATTTCCGTTTGCGTAACTTGAGTATAATATTGTTACGTTGCGGACCTGAACCGGTCCGATATTTACAGGGATACTTATTACTAAAAAACTCCATCGATACATCATGTCAAAGAAACTGACGTTTTTTTTGCCCTATCATGGCGAAGAACATACGGAAAAAACCATTGATGCTTTTGTCAGCTCCAATCTGACAGATGCCGTTTATTTATTGACGCAAGAGTCTTCCGGCATTCAAAAAGAGAAAACAGCCGACCTGAAGGTGGATGCATTTCTGAGCACTGATACCTTCCGAAAAATGCTGGACAAGACGGAATCGGAGTATATACTCATGCTTACGAAAGACACCCTGATCGCACCCGGGCAATTCTGTATTGAACGAATGATTCAGGTAGCCGATAACACCGGGTCGGGTATCGTCTATTCCGATTTTCGTCAGATTGACGGCGACAAATCCACTGCGCATCCGGTGGCCGACTACCAGTTTGGCAGTGTCCGCGATGATTTTGATTTCGGTCCGCTTGTTCTCATCCGGACCGAGGCGCTCAAAAAGGCCGCCAACGCGTTTGAAAAGGATTTCGATTTTGCCGGCTGGTATGATGTGCGCCTGTGCATCTCCCGGGACTACGCACTCACCCGCGTCTCGGAATTTCTCTACAGCACGATAGCTACCGACACACGCAAGTCAGGCGAAAAAATGTTCGACTACGTCGACCCGAAAAACCGCAAGGTACAGATCGAGATGGAGGAGGCGTTCACACAACATCTCAAGGCCATCGGGGCCTACCTTGAGCCCGTTTTCGAAGATGTTAAAGATGAAGGCGGCGACTGGCCGGTTGAGGTGTCGGTCGTCATCCCGGTGATGAACCGTGCTCGCACGATCCGTGATGCGGTTGAATCGGTGCTCGTCCAGAAAGTCGATGCCGAATTCAACCTGATTGTCGTGGACAATTTTTCAACCGACGGCACAACCGACATCCTCAAGGAAATGGCCGGCAAAGATGCCCGGCTCAAGCACATCATACCAGGCCGAAAGGATCTGGGCATCGGCGGCTGCTGGAACGAGGCGGTTTTCAGCGAATACTGCGGTAAATATGCCATCCAGCTCGATAGTGACGACATCTACAAGGACGAATCCACCATCCAGCGTATCCTGGATGTCTTCCGTGAGGAAAAATGCGCCATGGTCGTGGGCAGCTACCAGATGACCGACATCGACCTGAATGAGATTCCGCCGGGTGTGATCGACCATCGCGAGTGGACCCCCGAAAACGGGCGCAACAACGCAATCCGGATCAATGGCCTGGGAGCGCCGCGTGCGTTCTACACTCCGGTCCTGCGTCAGATACGTATCCCGAATGTGAGCTATGGCGAAGACTATGCAGTCGGATTGGCCATATCCCGCACCTATCAGATCGGCCGTATCTATGACCCTATTTACTGTGTGCGCCGTTGGGAGGATAATACCGACGCTTCACTGGATATTCCCAAACTGAACGCCCACAACGCCTACAAGGACAAAATCCGGACGTTTGAGTTGCGAGCGCGGCAGCTCAAAAATGCGGGGAAAGCGTAACAGCAATCTCAGAGCCAAAAGAGCCATGAGTGAACAAAACAAGGTCGAACCCGGCCGTTGTCTGTCTCCGGAAGAAATCAAGCCGTATCTGACCGGCATTGAAGCTACCGGCAAGGAAGCTGTGCCCGGTACCCTGGGCAAGGTGGATACCCCCGGTACGATGGCAGCCCAGGAAGGTATCCCCAGTGATGTGGAAGGGATTCCGGCCGACCTGGCCATACAGTCCCGCGCCCTGCTCCGGCATCAGCGTGAACACTGGCCCATGCTTTCCAAAGGCTTCGAAAGCCTGGAAACCGTGCAGGTCCGCACCTTCGACTTCGACGGCTTCGGCATGAAAGTGCAATTCAACCCGGGGCGCATCGTTTCCAGCGCGGCCAAGGTCGACCAGAAAACGATCAGGGAACGCAAATGCTTCCTGTGCCAGCAGAATCTTCCACCCGAGCAGAAGGGGGTGCTGTTCGGTGATTATATGGTGCTGGGGAATCCATTTCCCATCTTCAGTGAGCATTTCACCATACCTCATCTGGATCATATACCCCAGCTCATACGCTATGCTTTCGAGCCCATGCTCGATCTCACAGAGGCGATGGGCCGCTATTACACGCTCTTCTACAACGGTCCGCGATGCGGTGCGTCCGCGCCTGATCACCTCCACTTCCAGGGCGGCGAGCGTGGCTTTATGCCTTTGGACACCACATGGGAAGAGTTGATCGCACGCCATGGTACCTGGATTGCCGATGACGACGAGCTGCGCATGGCCCGGGTGGATGACGGGCTCCGCCGTTATGTGATCCTGGAATCGGACGACAAGGCAAAGCTGCAGCAGCAATTCGATGAGCTGTATATCGCTTTTTCTGAGGCATCGCAACAAGCCGGTTCGGAAGCCGGTGAGGATGAAGAGCCCATGCTCAATATCCTGTCGACTCATGAGGACGGACGCTGGCGTATTGTGGTTTTCCTTAGAAGGAAACATCGTCCTGCCCGGTTCTTTGCAGAAGGGGATGAAAAAATGGTATTCAGTCCGGCTTCGGTAGATTTCGGCGGCGTCTGTATAACTCCGGTCGAACGCGATTTTCATCGCATAACGGCCGATGACCTGAGAGCCATGTTCCGGGAAGTATCGGCCACCCAGGAAGTTCTCGATGCCGTTGTGAAGAAGTTATAGCGGAAGTAGTTGTATCGGAAGAAGTTGTACTTAAAAGGCAGCACTTTTTATTCGATTTTCACTTTTTACTCCGGATCTCTGATGTTGAGATTCGCTTTCAACCTGTCATTCAACCGGCTGATCAGCCAGTACCTCGATGAAAAATCCAACAATATATCTGATGGCAGTTTTGCTCGCCATGCTGCTCCTCACCGGATGCCGGAGCGAAAACAGCCGCGCCGACGCGGGAACCCAGGGCGAAAATACCGCCGAAACCATAGAACAATGGCTCGAGGAGGGCCTGAACTACTGGCGGCAGGTAGGTGATGTCTCTTCGCTTGTAGCACATTACGCCGACCGCCAGCTCGGCATCACCTACGTTGGCGGCCTGCTTGACGAACCCGACGAAGAACAGCTGGTCGTAACACTCGACGGTTCCGACTGCGTCATCTACGTTGAAATGAGTCTGGCCATGGCCATGACCACCCTCCAGGGGCAGACATCCTATGAGGATTTCCGGGAAAACCTGGCATTTATCCGGTACCGGGAAGGGGACATTGACGGGTATCCGAGTCGATTGCACTATTTCAGTGACTGGCTGCTTACCAATCAGGAAAAAGATCTGCTTGACATCCTGTTCCAGGAAGAAGGGTTGCCGGCCATCGAACCGCCGGATTTCATGAGCCAAAACCGGGAAAATTATCGCCACCTGGCAGAAAACGATCAGCTTTTTGAAAAAATCCAGGCCATCGAGGAACAGCTTGCCGATCATCGGCTGGTTTACATTCCGCAGGATCGCATCCCCGAATTTCAGGACCGCTTCGAGACCGGTGACATCCTTGCATTCGTAACCACTATCGAAGGGATGGATATGACCCACACCGGACTGGTGAAGATGGAGGGCGACCGTGCCGGATTCTACCACGCCAGCATGACCGGTTCGGTGATTGTGGACCCCGATACCATCCATGAATACACCCTGAACCGCCGAAACATCAACGGCATTGTTGTCGCCCGGCTGAAATCACCCCAAATGTAACCGCTATGGGAACACGCGGAACCGGCAGGGGATCGGAGGTATCAGGCAGGGAACTGCTTTCACCGGCTGTGAATCCCGGTGCGTCCGCCGTCGACCCGGACATAACAGACAAACGATCCGCGCATTCACCGGGCAGTCGACCCGAGAGTTCACCGGATATGGCGGGTCCGTTCAGCTCAGGGGATACCAAACGCCAAATTCTCTTCGGGGTGGATGTGGTTTCCGGCCGAACACATGCCGACGCTGTAATCCACGACCGCTTGTTCCGGGGTTCCTGGGGGATGGTTACCAATGACGCGGCCCGCTGTGCCACTAATCCGGATTTGCTCTCCCGCAAGGCACTGTTGGATGCGGGAGTGCGGCTCACCCAGCTTTTTTCTCCTGAACACGGCATTTCACGGTACGGCGAAGATGGCAAGGCGATGGACGATGACAGCGATCCGGCGACCAGACTGCCCATCTGCAGCCTGTACGGAAAGATCATGCGTCCACCAGCAGAACTGCTCGACCGGCTTACTGGCATCGTTTTCGATATACCGGATGTCGGGACCCGTTTTTATACCTACATCTGGACCCTCTCGCACGTAATGGAAGCGTGTTCGGAAGCCGGCCTTCCGCTGGTGGTGCTGGATCGTGTAAACCCGCTTGGCGGTGATCTCGCGGCGTCGGAAGGTCCGGTCCTGGATACCGCCTCCTGCGGGAGCTTTCTTGGACGTGCACCGATCCCGGTTCGGCATTCCCTCACCGCCGGGGAGTTTGCCCGCTGGCTGGATTCGCACTGGAATCTGGAACTGGACCTTACGGTCATCCCAGTGGAAGGATGGCACCGCAAATGGCATTGGCCCGATACCGGCCTGCCGTTTGTACCGACGTCGCCCGCAATGCCTTCGTACGGATCTGCCCTGTGCTATCCCGGAACCTGTTTTTTTGAAGCCACCAATGTAAGCAGCGGACGCGGAACCGATGCGCCATTTCAGCAGTTCGGAGCCCCGTGGATGCAACAGCCGGGGCAGTGGCTGGGAGCTGTGGAGGGCATTGATTTCCGCGACAAGGGGCTGCCCGGAAGCCATCAGGTGTTCGCAAGCCGTGCCTTGCCGGGCGTCCGGTTCCATGAAACGGTTTTCATCCCGCAGGAACGGCCCTGGAAAGGTGAGTCGTGCCATGGCATCCGCCTTGAGGTAACGGACCATAAGACGTTCCGTCCGGTCCGGACCGGTCTTGCACTGCTTGCCGCTGTCCGTAAGCACCATACGGAATCCTTTCGCTGGGATACCTATCCAACTGCAGCCAACCCAACCGGTGAGGGGCATTTCGAGCGTCTCATCGGTGTGCCCGATATCCGTCCTTTGATCGATGAAGAGCCGGTGAAGCTGCTTCGCACCCTGCCGGACCTGCTCACTGTGAACGCCTGGCAGAATGAAGTTATACCCTTTTTGTGCTATCCGAATTAACCGCTATTATCCATCAATACCCATATTTCAAACATTATGCCCATTACGCCACATCCCGCCATACCAAAAACCGCCGATCTTACCCTGGACCAGAAACTCGGCCAGATGCTGCTGCTTGGTTTCATGGGTACACGTCTGACCGCCGACAATCCCATTGTTGCCGATCTGCGCGATCACGACATTGGCGGGGTTGTACTGTTCGACTACGATCTGCGGACCGCTTCCTCTGACCGGAATATCGCCTCACCGGAACAGGTCTCAAAGCTCACATTCGACCTCAAGTCGTACGCCGACATCCCCATCATCGTGTCGATCGACCAGGAGGGCGGACTGGTCAACCGGCTCAAGCCGAAATTCGGCTTTCCGGAGACGCTGTCACACAAGGAGCTGGGCGAGAAGGATGACATTGAGTTTACGTTTCAGCATGCCCGCCATATTGCGGCGCTTGTCAAAAAGTACGGTCACAATCTGAACTTCGCGCCCTGTGTGGATCTGGGTATCAACAAGGAAAACAAGGCAATCTTTCTGCGCCAGCGTTGCTTCTCTGATGACCCGGAGATGGTGGCGCTCCATGCAAGTGCGTATGTGCGCGGTCACCAGGAAGAGGGCATTCTTACGGCACTCAAGCACTTCCCCGGTCACGGCAGCTCGCAGGAGGACACGCATCTGGGCATGGCCGATGTTACCGACAGCTGGAGTGAGCAAGAACTGCTGCCCTACCAGCGCCTCATGGAGGAAGGTTTGTGCCGAATGATTATGACCACCCACATATTCAACCGCCGCCTGGATCCCGAATGGTCTGCCACGCTGTCGCCATTTGTGCTGCAGGAGTTGTTGCGCGGGAAGATGGGCTTCGAAGGCGTAATCATCAGCGACGACCTGCAGATGAAGGCGATCACCGCACATTATGGTGAGGATGTAGTGATGGAGCAGGCGCTCATAGCCGGAGTGGACATCCTGGCGTACGGCAACAACCTCGATTTCGATCCCGACATCGCCCCCAAATTCGTGCGCCTTGCGAAGAAAATGCTGGATGACGGACGCATCAGCATGGAGCGTATCGATGCATCCGTCACGCGCATCCTGAACCTGAAAAGTATGATGGATTACTGAGGACGCCGGATGAAGACCGCCGGGTGAAGAACGTCGATTGAAGAACACCGGGTGAAGAACGCCGATTGAAGAACGCCGGCCGCATCCAACAGAAACCGATTGCATCCACCCAAATCACTAAGATCCAGTTGCCATGAAAAACGCATCCAATCCTTCAATAACATCCCTGTCGCTCCCTGGCCGGGCCGTTTTGCTCACAATCCTTGTCATGCCGCTCATGACGGTTGCCCTTTCGGCTGAAGCCGCATCCACCCGGGCGGAGGAAACCCGGGCTGGCCAGCTGCAAGAAGAACTCGAGACGCTCATCGGGGATTTCAACGGTGATGCGGGTATCTATGTGCGCAATCTGACGACAGGCGAGGAGTTTGCAGTCAATCCGGACACCGTGTACCCCACGGCCAGCATGGTGAAAGTGCCGATCATGGGCAAGCTTTTTCAGGATATGGAGGACGGGGAGTTCGCTTATGACGAAGAGGTGCCTTACGATACGGTGTATTCCTACCGGTATTCGGAGGATATGATCAATCGCATGCCTCACGGATCACTGGTTCCGTTGAACCGGCTGATCTACCTGATGATGTGCATGAGCGACAATACATCGAGTATCTGGCTGCAGGACAAAGCCGGCGGCGGACTGGGCATCAATGCGTGGCTGGCGGATAACGGGTTCGAAGAGATCCGGGTCAATTCGCGTACGGAGGGCAGGCAGGCGGATTTCCGCACCTACGGATGGGGGCAGTCAACCCCGCGGGAATTGACGGAGCTGATGGTGCGAATATTTGAGGGCAAGCTGGTGAGTCCGCTGGCATCCGACAAGATGTACCGGATCATGAAGGCAAACATGTGGGATGCGGAAGGACTCTCTCAGATTCCGCCTTATGTCAACTATGCCTCCAAGGGCGGTGCGGTAAGCCGGGCGCGGTCCGAAACGATCGTTGTAAACGCACCTTCGGGCGATTACGCCTACACCGTGATGACCAAGAACCAGGAGGATGAGCGGTACGAGTACGATAATGACGGGTACGTACTCAAGCGCATGGTCGGCCGCATGCTCTGGAACTATTTCGAACCAGCCCACGACTGGGAACCGCATCCCGACTATCCAAAAACCTGGTAGTGTTTAGTTCAGATCCTCAAAGTTCCTCGCCGTGGTAGCTGCGCAGGCCTTCCATCGGGGTTTTGAGAAAAGCGCCCGGTTTCAGGCCCTTGCGGGCGAGGGTCGCCTTGACGACCTCCTGGTTGTGAAAGGCGACGGACCCGACAAATCCGACCGGTATATCCGGACCGGTGCGGTATTTGATGATATGCCGATCCAGGAATTCGCCGATGCCTTCCTGCAGCAAGCAGATTACGTAGGGATGATCACCGAATTCGGCAAACATTTTTGTAAATGAGGCCACAAACCGGTTAAAGTGCGGTTTTTTGTAGACGGCGTCCAGGATGGCCGGCCGGGTCATGTCGTAGTGCTCCTCGAGCCATGCCTGCAGTTCAATCGGGAGTTCGCGATAGAAGTAGGCCTGCAGGATCTTGCGCCCGAACGAACCGGCACTCCCCTCATCCCCAAGGATGAATCCGAGCGCAGGAATCTGATCGGAGATACCTTTGCCATCGAAGCGACATGAGCTGGATCCGGTTCCGAGGATGCATGCGACGCCTTCGTTGTGGCCGCAGATAGCGCGGGCGGCACCGAGAACATCGGAATCCACTTCCACAGGCACATCGCCGTACACTTTCTGCAGCGCGGCGGACATGCGTCCGATCGCCTCTTCGCCCGCACATCCGGCACCATAGAAATAGATCCGGTCGGCGACAGGGATATCAGTGATCACCTGTTCCGTGATTTCCGCAGCGACGGTGTCGACGGTGTGATAAAATGGATTGAGTCCGGCGGAATAGGACGTCACGGGATCGGTTCCGGCCTGGATAAGGCACCATTCGGTTTTGGTCGATCCGCTGTCGGCAATCAATATTTTCATGAGTATGTTTTTTGTACTTTCTCGCTTGAAAGAGCCCATGTAATATACGATTCAGAGGACTTGAATTCGAGTATTTCTGTGCCGGGTTGAACCGGCTCAAAAAAAGATGGGATGCCATGAGGTATGCAAGTGCGGGGAGCAAGGGTAAAATGTGATAATGGAAATCATCGTATTAGCTGTTATATTACCCAAAGGCCGTCGCAGGTCAATGATTTATGCCATGCAGCAATAGCAAAGCCGGTGTATCCGACCATCACCCGGGTCTCATATTCTGCAGAGTGGACTACTTCCGTTTTCCTGCATCGCCGTGTATCGGTGCGGCCGTGAATTACAGGGATAGCCATGGGTAAAAGCAGGCCCGATGGTCGATTATCTGACAGGCACCAAAGACGATTGCAATGGTGATAGGCGGTTTTAGCCAACATGCAATTCCAGTTGAAAATACTGCAAAAAAACATGACATGATGTTGAAGAAAATGATTGTTAACACAAAACCCTTTGTACATTTGATGCTGACCTTGCCCATCCTGCTTATGATCACCGGATGCAAGGCGGCTGAATTGCCTGCCGAAACGGGTAAGCTGGGTGAATTCGATCCGCCGAAAGAAGAATTCCGCGGAGCCTGGTTTACGACGGTGGTAAATCTGGACTGGCCCGTATCCTACGACCAGCCCGTAGAGGAGCAGAAAGCCGATGCCGTTGCCATGCTCGACAGCCTGAAGGATATCGGCATCAATGCCGTACTTTTCCAGGTGCGGGGCGAGTCGGACGCCTTTTATGCCTCGGCCTATGATCCCTGGTCGTACTGGCTGACCGGAGAGCAGGGACGCGCGCCCGATCCTTTTTATGATCCGCTTTCGTTCATGGTCCGGGAGGCGCACAGTCGCGGCATGGAACTGCACGCCTGGCTTAATCCGTACCGCGTCGAACGCAAGAAGGGGCTTTATGAACTGGCCGGATCGAACGTGAGCCGACGCGAACCCGGGTGGATCATGGAGTTCGAAAGCCGTCCGGGCGAGTACTACACCATGCTCAATCCCGGCATGCCAGAGGTGCGCAACTATGTTACCAACGTGGTGGTGGATATCATCCGCCGCTATGATGTCGACGGCATCCATTTCGATGACTATTTCTATCCCTATTACCCGGTTAACGATGAGGATTCGCTTACCTACCTTGAGCACCACAACGGCATTGAGGACATCGAAGACTGGCGGCGCTACAATGTGAACGAGCTGGTGGCCCAGGTGCACGACAGCATCCAGGTCATCGCACCATATGTTACCTACGGCATCAGTCCATTTGCCGTCCGCAAGAACACCGATGCCGGCACCGATGCTTTCGAGGGCTACTACCGCCTGTATGCCGACGGGGTTGCCTGGCTGGAGCAGCGGACCGTCGATTACATAAATCCGCAGCTCTATTTTGAACTGGAGCATGAACGGGCTCCTTACGAGCCGCTTATGGAGTACTGGGCACGTGTGGCCCGGGAAAACGAGCGGCACATGTATGCCGGACTCGCTCCCTATCGCATCCTGCCACCAAACGACTGGTCGCTGGAACAGGCGCTGGACCAGTTGCGGCTCAATCTCGCCAACGAGAATGTACAGGGCAACATATTTTTCCGCACCGAGCATCTGATCGCCAATCCCAAAGGGTACACGGATGTGCTGCGCAAAGAGCTGTACCGCTATCCGGCCCTCACGCCATCATTGCCTTGGAAAAGCCGGGATCGCCCCCCGTCCGTGGATCGGCTTTCGGCTTCCTGGAGCGATGACGGACGCGTGATCCTGACCTGGGCAAGGCCCGATCCGTCCAGGGCGGCCGCCATGCCAGCTGCAAACGAGAACTACGCCGAAGCAGCTCGCTATGCCGTATACCGGGCCGATATGCCGTCTGACCAATTTTCTGAAATGCAGTCAGGGCTGGATAAGGGGGATACCGGGTTCCCACTGAGCGATACGTCATTCTCTCCTCAGAATATGATTAATGTGACCGGACAGCGTCAGTTCGTCGAACGCTGGCCAGGGGATAGAAAGCACACCGTCTACATTGTCACGGCCGTAAGCCACAACAGCGTTGAAAGTAGACCATTGACCGTGTGGACCTGGATCGATGACGACGGATTCCACTACAAGGTGCGTTGAAAGGTGCGCTGAAATGGAATCCGCATGGTGAAATGCATCACGTCCTTACAATTTCGTTCTTTCAAGCTGTCAAATACTTTCACAACAACAATTTACCCATTACATATTACAACTCATGAACAAGATGATCTCTCTTACACCATTGAAAAGAGCGCTTTTTCCGATGCTCTTCCTTTTTACCTTTACCGGCATCACGTCTTGTGGATCGAATGCCCGTGATGTCGCATCACCTGAAATACGTACCGGTGCCGAACGCCTGGTGGAACAGGATTTCGGAGTCATCGACGGCATGCGCGTCGGTCTTATCACCAACCACACGGCTGTAGTGGGCGAACGCCACCTGGCGGACATCCTCCACGAAGCCGAAAACGTGGATCTGGTAGCTCTGTTCGGGCCAGAACACGGTATCCGCGGCGATGCTGATGCCGGTGCACGCATTGACGACATGGTCGACGAGCAGACCGGTGTGCCGGTGTACAGTCTTTACGGACAAACCCGCAAGCCCACTCCCGAGATGCTTGAAGGGTTGGATGCGCTTGTCTTCGACATCCAGGATATCGGCGCGCGTTTCTATACCTATATCAGCACAATGGGGCTGGCCATGGAAGCTGCGGCCGAAGAGGAGCTGCGTTTTGTGGTGCTGGACCGTATCAACCCGCTGGGCGGTGAGTTGGTAGAAGGATTCGTCCTTGAGCCCGGATTCGAATCGTTTGTCGGGCAGTTCCCCATTCCCGTCACGCACGGCCTGACCGTGGGTGAGCTTGCATTGATGATCCGGTCAGAGGAATTCATGGAAGGAGTGTCCACACTGGACCTGCACGTTGTGGAAGTACGCGGATGGACACGGGATATACTCTGGAGTGACACCGAATTGGATTGGATACCGCCGAGCCCCAATATCCCTGATTTCGAGACGGCACTGGTCTATCCCGGTTCGTGCTACTTCGAGGCCACCAGTGCCAGTGAAGGACGTGGCACATATGAGCCGTTCCTGCAGGTGGGGGCGCCATGGGCCGACGGTGAACAGCTGGCCGCCATGCTTAATGACCGCAACCTGCCGGGGCTTCGCTTCGAACCTGTGTCGTTCACGCCCGAGAGCATAGAGGGTATGTCGTCCCGCCCAAAACTGCTCGGAGAGGAGCTGCAGGGGGTCCATTATGTCGTGGAGGATCCGCACGCTGTGGAGCCTGTGGCTGCCGGAATGCACGTGCTGGAAGTGTTCTATTTGACCGTGCCCGATGAAGAACGTGACGCGCTGTTGAACAAGGCCCGGTTTGCGCGCCTGGGAGGCACGGACCAGATGTATGACCTGTTTGCCGATGGTGCCACAGCCGAAGAGGTGATCGCTGCCTGGAAGGATGAAGTCGAGGCCTTCCGCGAACTCCGTTCCCTCTTTCTGATCTACGACTAAATGCGATTTCTCTTTCTGGGCGATCCTTCTTTCAGAGCGGTCTCTCTTTTTCTGAGCGGTCTCTCTTTCTGATTTGGAGCCAAATACAGCTTTCTTGATGATCTACGTAAAATTGCTTTGAGTACAGCAACGGAATCAAACATCATGGGCCGGTGGGGCCCATGATGTTTGGAATGATCAGATCTGCCAACAGGGTATTTCTTACTTGACCAGCATGAGTTTCCTGGTCTGAATAAAATCGCCGGCCTGCATTCGATAGACGTAGACTCCGCTGGCCAGGCGTGTGCCATCGAAGGATACCTCATGATGTCCTGCATTCAGGTTGTCATCGACCAGCGTGGCAACCCGTCGGCCGATCACGTCATAAACTTCCAGCGTCACCCGGCTGTTTTCGGGTAGCTGAAAGGCGATGCTGGTGGCCGGATTGAACGGGTTCGGATAGTTTTGATCCAGGCCAAAGCGGGTGGGAAGCTCGGAGTCTAACTCCGCACTGGTGATGTCCGGTTCGTCACCAAGGCGAATATTGGCGAAATAGATGACGATATCCTCATCCAGGTCCACAGGGTCGGCGAAATCCGGCATGAAGGCAATGACATTCCATTCGCCATCTTTTTCCGAGAAATCAAAAACGATCGTTTCCCACTGTTCGGTTTTGGTCTGGGGTACCATGCTCTCGATTTCCAGGTCCGGCGTGTCGCCATCCTCGACCTTGAACCGGAGCGGACTGATCCTCGGCTTCCAGACATCCACATAGATGTATTTCTTCTCGCTCAGATCCAGCGGTACCGGCATAAAAGCAAAAAATCCACCCCATGGGACACCGTGTTGGCTCCTGTAAAAACGCACGACTTCCTCGCTGTCGTTGACATCATCCGGATCCGGATTGGGAACACGGGTGAATTCACTGTTATCATCGGATCCGCCCCTCATCAGATTCAGCTCTATGTACCTTTCAATATGAGAAGTCGGGTCAAATACCTGGCCGGAAAGCTGGATATGTTCATTCAGGATGCGAAGACTGGCATGCAACTCACCACCCTGGTCGGGAGCAAACCTGACTGAGACAGAGGCGGAATCTTCACTTGCAAGCTGAACGGTTTCGCTGATGTTACTCAGCACGAACTGATCGGGATGCTCTCCCGCCAGCCGGATATCCTCAGGAGTGATCTCAAGTATTCCGCCTCCGATGTTGGTGAAGGTAACGGTTACGGAGTCGGATGTTTCTCCCTGTTGCAGCAATCCGAACTCGATTTCCTCCGGAGCCACAACAAGCATGGGTTCGGCCCCTACCTCGATATCGTCAATGGCCCACCGAACGATATTGTTCGATGGTCCGTCAAAGACCCAGGCAAGCCGGAGCTGATCATGGCCCACACCATGCTGATCGCGGTACAGTCGCGTGGTGATTTCTTCAGCAGGAATATTTTCGGGATCGCTCCACTCCATGATCAGAAACTCGTCATCGCCTGCGATGCTGACGAGCTGCAGGTCATATTCACCGGGATCACCGAAATTATCCACCTGGTGACGGAAATGGATGGAGAGGCTGTCTAGTCCGGTAGTCCGCATGGGAGGGGTGTTTACATAAAACCGGCCTTCCTGCTCAGGTTGCCACCAAAACACCAATTCCGGCTCTGCTCCGCCCGCATGATTGGAGTTAAAGACATACCAGTTCTCGGCATTGGTGTTCCAGCCGAAGGGCAGGTCGAATTCCTCCACGTCACTGAAATCCTCAAGCCATGGAAATATCGTAATCGTTGCGTCAAATCCTTCCCCGCTTAGCGGCACCTCTTCATTGGCAATTTTCAATAGTGCTTCTTTATGTCCGACAGTCATCGGTTGAAACGCCACATTTACACTGACTTCTTCATCCGGCTGCAATTCCACAGACTCTGGAATGTTATGCAGTCCGAAACTGCCAATGTCCCAGCTGACATCGAAGGCGGCCAGTACGCCAAAATGATCGGACGGATACGTGTCATTTTCGTCGGGCTCATCAAGCACGATTTCTGCCGAAAGAGGCGTAAGAAAATCGCTGCTCCTTTCTTCAAAGAACACATAATCGATCCGTCGCTGCGAATGCCCGAGATGATAGTTCAACGTACTGTGTTCCGGATCGAGGTGATTCTCGTGGAAGAGGGGATAGACATCGATAAACCGCTCGTACATGACATCCATCTCCTCCCAGTCCGGATTGGCATTGAAGTCACCCATCACGAATACGAGATCGGACGTGTTTGTCTCATCGATAAAATCAAGCATATCGCGAATCTGCGTTTTCCTGGTTTCAGTCGCATCACCCGGGTTGTGAAGGTGCGTGTTGTATACGTCCAGGGGCTGGCCATCCACCGATATTCGCGCATGCACGACCTTTCGATATGCGTCAAGGGGTTCCAGGGCCCGGAAATTGGTTTCTGTGATCGGATAGCGGGATACAATGGCATTTCCGAAGCGGGTACTCCTGTCTTCATCATCAACAGAGTCAAAATAATAGTAATAGCCCAGTGAGTCCGCCAACTGCATGGCCTGGTTGTCGAGGTCCTGACGTTGTATCACTTCCTGCAATCCAATAATATCCGGATCCAATGCCCGGATCCCTTCAAGCATCAGTGCGAAACGTGCAGGCCAGTCCTCATTATCGAACCAGATGTTCAAACTGAGGAAGGACAGGGATACACTTTGTTCTTCTGTTGCGGCAATGGTGACATCGCCGGGCGAGAGTGTCACTGACTCCGATCCATTATTTGTGATGACAAACTCCTGTACTTCGGATATGGTACCAATTTGTTGCGCTTCGAATTCATGGGATGCAGGCGATACCGTGTACTGGCCCCATGTTGTCAGTGGCAAAAAAAGCGGCAGCGCTATGAGAAGCAGTAGATTTTTCTTCATGGTAAGATCCTGTTTTTGGTTTCCTTGATGGGGTAAAGGGACACGATGGCATTACCTGACCGGTGATCCTGCCTCTCGTCATAGGTTCATCCGCAACGTTGGTGACACAAACTCCTTGATTTCGGAAACGATGCCTGTCTGCCGGGACGGGAATGGACAGGCAATGATGTGCAGGTGGTCCTGTCTGTGGCTGGACGGGCGGATTGAAAGGAGCAGGTGAAAAGCAATCCCGGCCGTATCCATGAGCCGGGATCGCCTTCCATGATCGCCCAGGTCTGACCTCTTACTTGATCAGGGTCATGGCACGGGTAATGGTTCGCTGCGGGGTTTCCAGGCGATAGAGATACATACCGCTGGACAGGTCCTCCGCATTGAATGTGACATGATGCTGCCCCGCCGAACGCTGCCCGTCGACCAGGGTGGTGATCTGCTGTCCCTGGATGTCATACACATTCAGGGTAACATGCTGCGGATTGTTCAGTTCGAACGTAATACGAGTCGAGGGGTTAAACGGGTTCGGATAGTTCTGGCGCAGAGCCAGCTGAACGGGCAACTCGTCGATCTCGGCGCTCACGGCGGTTGGATCCTCCGGCGAATCACTGAGTATGATGTTGTCGATGTAGATGAGGATATTTTCCTCCAGCTCCACCGGATCGTTGAAATCGGGCATAACGGCTATCACCGGATATTCCCCTGAGGCATCCGGAAAGTGGAACGCCATGTGTTCCCAGCCTTCCGTAACGGTCTGTTCGTCGATCGACTCGTGCTCGAAATCATCGGTATCTTCACTGCCTTCAACCTTGAACTTGACCGTACTGATGCGCGGCTTCCAGATATGGTAGTGCGTATATTTCATTTCATCCATCTCCAGCGGCTCCCAGGGGGTACTCCAGAAGCCGGCCCAGACATTCCCGTCATGGGCACGCAAGAACTGAAGGACCTGGTCGCTTGAATTCACATCATCAGGATCGGGGTTGTCCACCACCTGGAACGCATCTTCATTTTCGACGCTGCCGTCGGTCATGTTGTTAATCGGTATGGTGACTCCGTCCGGGTCTTCGAAGTCTTCGATTACAATATAGTTTTGTGCCGCAGCCTGCTGCAGTCCGAACAGACCTGCAACAAGAAGGCACGACAGTAATTTAATCTTCATAATCGCTCCTGTTTTGTGTGAGTATTGACTGATACGCCAATCCATTCGCTGCGACGACGTTTCAATAATGCAAAAAATCTATGCAAATTTATATGCAAACATATATAAAAAGTCTAGTGAAAAGCTGACTGATATGCAAGTGTTTTTTAAGGGTTGACGGGTTTTATCGGACCTCGAAGGAGGATTCCAGTGTCTCGTCTACATTGGGGCCAACATAGACCTTTACGGTGCCCGGTTCCAGCACCGGTTCAAGCTGCTGGTCAAGGTAGAAGAGTTGTTCAGCATTAAGTGTGAAGGTGACGGTCTCGGACTGTCCGGGATCCAGTGTGATACGCGCAAAGTCGCGAAGCTGACGTACTGGTTGTGTAACGCTGGCGACCATTTTCCGAGTATATAATTGTACGATCTCGTCACCGCTGCGATCGCCGGTATTGGTTACCTCGACCGAGACAGTCAGGCTGCCGGTATCGCTGATCTCTGTGTCACTGAGCTGCAGTTTGCCGTATTCGTATGTGGTGTAGCTCAATCCGTATCCGAACGGATACAGCGGTGCATTGGGTGCATCGATATACTTTGATGTGTAGCGCTGGTCGGGATCCATCGGCCTGCCGGTGTTCTTGGCATAGTAGTAATTGGGTATCTGTCCCACATTGTAGGGCCAGCTGATGGTCAGCTTGCCGCCGGGATTGTGGTCGCCGAACAGGACCGAAGCGATGGCATCACCGGATCGTGTGCCCAGGTACCAGGCATTGGCGATGGCCGGGATGTGCTCATCGGCCCAGCGGATATCGAGTGGACGTCCGGCCATCAACACCAGGATGACCGGTGTGCCGGTGGCGTGGACCGCCTCCAGCAGCTCCTGTTGTGCGCCCGGCAGATTGAGTGTGGTGCGCGAAGCCGCCTCGCCGCTCATGTGCCGGCCTTCCCCGAGGGCCATGATCACCACATCGGCCCGGCGCGCCAGGCGTAGCGCTTCGTCAAATCCTTCTTGTGATTCATCGTGGAGATCCAGTTTCGCACCTTCGGCGTAGCTGACCCTGGTATTTTCCGGCACCGTATTGCGGATGCCCTGTAAAAGTGTAACGTTATCCGACCACTCCCCGGCGGCCGACCAGGAACCGAGCAGGTCGTACTGGTTGTCACCGAGGGGACCGATAACGGCAATGTGGCCGGTATCTTTAGAAAGGGGCAAAACCTCGTCTTCATTTTTCAGCAGGACGATCGATTTCTGGGCCACTTCCAGGGCGAACTCAAGGAAATCCTCACGCATGATGGTTGCCGCTTCGCGGTCGTAGTCGGAGTAGCGGTAGGGGTCATCGAACAACCCCAGTTCGAATTTCATGTCAAGTATGCGGGCGACGGCCATATCCACCTGTTCCTCCTTGACGATGCCCTGCTCCACGAGTGCGGGCAGCTCGTTGAGGAAGATCTGGCTCATCATGTCCATGTCCACGTTGGCGTTGATAGCAAGCTCGCCGGCGTGGGCCTCGTCGCGGGCGTAACCGTGCAGCATCATCTCCATAATGGCGGTGTAGTCGGTAACCACGATCCCGTCAAACCCCCACTCGTCGCGCAGGATCCGGTTGAACAGGAAGGTATTGCCGGTGGCGGGTACGCCGTTGTATTCGTTGAAGGCCGTCATGAAGGTGCGGACACCGGCATCCACCGCAGCTTTGAACGGTGGCAGGTGGACCTCACGCAGGGTGCGCTCGGAGATATCGACGGTATTATAGTCACGTCCGCCCTCTGGAACGCCATAAGCGGCGAAATGCTTGGCCGTGGCCATGATGGTGGTCACGTCATAAAGATCGTCACCCTGGAATCCTTTGATGCGTGCCACGCCGAAACGGGCGTTGAGCAGGGGATCTTCGCCGTGGCTCTCAACGATGCGGCCCCAGCGCGGATCGGGCGAGACGTCGATCATGGGGGTAAAGGTCCAGTGCAGGCCGGCTGCCGAGGCCTCCATGGAGGCGATCCTGGACGCCTTTTTAATCAGTTCGGGGTCCCAGGTGGCCGATTCGGCCAGTGGTACGGGAAAAATGGTGCGATGCCCGTGAATGACGTCAAAAGCGAACAGCAACGGGATGCCCAGCCGGGTTTCCTCCACGGCAATGCGTTGCAGGTCCAGCGTATGCTCAACGGTATGTGCATTGAAGACCCCGCCCAATTTGCTTTCGAAGATCATGTCGCGATATTGTTCGCTCAGTACCGGCCCGGTTTCGGCAAAACCGCTGCTAAGCAGGTTGAGCTGTCCGACCTTTTCCTCCATGGTCATGAGCGCCAGCACCGAGTCTACCTTTTCGGGGTGGCTCAGCTCGGTGAAGCGCACTGGCGAATCACTGTTGCGCGTGACACGGGCATCATCGGCGGTCCCGCTTTCTGCCATCTCGCATGATGTGGTAAACAGCAGCATGGACAGCAGCAGGATAATGGGTGCGGTCAGATGAGATCGTAAGTTTTTTATCATGATCGGATGTATTTATGAGCCGGACCGCCGTACGGAGCGGTACCGGACAATGGTCGTTATTTCGTCTTTGTCAGTGTCATTCCATCTCATTCCACGTCGTCGAGCCATCCGCCGGTGAAGCCTGCCCGTTTTAATCCGCGCCGGATGTGCTCGTTTTTCCGCATCAACTCCCAGATCAGGCCGCTGCGGTAGTTCTCTGTCTGGATGAGGATCGGACCCTGGTCGATGCCCAGGTATTGATCGTTCACCCAGATATCCTGTTCCAGGCCCGCATCCACCGGATAGGTGAAATTGAAGGAGTCCAGGAAACCGTACTCGCCGTAGACGGCATCACCAAAGTTGCGGTACATATAGTGAAGCGCCTCGATGGTTTCCTGCGGCGCGAAGGGGACCGATCCGCCGGCGGCCGTGGGAGCGATGGTCCCGTCGTCGGTGATAAACGCGGCACTGGCGCCGCGTCCGCTGTAGGCCAGATATTCCCGCTCGGTGCCGTCCTCGGCGGTCAGACGCACATAACCCGGGCCATCGCAGGCGGTGAGTCCCCACACGTTCTCGCTGTAGCCGAGCCAGCCGTCCGGATTGTCGATGGCGTACTTGCGCTGCGCCAGGGTTGCACGGCGGGAGTTCTCGAAATAGTCGATACCGCGCTTGCGCATGTAGGCATCCCGGATATCACGGAAATCGATGTACATGTGGGAGTACTGGTGGACGAACAACGGACTGTAATTGACATGCTCGTATCCGTAGAAGGTGTCCCAATCATAGGATTCGGTCCATTTTTCCCATGTTTCGGGCGGTACGTTGTGCACCGGCGCGGCCAGGGCGAGGATGTAGAGGATTATGGCCTCGTTGTAGCCGCGCCAGTCATGTTCGATGTGGCCGGACTCGGGATGCCAACCCATGCTGATCAGCGGCGGGTCTGTCACCGAGAACATCCACCGCCAGTCCATGCGGGTATAAATGGAATCGGTCAGCGCCCGGATCTCCCGCTCGACAGGATTATCGCCGTCGAAGTACTGCTGCGAGGAGAGCATACCGGCCAGCAGCAGGGCCGAGTCGATGGTCGAAAGCTCGTTCGTCCGATAGCGCGTACCGGTTTCCATATCCAGAAAATGATAGAAGAATCCCTTGTGTCCGGCGTTGCCCTCCGGTTCGGGTCCCTGCGGCGCCTCCCAGAAGAACCGGATGGTGTTGCGGGTGAGTTCAGCGGCTTCCTCGCGGGTGATGTAACCGCGTTCCACGCCGATAATCCATGAGGAAAGTCCGAATCCCACCGCTGCAATGCTGGCAAAGGGTGGATCGGGGTAGCGGTCGGGGACCAACCCGTTCAACGGATTTGCGGTTTCGTGGAAAAAACGGAACGTATCTTCCTGGAGCTGGTCCAGAAAAGCCGCCTGATGCTCGTCTGGCTGCCAGGTTTCTTTATCGCTTGTAACCGTGCGATCGCATGCCGCAGTCCCGGCCACAAACATCAAGATCCACAAAACAGCAACCAGACTGAAAACAGCGACCAGCTTGCCGGACTGGAGACGGCATTTTGCAGTGTGAAGAATCGCCCTTGAGCGAAGCAATGGTTTATTTGGGATCATAAGGATTCAATCGGTTGGATGCATGTGGATTGGTATCGCAATGTGACCGGTCACCAGGAATCGACCGGCATATGAGGTTGATTTACTCGCCTGCCCCGGTCAGTCATCAAGCCAACCGCCGGAGAAACCGGCCCGTTCGAGACCGCGCCGGATATGCTCGTTGTTGCGGGTAAGCTCCCAGATCAATCCGTTGCGAAAGTTTTCGATCTGTATCGCGATGGGTCCCTGATCGATGCCGAGGTACTGGCTGTTGACCCATCCGTCCGGCAGCTGACTGGGACGGAAAGTGAGGTTGAACGAATCGCGGAAGCCCTGGTCGCGGTAGATCAGATCACCGTATTCCTGGTACATGTGGTACAATGCGGTAACCGTCTCTTCGGGAGCGAAAGGGAGGGAACCGCCGGCCGCGGTCGGAGCGATGGTCCCGTCATCCACTGCAAAAAGCGCGCTGGCGCCCCGGGCGCGGTACCCGTAGATCTGCCGCTGTTCCCCGTCCACGGTGATGGTGAAATTGCCGGGTCCGTCGCAGGCGCTCAGGCCCCATACGTTCTCACCGTAGCCGGTCCATCCATTGGGGTTGTCCATGGCGTATTCACGCTGGGACAGGGTGGCGCGCCGGGAGTTTTCGAAATAGTCGATCCCGCGCCCGCGCATGTAATCGTCTTTGATATCGCGGAAATCGATGTACATGTGCGAATATTGATGGAGGAAGAGGGGGCTGGCATTCACATGCTCGTACCCGTAGTACTCCATCCAGCGATAGGTCTCGGTGTATTTGTTCCAGGCATCGGGGGATACCGGATTTTCCGGACCTCCCAGGGCGAGGATGTATAGAATCATGGACTCATCGTATCCGGTCCAGTCGTTCGGGATGAATCCGGATTCCGGATACCACCCGTGCCCGATCAGCGGCGGGTTGTTCCGGGACAGGATCCAGTCCCAGTCGATCCGGGTGTAGATGGCATCGGTGAGGGCGCGGATGTTGTTTTCGACCGGATCGTTGCGATCGAAGTAGGATTGCGAAGTGAGCATGCCCGCCAGCAGCAGGGCGGTGTCGATGGTGGACAGCTCGCTCTGACCGGCACGCATCCCGTCATCCATATTCAGGAAATGGTAGAAGAAACCGCGGTTGCCCGTCACGCCCCGGGCCTGTGCTCCCTGAGGGGCTTCCCAAAAGAACCGGATGGTATTCAACGTGCGTTGGGCGGCCTCGACACGTGAGATGAACCCGCGTTCCACACCAATTATATACGCGGTAAGGCCGAAGCCGACAGCGGCAATGCTTGCGGATGAATTGCCGGGGGCGCGGTCCGGAACCATGCCGTTGACCGGGTTGCCGCGTTCCCAGAAATAACGGAACGTGTCCTCCTGAAGCTGGTCCAGAAAAGCCTGCTGTTCGGAATCGGGATGCCACGGCGGATCCTGATCCGGCACATCAATCAGTGGTCGCTCCCCGGCCTCGCAGGATACTATGCCGACGAGTGCGACGAGAACGGGCCACCGGATATCAGGCCGCCGGATGTCAGGCCATCGGATGTAGAGCCATCTTCTGGCAAGCGATCGGATGGAGTGCAACCGGATGGATTGTGACCCCGTGACGAGCAACTGTGCGATGAGGTGCATGGATCGATACAGCATTGATTTTTGAAATTCCGCGTTCAGGCAGATCAGGATTCAGTTTGTGGACATACCGCCGGATACACAGATTACTGCCATTCCGGATGCTGCGTCAGCACTCCGTTGCTGAGGTCGATCTCGTTTTGCGGGATCGGGAACACCTCATGTTTACCGGTGACAAAATTCTTGCCGAGATCCTGCATCACCTGGGCAGCCCGGCCCTGGCGTATGAGGTCGAACCAGCGCTTCTGCTCCATGGCCAGTTCAACGCGGCGTTCGTGCCAGATTGCATCCAGCAGGGCCTGCCCGGAGACGGTAATGTCCGGAAGCAGTTCCTGTACGGTCACATCCACGGTGAACTCTTCGGGACTTTCACCATTACGGAGCCGGTGGATGACGACCGGTACCGTGGCGCCGGCACTTTGTGCGTCGACCGCATCCAGGTAGGAATCGCGGTCGGTGATGGTGATGCCGCTGACCGAGACGATCATGTCAAGCAGATTGGCCTGGACACGGCCGCGATCCAGGGCGTGATCGAATGATTCAATGCCGGCCTCATCGGCCGGACCGCCAGCGTGCACCAACCGGGCGAATACCCGGGTGTCCAGATCGTCCAGATTCAGCACGTTCACCATGTGAGGTGACGCATTTTCCGGCAGAAGGCCGATGGTCAGCGACCGTCCGACCCGCGCGCGTTCGCGGACGTCATTGAGGAACCGGCGGGCATCGCCCGGGTTGCCGTTGTGGTAGGCGGCTTCAGCGGCGATGAGCAGGAGGTCGGAGTACCGGAATCGACGTATGTTGACCGGATTATTACCGAGCGGACCCGGGAAATCGGAAGGAGCGAATGCTTTTTTGTTGTAGCGTTCGTCCTCCATAGTATGGTTTTCGATGACCGTCCGTCCGCTGCCGTCGGGCAACGCCTCCCAGGGGAAGAGGATGGTAGCCTGATGGCGCAAGTCGCCCGGTTCGAACGCAGCGTCGAGGTCACGGGAAGGACGGTTGAAGCCCCAGCCCAGGTTGGGCGTGCCCCGAACCCCCTGCACCTGGCCATACTGGCTTCCGCCGGCACCCTCTTCGGTGGCCGTAGCCTGAATTTCGAAGATGGATTCCGAAGAATTTTCTCCTTCCGGGGTAAAGATCATGAAGTAATCATCCAACAGTTCATACTCCTGGGATATGATAACATCCCGGGCATATGATTCGGCCTGGGGATAATCCTCCAGGTAGAGATAGACAAGGGCGAGCATGGATTCGGCCGACCCCCTGGTGGCCCGGCCCAGGTCCGCCGCCGGGTATTCTGACTTGAGCGGAAGGTGGTCGGCGGCAAACTCAAGATCTTCGATGATCTGGTCATACACATCGGCAGCAGGCACCCGTTCCTGATCGTATTCATCAGGGGTGAGCGGTTCGGTGATCAGGGGGACATCACCGTAGCCCCGGACCAGATTGAAATAAATGTAAGCCCGGATGAAGCGGTTTTCCGCTATGAGCCGGTTGCGCAGATCCGGATTCATATCCGTATCAGGAAGGTTCTGCAGGTTCACATTGGTCCGGTAGATACCCTGGTAATTTCCTGTCCACCATCCAAGTGGGGATTGGTGTCCGGCATCATGCGTCAGGTTATCCAGCTCGTTAAGGAAAGCCGCATCGGTGGGCGTGCTACCTTTGGTGGCGTCATCGGAGATTATGTCGGTGAGGCCGAGATAGTCAAAGACGTGGATATTCCACTCGCGCAATTTGCTGTAGGTGGCGTTGGTCGCCTGGATAGCCTCTTCTTCACTCGTGAAGAAGTTCTCGGTGGTCTGCTGACCCAGCGGGGTCTTGTCCAGTTGACTGTCACAGCCGGTGATCAGGATCAGGGCCAGAAGGACCGGAAGCATGACCAAAGGCATGGTCCGGAGCAGCGTTTGCCCGGGTTGCTTCATGGCGGATTGTGGCCTGATGGCTTCGTAGGTGTTAATGTATTGATTCGTTTTCATCTGTCTGTGCTTTTGAATTTGAAAGGTCAGATGTGGCAACCGTTGGTACGCGGTTCCTCAGAATGTGGCGTTGATACCCATGTTGATCGTGCGGGCAAACGGGTAAAAGGCCTCGTCGATCCCGTTGGCTATGACAGACTGGCTGGCGACCTCCGGGGTATATCCATCGTATCCTGTCAGGGTGAACAGGTTAGAGGCACTGGCGTAGAGTCGCAGGGTACTCAGTCCGATCCGGTCGCTCAGACGGCTGCTGACGGTGTAACCGAGCGTCAGGTTCTGGAGCTTGAGGTAGTCACCATCCTCAATGAAGAAGTCAGAGACGAGGTAATTGTGGCCGCCGTCCGTGATGCGGGGATGCGTATCACTCGTGTTTTCCCCGGTCCATCGGTCCAGGGCGGATAGCTCGAAGTTGGGCGTGCCGAACCGTGCCTGTTTCTTGGCATTGTAAATTTTGTTGCCGGTTTGACCGGTGAAGGAGGTGCTCAGGTCGAAGCCCTGAAAGACAAATTCCAGGTTGAATGAGAAAATCAGATCCGGGATCGGCGAGCCCAGGTGGACCCGGTCGTCGGTCGTGATCTCATTGTCATCCGTGGTGTCGACGTAGCGAAGGTCACCGGGTTGTTCACCACCGCGCAGCGGACCGGCGTCGATCTCCTCCTGATTCTGGAAAATACCGTCGGTTTTGTAGCCGAAGAAGGATCCGATAGGTTCACCAATGACGGTTTTGGTGGCCAGCATGCCCCCGACCCCCACGCCGCCGCCAAAGATGTCTTCATTGCCACGCCCCAGGGAAAGGACTTCATTTTGGATTGTGGTCACGTTCCCGCCGATGCTGTAGAAGAAGCCGGCCCGGGATTCCTGCCAGTTGACCGTGAGTTCCAGTCCGCTGTTGCGCACTTCGGCGGCATTGACGATCGGTTGACCTTCGACCCCGATGTAGCCCGGGATGGGAACGGCGACCAGGATACCATCGGTGTCGCGTCGGTAGTAATCTGTGTCAATGGACAGGCGTTCGCTCAGAAACACGGTCTCGAGTCCGATGTTGGTCTGGGTAGTTTCCTCCCAGCGGATTTCGGGATTGGCCAGGCTAATCGGCAGGGCGCCGAAGTGGATCGATTCGTCCGGTCCAAACACGGCGTTCAGGTTCCCGGCAACCAGTGCGGCATACTCGTAGTTGCCGATCCGGTCGTTACCGAGGATTCCCCAGCTGACACGGGGCTTGATCAGGTTCACCCACTGCAGGTCGGGGAAGAAAGACTCGTCTGACAGTATCCACCCCAGGCCAAATGATGGGAACCATCCGTACCGGTTCAGCTCGCCAAAGCGCGAAGATCCGTCGTAGCGCAGCGAGGTTGTGAGCATGTACCGGTCGCGGAAGGTATAGTTGGTCCGCCCTAGCAGGGAAAAGATGGCCCACTCCCCGCCGGAGTTGAAATTGGTCATGCCTTCGCTGTCATCGGCGGCGTTGAGATACCAAAGTGAAGGATCTTCCCCGATTACGTTGATGCGGCCACCGCCCAGGTTCTCGCTGCGGAACTCCTCAAAGGTAATCCCGCCGAGCAGGTCGATGCGGTGATCATCGATGGTGCGCTGGAACTGCAGCGTGTTTTCCCAAAGGATCTTGTTGTCGTAGTTGGTGTTTACGCTGATTGACCGTTGTTCGCTTTGCTGGATCGCCGATACGAAAAAGATCGGGGAGAAACTGCGGCCATGCGTGCGGTTGACATCGATCCCGAAGTTGGAGCGGTATCGGAAGTGATCCAGTAAATCGATGTGCAGATAGGCATTACCGGTGAGCCGCTGCCGGAAGTTCTCGTTTTTGCTGTTGAATTCCAGATCAGCCACCGGGTTGCCGACCGACGCGCGAGCATCGGTAGGGGAGTAGTCGCCATCCTCGGTAAATACCGGGATGGTGGGATCGGCGCGGTAGGCAGTACCGACCACGTTGGGGGCGTTGCGGAATTCCTCGTAAATGAACGAAAGATTGTGCCCGACCTGGATGTTGTCGGTCAGGTAGTAATCATTGTTTACCCGCACGGAGTACCGGTCCAGATAGTTGTTGTGGATGATACCGTCCTGTCCGGTGGCGCTGGCACTCAGGTTGTAGGCGGTCCGGCTGGTACCACCTGCAGCCGAGATGGAGAAACTGCGTATCGGGGCGACACGGAAAATCTCATCCTGCCAGTCGGTACCCTGGTCAAAAGCCCCCGGATCTTCGAAGGGGGGTGTCCGGCCTTCGTTTTCGGCTGCTTCATTGGCCAGGATGGCATACTCACGGGCGTTGGTCACCGGAACGGTCCGGGCCACTTCCTGCCAGCCGTAATAGGTATTGACCTTGATCTCTGTGGGGCGGTCAATGGTGGAGCTGTTGGTGGTGATCAGGATCACCCCGTTCGCACCGCGCGCGCCGTAAATGGCGGCAGCCGAGGCGTCCTTGAGGATGTCCACGGACTCGATGTCGTTGGGATTCAGGAAATTTATGTTATCCAGGATCATGCCGTCCACCACAAACAGCGGGGAGGCATCGTTCAGGGTTCCGACCCCGCGTATGCGGATAACCGAGCTGGCACCCGGAGCGCCCGATGTGGGGGTCACCTGGATACCGGCGGAAACACCCTGCAGCGTCTGATCGACCGACTGTGTGGGGATGCGCTGGAGACGGTCACCTTCCACCCGCCCGATCGAACCGGTAACATCGCGTCGACGCTGAACACCGTAGCCGACGATGACAAGTTCCTCGCCGACAATCTCGACAGTCCTGAGGGTTACATTGATCTCTTCCCTGCCATCGACGGGCACCTCCTCTGTATCGTAACCCAGATAGGAGAACTGCAGGGTCACCTCGTCGTCAGGCACCGAAAGCGACCATGCTCCGTCGGAATCGGTCGTAGTACCGATTGTGGTGCCTTCCACCACAATATTCACCCCGATCAGGGGTTCGTCGGTTTCTGCATCGGTTACCGTTCCGCTCACCTGGTGCTGAGCGTTGACTGCGCTGGAAGCAGAAAACAGCAGCATGGCAAGACCGATACAGAATACATGTTTCCATTCTTGTAATCGATAATTCATAACAGGTCCATTTTGGGGTTGTTTGGATCGTGGCACCAGCCTGCCCATGATTGCATCAGATAAGGGAGAGCGGGTGATATGATGCAAAAAATTAGTGCAAAAAGAATGTATTAAGAGGATGCAAAAGAATTTATGTAAAGGCAGCGTTATGCCCCGGGAGAAGCGACAGGGACGATGTCTGTTTTGATTGCATATTCAAAAACGTGAATCGTTATTTTGATGAAGCAAAGAAGCCGAACAGACAGGTCGGCTGACCGGTCGGACCGGAAGCGCTTTCTATAATTACAACTTATCTGAACCCTGCCGAAATGTCAAGAAAAATAACGGACGCAAAAAAGTAATACTGTCGATTTTTTGCATCAGTTTGAGCGCGGTGGGCCCGGCTGGTGTCCGGGCAATTACGATCGGCAAATCAGCCGGCAGTGGATTCCCGACCAATCAGACGCACGGGAATAAGGCTGAGCGTACCGTGTTTGTATCCCTGTTTGGATATCTTGTTTTTGAGGGCTTTGATAGAGGACACACCCAGCTCGATGAAATCCGTATCGACAGAGGAAAGAGGAGGTGTGCGGTTGAATCCGATGGGAAGATTGTCGTATCCCAAAACGGCAATCTGACCGGGAAGGGGTATTCCTTTTTCCCTGGCCGCTTCCATGAACCCGGTGGCCATGGAGTCGTTGGCAGCAAAAATTGCATCGGCTGGCCATTCAACGAATGCACCCTCTCCCCGGGACGCCTCTTTAGCGCCGGTTGCATTATGATCATTCTGCAGCAACTGTGCTTTTTTGTGGAAAGCGTTGAAAGCATCCAGCCCGGACTGAAACTCGTAATCGCCGTGAAAGCGCCACGTCAGCTCCAGTTCAGGATGGTGGCGTATGTAATCGATGAATCCATTGGACCTGAACCGGCTTTCCGGACGGACGACAGGGCCTTCGATGATACCCAGCCTTCGATAGCCAAGCTGGTGGAAGTGTTCCGCGGCAAGCCTCCCTCCGGTATACCCGTCAAAAGTGATGGTCGCAATGTTGGGATTGTCGATCAGGGCGTTGGAGATGACCGGAAACCCCTTGGGCAGCACCTTGAGTATCTCCTCGTAGTGAGCTCGCTCCAGGGCCGGAAAAAAGAGGATGTAACCATCGTACTGATTCTCCCTGTGGATCTGCTGGATGAACCGGACGCACTCGCTGCGCTGGTCCTGAACACTCAGAAGTGAAAGACGAATCCCCTCGCGGTATGCCGCATCCCGGTATCCACAGAACATTGAAGCATAGAATTCGCCTATCCGGAATTCTGAAAGCAGTGCAAAATGCAGCGTTTTTTTCCTTTTGCGCGCTCGCTTTTTCCTGGACCTCGGACGGTATCCGATCCCGCTTGCGGCCCGGTGTACCTCGTCTCTTGTTTTCTTGCTGATGCTCGAAGAGTTAGCCAGGGACCGGGAGACCGTTGATATGGAATATCCCGTCAGTTCTGAAATCTGTTTCAGCGTGGGTTTCATGGCACCATCTTACACAAAAATGTACTGTAAATTTATGCAAAAATAATACAATCCAAACTGGATTCATAGTGCCGGACCGGACGGATGGAAGGGCCATCAAGTGCTTTCGCATTTGATGGATTATTACGATCCCGGCAAAGCAGGCCTAATCCAGCGGGAAAGGGGAGGCCAGTATCCGGTCAATCTTCAGCTGCAGCCGGTCGGACTGCTGTTCATTTATCTCTTTGGTTATCCGGAACCCATTGAATTGATTGCTTTCCCGGGTGAGGTGGCCGTCTCCGTTGAGATACCCCTCAAAAGACCCATCGGTTAGCCGGGTCTGGATGAGTTGCCACTGACCGGCCACAACCCGCACTGGTAGGCCGGCTTCCAGTTCTCCGTCACCGTCACGGATGATAAGCCGGATCTCGATATTGTCGTCAGCCATGATCCATGCGCCGATGTGACTGCCGTAGAGCTGATGGCCCAGTTCCTGTCGCATATGGCGGGTGATGCGAATGTCCCAGTCCTCCTGCCGTTCCGGATCGTCAACGAATGTCCAGACACCCACCCCGTCTTCCAGCTCCATGGTGGAATGTCCGGGATCAACACCGAGTATCTGTGCACGGTGAGTCTGGTAAGGGGAAGCCCAGCCGCTAAGGCCGTCCGCGAAATCTTCGAGCACGACCGGGACTGCATCGCCGCTGACCGAGTAGGGTACCGTGACGGAAGCGGAACCGATGTCCAGGTGCAGCGATCCCTGACCGTAGCCGGTAGCGTGCGCTTCACCCGTGCCGTTTAGAAAAATGGGTTCAATCGGTTGTTCAAAGCGTGTCCGGCTCACAGGGACGTCACGCGTTGTACCATCGGGTGTGGTTCCGGTGAGCGTCAGGATACGCGATTCGCCCGGTGCCAGGTGCAGCTCGGAGGGGTCGGATGCCAGCGAGGTGTAATGGTGGATGCGGATTGATGCCTGTGCAGCGGTTTCACCTGACCGGACCCGCAGGTGTCCGGTTGAGTCGACCGGGCCGGGAATAAAGCGAAAATCCTGCAGTTCGCCGAGTG
Organism: Cyclonatronaceae bacterium; assembly: GCA_046483675.1. Lineage (GTDB taxonomy): Bacteria > Bacteroidota > Rhodothermia > Balneolales > Natronogracilivirgulaceae > SKNL01. The sequence continues at coordinate 31,578 of JAWOCT010000019.1, forward strand.
CGGAGTCATACTCCCAGACCAGATCCTCTGGTAGCGGTACGGGATTGCGGAATTCGTCGAAAGCCGTTAACTGCAGTTCAAGCGATTCATGGGGGTAGAGTTCGATGGAGTCCGGCTCAATGCGGATATCACTGACATCGCCCTCGGGAGCAGTACTGACCAGCAGGAGGGAGTTGGCAACGCGTCGTTCGCCGCCGGGGTCGGAGGGACTGTTGGCCACTTCGTTGCGGATCACCATGGTTGTGGATCCGCCACCATCAAGGTTGACTGCATCCCAGGCGCCGAGCTCAAGAAGCACGGCAGCCATCTCACGGTAGCTCATGCCGACACTGGTCAACTGCCGGCCATCAACCGTGCATAAATAAACGGTGGTCGTATCCCGGTCGATAGCGACGAACGTGCGGGGGTGCCGGTCTTCGTTGCTGCCGCCGTAAGGCCGGCCCCGGTCCAGGATGCGAACCCCTCCGCCTACGACATTCGTCAACCTTTTATGATCGGATTTGAAACCGGCTTGGAAAATCACCTCGTCACCTGTTGTGATGGTGGAACGTATGTGCCCGGCCACTGCCTCATCTTGCACACGGACCACATATCCATCCCCGGGGATCGTGTTTCCGGTATTGTCATGGATCGACCGCACCATCATGGGCCGGTCGATGCCGGATCCTTCGGCAAGGCCGGTCTTCTTGTCATTGCCAAAGTTACTGTCATTGCCAGCCTGACTGTCCTTGCCGGTCTTTCTCTCAGCTCCGGCCCCGCTTTCCGTGGTGTTCCCATTGGGGGTATCCGTTTGTCTGTCCATTCCGTTGACTGGTACCTCTGCAGGCCTCGGTTCCAGCACGATTTCCAGCCGACCTGTTCCGGATGGTGTTTCTGTTCCAAAATATCCGTTGAAGGCTACGATTTCGGCATTCGATGTCGGATGGTTGATGCCATCCACGGAATGGGTGGTCCCGTCGGGTAGCGTGAGCTGACCCCGGAAGGATAGGGCATCCAGGTAAGGCCGGCCGCTCTTGTCCACGGCGAAATGGTGCCGGTTGCGAACGGATACGCCATGGACGAATTCCCCGCGGACCATCTGGTTGGCGATAGGCCAATGAGTGTCAAAACTGAAGAAGTCACCGTTCACGGCTGCCACGACCCGGTTGCCAGGACCGTCAACGGCCAGGGACTGTTCTGTGGTCCGGGTGAGGCTGTCGGGACGGTACGTCTCAAAATGAAGCCAGGGCTCGTCCAGCTCGACGGTAATGATATCCATGATATTGGGACCATCAACGAGATAACGGGTGTGCACGGCACCTGGGGTTAGATCTTCTGAAAAAAGAGTGTCGAGAGTGAGGGGGGCAGGTACGGCATCGGATCCGTCCGTCTTTCCTGTGGGATGTGACTGTGCGGTTGCACCGAATAGCATAAGGATAAAAACGGCCGATCCAATCAGACGCCCAAAGGAGCGTGAGTAAAAGTTCAGTGTATACATCATTTCGATTAATAAATATCCCTGATTATCCCTGTGGAGAAAATGTCCCTGTGGAGAACACGTGTGTTTTGCGGACAGTTTGAAGGTCCCTTTAGAGCCTGTTGTATTCCTTTAGAGCCTGTTGCATTTGGGATTCTAACTCTAAAATCCCCTTTTTCAGCTCAAAAAGCTACCGGTAAATGGCCTTATGAAAGCGGCTTACATAATCTGCAGCCGGTAACCAAATGCAGCCTCCTTTTCATTGCCTAAAAAAAGAACTAAATTCTATCCATCAAGATAGACGGGTCTAATCCAGGATAAATCAGAAAGGCACTATGGCATATCGAAGAACGGAAAATATGGAAAAGCGGGTGGCCCGCCGCAAGCAGCAGATCATCAAGGCAGCCGAAGCACTGATCAGTGAGCACGGGTATAAGGCTACCACAATGCAGGACGTGGCCCTCAAAGCCGGGACGTCGATCGGCAATGTCTATTTTTATTTTTCCAACAAGGACGAAATGGTCATGGAGGTGATCGATCACCTGTGCAACGAAATATGGGATACGGGAGAACTGGAGAGGGTGGACCTGAGCTCCTATCCACACTATTCCATTGAGGCGCTGGATGATTACCTGAAAATCACATCCATATTCAAAAAACAGCATTTTGCCAAAGCCATACTGGGCGGGGCCACCTATCCGGGTTTCCGTGAACGGATTATCCGGTTTTTTGAGGAAAAAGCGGTGCAGCGATACGCCAAATACTCCGACTTCTATCAGGGAATTGACCGGGAGATGGCTTTTGCATGTCATTTCGGTTCGGTGATCAACCTGATGATGAAAGTGCTGGAGGGAAAGCTGGAGCGGACGCCTCAAGAAGTCGGCATGTTCCTGGCAAGATGGAAGCTGCAGGCGCGGGGATTGCGCGCTGAAACGGTAAACAAGGCCATGTCCGATCTGGAACTGCTCATCGCACAGATCAGAAAACTGGAAAACCGGGCGGTTAATACCTGATAAGGGCAACGGCAAGGATTTACCTGCATTCGCTGTCAGTAAGAGGCGGTTGCCAATGGAATGTCATGAGCCGAACCATAATGGTGGCACTACATTACGGGCCGAATAAAAAAGTAGAATATTATTCGAAAAATTCTTGACATAAATAGAATTATGTTCTATTATTGAACTGTTGATTTTACTCTGAATCATAGTGATCGGGTTTCGGTACCACCCCCCCTTGGTGATCGAAACCAGATAAACCAACATAAACCCCACTACAAGGCTCCGAATGACTGCGGGGCCTTGTTTTTTTTAGACCCGTTTTTCCAGTCTGATATAGCCATCGGTGCTGTTGTCTCTGGGTTTGGTCTGTCAATCGATCCATCAATGCCTGACTGTTTCGGGAAACAGTTGGAGAGGCTTTCCATTCGGATGCTTTTTATTTTTGACAGAATTGTATAGATGCAGATACTGTAGGAAAGGATCCTGTTTATAGAATAATATTCTACTTAATTAATATTTATTAGAATTATATTCTATTCATGTAGTTTCAAGTCTTGATGCGCCCGGAAATTGAGACCGCTCGTTGTCAACCGTTGCATAGACAGTATATAATTATGTCATGCCGGACATCTTGATTAGCCATAGCTGAATGTGAACGGATCTGCCTGCTTTCCGGATCGCAAAAAAAACGGATCCCGCTCTTGTTGAGAGAGAGATCCGTTGCGCAAATGTATTTTATACAGTACGGTAGGTGATACTGGATTTCATGCCATAATTCGGCAGTTACATGGCATCGACATCCGCATCCAGCCCGCGGCGGCGCAGCAGTGCCTCAACGCCCGGCTCCTGTCCGCGGAAATCCAGATACAGGTCCATGGCCTCCTGGCTGCCACCGCGGGAGAGGACGGTTTCACGGTAATGGTCGCCGTTCTCGCGGGTCAGTCCGCCCTGTTCCTTCATGTAGGCAAACGCATCGGCGGCCATCACTTCACTCCATATGTACGCGTAGTAGTTGGCTGAATATCCACCAGAGAAAACATGTGCGAAATAGGGTGATTTGTATCGCGGCGGGACCGGCTCGTAGTCCAGCCCGTACTTGGCCAGTGCGGTGTTTTCGAACGCCATGACATCGTCCGGGATGGCATCGGGCGCCAGGGTGTGCCATTCCATGTCGATCATGGTGGCAGCGACATATTCCTGGGTCTCGAAGCCCTGGTTGAAGTCGCGGGCAGCGATGATGCGGTCGAGGAGCTCCTCGGGAATGCGCTCGCCGGTCTCATAGTGGATGGCGTAGTTGGCCAGTACTTCCGGATGGATGGCCCAGTCCTCTTCGAACGTGGAAGGGAACTCGACGAAATCGCGCGGAACAGAAGTCATGGCCTGTGAGGGATATTTCACATCTGAGAAAATGCCATGGACACCATGGCCCATCTCGTGGAAAAGGGTGGTCACGTTGTCAAAGCTGATGAGTGCCGGTTCGCCTTCGGCCGGTTTGGAAATGTTGAGAACATTGACGATGACCGGTTTCTTATCCAGCAGGTGCGACTGGCCTACGTAGGAACTCATCCAGGCACCGCCCCGTTTCGAGTCGCGCGCGAAATAGTCGGCATAGAACAGGGCAAGCTGCTCACCGTTTTGGTCGTACACATTGAACACACGCACATCGTCGTGGTAGACCGGCAGGTCAAAGCGCTCTTCGAAAGAAATGCCGTAGAGGCGGTTCATGGCGTAGAAGACCCCGTCTTCCAGCACCCGGTTCAGCTCGAAATAGGGGCGCACTTCCTGCTCATCGATATCATACTCGGCTTCCCGTACACGTTCGGCGTAGTATTCCCAGTCCCAGGGCCTCACGGCATCCTCAATGCCATCTTTACGCATTCTCTCCCTGATCATACCGGCTTCCCTTTCGGTATTGGCACGAACAGCGGGGATCAGGTCGGTGAGCATGTCCAGGACGGCCTCCGGATTCCCGGCGGTCTGAGGCTCCAGCGCGAATTCGGCATAGGTGTCATACCCAAGCAGCTGTGCCCGCTCGGCGCGAAGCCTGGCAAGTTGCAGGACCAGTGGACGCGTATCGATGCCATCGTCCTGTCCGATACCACGGTAGGCCGATGCCTCCCACACACGTTGTCGGACGTTACGGTTATTCAGGCTGCTGAGGACCGGGACACGGGTGGTGTTGGTGATGGAAAGCAGATACTTACCGTCATGGCCGTGGTCTTCGGCCGCCTCTTTGGCGGCGGCGATCCGGCCGGCACTCAATCCTTCCAGTTCGTTTTCACTGTCGATGAGAACGGCTCGCTCCTGTGTCATGGCCAGCAGTTTTTCCTGGAATTCCGTGCTGAGAGAGGAGAGCTCGGCGTTGATCTCACGGATACGCTCCTGCTTATCGTTATCAAGCTGGGCACCGGCGCGCACAAAACTCCGGTACTGATCGCGAAGCAGCTTTTCGGAGGCCTCGTCCAGCTCTAGCTCGTCCATCTGTTCATGCAGGGTTTGTACCCGTTCAAAAAGATCCGCGTTCAGACGAATGTTATCGGAGTGCTCGGCGAAACGCGGGGCCATTTCCGACTGGATCCGCTGGATGTCTTCGTTGGTGTGGGCGGACGTCATGTTGTAGAATACGCGCTGTACGCGGGTGAGCAGCGCACCGGTGCGTTCCAACGCGACGATGGTGTTATCAAACGTAGGCGGTTGCGGGTTGTTGGCTATGGCCAGAACCTCTTCCATCTCCTCTTCAATGCCGGCCAGCATCGCCGGCTTGTAATGCTCAACGGAGATGGCATCGAAGTCAGGTGCCTCCAACGGAAGGGTGCTGGTTGCATGGAACGGGTTGTTTTCGTCGAACATAACTTCATTTTCCTTCGTTTGTGCTCCTGTGGAGCAGGCGGCTGCGGCGAGGTACAAGCTCAGCAGCATCCATATAGGTAATGATTTCATTTGTCTTATAATTTTTTGATTAGAGGTCCGGAGTAATCATCCACGACGGTATGAACATCAGATGGACAAGTGCCAGAGGATTTAGGGCAACGGTCAAGGATGGGTTGAAATTGCATCGTACTGACTTCCGGGAACGATATACCTTGCTTTGGGTGAGCCCGGAAGTCTGGTAATAGGATATTTTGGAATATACAAAAAGAAAATACCCGTTCACATACATTCAACATTCCGGGGCATGGCTGTCCGGATGCTTGTTCCGGTCTCTGAGCATCTTTCCCGGCATTTTATTATTTTATTTAGCTTTGATCGAAGCTGACAAGACGGGTTCCGGAACTGTTGAGTCACCAGAGTCAAAGTTCATGATCCAAGCCCATGATCCAAGCTCATGATCCAAATTAATAATCCCAAACACAGTCCATAATCCGGTTCGTGGTTTCTAGTACAGTCACCTGCAAAATCGCAAACCGCTCAGCATGCAAATATCAACCAGGCTGAATCAAAGAAAACTAACCAGCATACAAATAATCCGCACATGTCCGTTCGCACCTCTCATCAGATACGCCAGGACTTTTTTGATTTCTTCAGGGAGAAGGAGCACCTGATCGTTGAAAGTGCCCCTGTTGTGCCCTTCGAAGATCCCACACTCCTGTTTATAAATGCCGGCATGAACCCTTTCAAGCCGATTTTCCTCGGGGAAAAGGAAGGATTTGAAAAAGGTGGAAAAGTGTGGAAGCGTGTGGCCAACACCCAGAAATGCATCCGGGTGAGCGGCAAGCACAATGACCTGGAGGAAGTAGGGCACGATACCTACCACCATACCCTCTTCGAGATGCTGGGCAACTGGTCCTTCGGCGACTATTTCAAGAAGGAAGCCGTTGCCTGGGCCTGGGAACTACTGGTTGACCGGTGGGGCCTGGAACCGGACCGGCTCTATGCTACCGTATTTGGAGGGGACAATGAGGACGGATTGCCGGCTGATGATGAAGCCGCACGGCTTTGGGCTTCTGAAACGCCCATCCCGAAGAATCACATCCTGAAATTCGGCAAGAAGGACAACTTCTGGGAGATGGGGGATACCGGTCCATGTGGACCCTGCTCGGAAGTGCACATCGATTTGCGGCCGGATGAGGAGCGCAGGAAACTCGATGGCGCCACGCTGGTGAACATGGACGATCCACGCGTCATGGAAATCTGGAACCTGGTCTTCATTCAGTTCAACCGCCAGAAGGACGGGGCGCTCAATACGCTGCCGGCGCAGCATGTGGATACCGGCATGGGGTTCGAACGCATCGTGGCCGTGCTTCAGAAGAAAACCTCCAACTACGACACCGACGTCTTTACACCCCTCCTTAATGCCGTCAGCAAGCGGGCCGGCATTCCTTATGGCGATTCGGAGGAAACCGATATCGCCATGCGCGTGATCGCCGACCATATCCGCGCCGTCAGTTTCGCCATAGCCGACGGTGCGACCCCCAGCAACGAGGATCGCGGCTACGTGATCCGCCGTATCCTGCGCCGGGCAAGCCGCTATGCGTGGGACCGCCTGGAGATCCGCGACGCATTCATGAGCGGACTGGTGGATGTGCTTGCCGACCAGTTCCGCGATGTGTTTCCCGAACTCAGGGAAAAAGCCCGGCACGTCAAAAAGGTGATTACAGCCGAGGAAACCTCATTCCTGCGTACCCTGGACCAGGGAATTGCCTATTTCAGGCAGATGGTCAACACCCTGCCGGAAGGCCGGCCGCAGCTTTCGGGCGATGATGCCTTCAAATTGCACGATACCTACGGCTTCCCGATCGACCTTACCGAACTCATGGCGCGGGAACGCGGCATCAGTGTGGATATGGAAGGCTTTCAGGCCCGGATGCAGGAGCAGAAGGAGCGCGCACGCCGAGCCGGCAAATTCAAGGGCGGCGATGGATTGGAGGATGGGGATCCGGAAATCGCAACCGGTGCCGAAACAGACAATGGAGCGCCCATGCCTTTCACGGCGACGACGGGTACCGGTTCGGAATTCACCGGATACGAGGAGCTTGAAACCGAATGCCGCATTCTCGAAGCGGTTGAGCACAGGGGCAGGCAGGTGTTGCTGCTCGATCGCACTCCGTTCTATGCTGAAAGCGGCGGTCAGATTGCCGATGTCGGCGTCATCACCCACACCCGGACAGGGGAAAGTTTGAAAGTGCTGGATGTGCAGCATATGGGCGGGCACCGGGTCCATTTCACAGACCGCTTACCCTCGACAACTGTCGGCAACTGGGTCGCTGCGGTCGATCCCGTCCACCGCTCCGAGACAGCACGGCACCACACCGCTACCCATCTGCTGCACGCCGCCCTTCGCGAAATCCTGGGCGGGCACGTATCCCAGCGGGGATCGCTGGTCGCCCCTGACCGGTTGCGTTTCGACTTCTCGCATTACGAGCCTGTATCAGTTTCGCAACTGGACGAGATCGAATACCGGGTCAATGAAAAGATCCGACAGAATATCGAACTCATCGAAGAACGCAATGTTCCCATCGAAGAGGCAAAAAAACGCGGGGCGATGATGCTTTTCGGTGAAAAATACGGAGACCATGTCCGCGTGATCACCTTTGACCCTGATTTTTCCGTCGAATTGTGTGGAGGCACCCATGTTGATGCCACCGGCAAGATTGGCTATTTGCGCCTGACCTCTGAAAGTTCTGTCGCGGCAGGCATCCGCCGCGTCGAAGCACTCTCGGGCACGACAGCTGACGGGTTTCTGCGCCGGGAAAAGCACCTCGTGGAACGGATCAGACAGCAGATCGGTAAGGCAGGTGCCCCCGATGAGGAGATTGCGCGTTTGCTGGAGGAAAAGAAGCAGCTCGAAAAACAGCTTGAAAAGATGAACCGCCTTAAAGCCGGCATGCGGCTTGATACGCTGATCAACGAAGCAGAAAAGGTCGGTGACGGTGTGGAGCTGGTAGCCGGAGAAGTTGAAGGGGCGGATATGAACACGCTCAAGCAGCTGGGATACGACGCGCTGCATAAAAAAACGAAAAACACCGTCATTATTCTCGGTTCCCGTCATGGTGGCGAGGGCAAGGTCTACCTTATGGCCGCCGTAACGGATGATCTGATTGAAAAAGGGATCAAGGCCGGAGCTCTTGTCGGCAACCTTGCCCGAACGGTCGGTGGTGGGGGCGGAGGACAGCCCAACCTGGCCACGGCCGGCGGAAAGCGACCGGACAAGCTGCATGAGGTGTTTGATCAGGCCCGATCGGAACTCGCCCGATAATGGCTTGCCGGTCAGAATGAAACAGACCGGTTCGGTGTTATATGCTCAGAAAATCAGGCAGAAATTTGTATCTTTGCCGGCTAACGATAGATATGGTACGCACCATAACATATTGCCAAGATTTAATATAGGGCTACCGCACATCGTTGCCTTGAATATCATACGAGAAAGTGATTTGCAATAATAGATCAAAAACAGATGTCCAATAACAAGTCTGACTTAAAAAGTAAAACTTCATCCATTATCAGGGCCACAGACCTGCCTAAACCTACGCGCAAGACGCACAAGGGACTCAAAATATCGGAAGAGCAATTGCTGGAACTCTACAAGTCCATGTTTCTGCAACGTCGTTTCGAGGAACGCTCCATGCAGATGTACCAGAAAGGGAAATTCGGCGGCTTTCTTCACCTGTACATCGGACAAGAGGCTGTTTCCACCGGATCCGCCTTTGCCCTCAATGACGACGACGATTTTATCACAGCTTACCGTGATCACGGAATGGGCCTGGTAAAAGGCATAACAGCCAAAGAAGGCATGGCCGAGCTCTTCGGGAAAAAGGATGGCTGCAGCCGCGGAAAAGGCGGATCAATGCACTTTTTCGACACGGAAAAACATTTTTGGGGTGGCCACGGCATTGTCGGGGCGCATCTCCCGCTGGGGGCCGGACTTGCATTCGCCAACAAGTACAATAATAACGGCCGCATAGCGATTTGCTTCTTCGGTGATGGCGCCGTTGACCAGGGATCCCTGAACGAAAGCTTCAACCTGGCTCAGCTCTGGAAACTTCCAATAATCTACGTCGTCGAAAACAACGGATACTCCATGGGTACAGCGGTCCATCGGCACAGTGCAGGGAAGCTTTCTGATCGTGCCATTCCCTACGGTATGAAATTCGACGTAGTCAACGGCATGGACCTTTTCAGTGTCATCGACAAGATCGGCGAGGTCGCCGAGTTCGTACGTGAAAAACAGGAACCTTATTTCCTTGAGGTCGTAACCTACCGGTACCGCGGTCACTCCATGAGCGATCCGGCCAGTTACCGCACCAAGGAGGAACTCGAGGAATACAAGAAAATCGATCCCATAGAACGGCTGAAGACCTATATCCTTGAGAAGGATATCGCCAAGGAGAAAGATCTGGAAGCTATCGACGAAGAAGTGGAGCAAACCGTGCTGGATGCCATCGAGTTTGCCGATGAAAACGACTTTCCCGACGAAAAGGAAATGTACGAGGACGTCTATACCGATCACGACTTTCCCTTTCATAGCTGATCGCATGATCGCTGTATAACAGATCTGCTCTTTTAGACATTACGACAACACAGAAATTACGACAACACAGAAATTCGATATTCAGGACAACACTAACCATGCCGCAGAAACAATTCAGAGAAGTCATCCGTGACGCCATCCGCGAAGAGATGGAACGCGATGAGAACGTATTCATAATGGGCGAAGAGGTGGCCGAGTACAACGGGGCCTATAAAGCTACCCAGGGATTGCTGGACCAGTTCGGCGATATGCGCGTGCTCGACACGCCAATCTCGGAACTGGGCTTCGCCGGTCTCGGTGTCGGTGCGGCCATGAACGGACTCCGGCCCATCGTGGAATTCATGACCTTCAACTTTGCACTGGTTGGCGTCGACCAGATCGTCAATAATGCTGCCAAAATCCGCTACATGAGCGGTGGTCAGGTCAAAATACCCATTGTTTTCCGCGGTCCCAACGCTTCGGGAGGGCAGCTCGGAGCGACACACTCCACTTCGTTTGAAAGTTTCTATGCCCATTTTCCCGGACTCATCACCATCCACCCGTCCGAGCCTTATGACGCCAAGGGCCTGCTCAAAGCGGCGATCCGCAATGATAACCCCGTCATATTCCTTGAATCGGAACAGATGTACGGGATGAAGCAGGAGATACCCGATGAAGAATATCTGCTGCCCATAGGTGAGGCGAAAATCAAGCGTGAGGGCAGCGATGTGACCATGGTGGCCGATGGTAAAATGTACCATGTGGCCAAGCAGGCAGCCGATCAGCTTGCCAAAGATGGTGTGGAAGTGGAGCTCATCGATCCCCGTACCATCAAACCCTTTGATTTGGAAACCGTCATCCGCTCGGTCAGGAAGACCAACCGCTGCGTGATCGTGGATGAATCACATCCTTTCGGCGGATTGGCTGCCGAAATCGGGTTTCAGCTTCAGCGCGAGGCCTTTGATTACCTGGATGCTCCCGTATTGCGTGTAACCACACCGGATGTTCCTGCGCCGTTTTCCAAAAAACTTCTCGATGCATGGCTGCCCGGACCCAAGAAGGTCATCGATGCCGTTAACGCCGTGACGTACAGAACGTAAACCTATCATACCGGAGAATATATTATGGCAACAGTGATAGAAATGCCCAAGCTCAGCGATACGATGGAAGAAGGAACCATCGCCAACTGGAATATTAAAGAGGGCGATACAGTGGAGTCGGGTGACATTGTCGCCGAAGTGGAAACCGACAAGGCAACGATGGACCTGGAGGCATTCGACAGTGGGACGGTTCTGAAGATCCTGGTAGAGGAAGGTGATACCGCTCCGATCGGCGACAAACTGGTAATTCTCGGAGAGGAAGGCGAGGATATATCCGATCTGCTTGGCGAAGACAGCTCCGGCAAGGACAAGGAGAGCAAAGACCCGGGAAAAGAAGCCGGTGAGGATGAGGATACCGGTGAAGAAGAAAACTCCGCAGACAAGAAGGACGCGGCAGAAAAACAGGAGTTAGATACACCATCCCAAAAAGGTAAAGAAAAGGGAAAAGACAAAGAAAAAGAAAAAGAAAAAGAAAAAGAAAAGAAGAAGGACAAAGGCAAGGAATTCGATCCGTTGTTCGGCGATCTGAAAGAGGATAAAAAAGGCGGGAATGGCAAGCAGGATGATGCTGACGGTCGGGTGAAAGCCTCCCC
>JAWOCT010000027.1:0-38639 GCA_046483675.1 Cyclonatronaceae bacterium
AATCCGTAGTTGTAATTGTTGAAGAATATCCAGGTGTTCTGGTAATAGGAAGTCTTGCGCTTCATGGGAATCGCATTGGGCGCAAACAGGTAGCGGGTGGATACGGGGTTGGGAAACCAGTAGGTGCCATCCACGAAATCCTTTTCATCCATCTGGGAGATGGAGCGGATGTTTTCACGCCGAATGGTCACCTCTCCAAATTGATCCACATCCAGGGTCACTGAGTTCTCATCCTGCCGGATCAGCCGCCCGATAGCGGTTCGGCCGTCATTGGTTACGACTTTGTATGTCGAGGTCGTATCACTATCCGGCTGACCATGAACATGACCATGAACATAACCATGATCATCCGGGACGGCAGACAGTGGATCGCGCAATTCGGACGATCCTGCAAGGGCAGTACTATGAATAATCGTCTGAAGCAGCAGGCCAAGGGCCGGAATGATGAAATACCCCCGGCTCCAACCAGAGAAAGATGACACTGTTGATCGCATTATGTATCGGAAACGGAAGTATTCAATGAGAAAGCAGGTATATACCGGAGCAAGGTCCGATACACCATAAATTAGTTAATATTTACGGGGTTGTACATATTTAAAATCAGGGGTTTCAGCCTCTGTAATGCGAATCGCCAAACTTGTTGATACGCCATCCAGGTCTGAATCAAACCGTTGTATCTTTATGTCGTGTTTCAATTCGGGAACCCATTTTTTTGGTTCCTTTGGGGCTTTTGGTTTATACTGATTGGACAGGAACCGGCTGAAATCCTGTATTGCTTTTCCCGCATACAGCAGATATTATTGATAAAGAGAGTATCGGGGAGAGAGCAACCATTTCCGCCATCAAATACGATTATCATGACTACTAAACTGAAAATCATTCCCATCATTCTGCTGTCATTTTCGTCATTTGCCATCGCCTCCAATCCGGCTTCGTCATCATCCAACAGACATTCCCTGACGGAAGGAAACCGTGCGCTGCAGTTCCAGATCGGCAGCAACTTCCAGCTTTCCCAATTCCAGGGCAACGTCATTTCGTACAAGCGCCATCGCACGGACCATTCAGCGTGGCGTATGGGGATAAGTCTGGGAGGCAGCCTGTCGCGATCAGACAATGAGACAGAAGACGCGGCAATTTCCCGCGATAACATCAATACACAGGAACAGGAGCGCAAAGATCGCGACCTGGAAATCACCATCCGGCCGCAATTGCAGCGTTATCTGCCGACCAGCCGGGCCATCCGTCCCTATTTCTCCTACGGCGCGTTGGCGGGCTATTCTTACGAATACAGTGAATCCAAAGCCTACTCAGGACAGCAAGAGCCTGCTATTTTGAGTAATATGCGTGAGAACACACAGCACGGTGCCCGTGCGGGCGTAACCGTCAATTACGGGGTGGAATGGTTTGCGACGTCATCGATCAGTTTTCTGGCGGAATACGGTGCAGACCTCTATTACCGGTACAGCAACCTTGAATCTGTGCAGGACACGTACAATGTCGGGGGCGAGCAGGAAATGGAGAGAAGAAGTTCCGGAATCAAGCATGGACTGTTTCTCAGTCCCCGGCCGGTCCGCTTCGGCCTGTCTGCCTATTTCTGATGTCATGACGATCAACCGGCCCCGCCACCGGCACCCCCCCCGGCCGATCCTGCCGATGCGCCGCCGACCCCGGAAACCCCGCTGAAGCTGCTGGTTCCGCTGGAAGCCAGCGTGCTGAGTCCGGACGCGACGCCGGCAGTTCCGTGAATGCCGGACATGGGAACGATCCACAGGAAAAGCGGACTCTCCTCGGACACGTCGGCCAGCCGTTTTTCCAGCTGTTTTTTCGTCAGTCCCAGTGCGATCGCATAGACAAAGTGACGTCCCATGTCCTTTTGATCAAAAGATCTGTTCGGCCCTTTTTTCAGGGCTTTCCGATAGGCCGTCCATACCGCATGGAGGTCGGTGCCCTCCCGGGTACGCTTGGGCAGGGTCAGGCTCAGCAGCATCATCACAGCCACCAGGATGATCCCGGCGGCCCCGATCTTGCCGGCCAGGATGGTCACCCCTATCATGCCCACGAACAACGGGAATTGAGCCAGAAGGTGGAAGTAGAGCGCTTTTTGGGATACGGGATCGAACCAGCGCAGGGACTTCAGGGCCTCGCGGTACCGTTTGCGCCACTTCTTCCACCAGTCCCGGGTGGATTTGTCCTTCCAGTCCATGACCTTGTCCATGCGGGTGATATCCTCGTCCAGTTGTTCGTTTACCTTGTCCATGAGCATCCGCTCCCACTCAGCCAGTGACTCATCCGGCTTCTTGCCGGTTTTTTCAAGATGGTATTCGGGCGTTTCGGATTGAAGGAATTTCTTTTCCCCTTTCTTTTCAACAATGCGGAAATACCCTCTGCGGGAAAGGTCGAAGATGGTGATGCCCAGGCCCAGCTTGTCGGGCTCGGTGTTCAGCGGACCGAGCATGAGTTTGCGGATAAGTGCCGGGGGATGATCAGAGGGCGGTGTGAAACGGAGCTTTTCCACATTGGACCGGGATTCGTATCGGCGGCCGTATCTCCGGTAAAACCAGATGAACAGAAGGATGGATGCCGGTGCCAGCATGGCAAAGAGCCCTACACCCAGCAGGTATAGCTGCCGCTCCCGTTCCTGTGCCGCCTCCCATGCGGCTTCCTCATCCATTACCCGGTCCAGCCCGAACCGGCGGTCGGTTATCCGCGCATCCGTCAGCACCCGGGTAGGGAACAGGATCCGCGCCCGGACCGCGTCATTCCGGTTGAAATCTTCACCTTCCAGGAACAGCACCCGTCCTTCGGGTCGCGCCGCGACGTGATCAGGTGTGTCCCGCAACCAGATATGCCATTCGTCGCTTTCGATGCGCTGCGGCAGGGAAATCCGTGCCTGAAACGATTCGGGCATGCGGGCCAGCCGGTCCGACAGAAAGACCCAGAACCATTCGCTCTCTTCGGGTCCGGTAACCAGAGCCCCATCCAGGTCGTACTGGATGGTGAAGGTATGCTCGGTAGTATCCTGTGTCTCTATAAACCAGGTGATGCGCAGTTCATGTTCGTTGCGTTCCACTTTGAACGTGCCGGGCTGTTCGGTGTTTTCATTGATCAGGGCCTTGCCGTCCTGACGGACCCGGATATTATCGATCGAATCGAACCCGCGCAGCGGCAGGGTGTAAAAGGCAAAGCTGTATTCGCCTTCAAAACGGTAGCGCCGGTTTTCGACATAGCGTATGGTGGCATCGGGCTGGATTTCCGCCTGGATGGAAATGTCACGTATCTGGAAATCGCGGGCCCATGATGTCAGGGGCAGGGTGACGAAAAAAAGGATCAGGGCAAGCAGGAGTCGGTAGCGGAAAATCATAGAATTTGCAATGATAGAGGAAGGTTGTCTTCGGGTTTTGCGGTCAGAAGGTTTAGGCTGGCAGAAGGATTTCATTGCCAAAATGATTTGAATGTAAGAAGGGGTTGGTCGTGACAGATCGTGTGTCAGATTGAGGATGCATGAAGGGAAAAATGAATAATCTGTCCCAAAAAGGTATCCGTGAAAGACTACCCGTTATCGGGGATCCAGCTGTAATTGACGACTTTTATGTGGTGCTCGGTCCGGCCGGCATACTCCTTTGTTACAGGGATTCCGGTAATCCGGATCCGCCCCTTGCGGTTATGCCAGAGCCGGTTCATCTCATCTTCCTCCATGTCCAGAAACCAACGCTCACCACTATCCGTAATGAGCGCGACCCGGGTAAACGGTTCATTGCCGAACAGACGCAGGGCGCCTTCCCACGTTTCGACCGTATCCCGGTCCGGGTCGGCCGCGGCCACCCAAAACACTGAAAATACCGTGCCAGTTGCAAGTAATACGGCAAAAATCAGATAAGTTACGGATTTACGATTAGTATCCATTGAATAGGGCCATTTTATCTGTTTCCGGTATAAATTGAAGGGGATATGCAATTCCGGTTCACAAAATTGAAAATAATTGAATATATTTATGAAGTCCATTCTTCATAATATCAACATAAAAAAGCCCTTTTTTATTTATTAAATATAGGTTTAGATATTGCATATATCTGGATGTTGGTTGAAGATGGCACAAGGGCCTGTTGGACTTGCAAGGTTATTTTCTGTTTGTACCGATTGCCATGATCTGATGGCAAGCCATGATACTATCTGCCCGCTGCTGTGATGCAGCAGGCCATGTGTCAGGGAATTTCATCATTTTTCATATTAATTATTTACCTGCTAAGAACCTGAAAGGATTTATTTATGAAACGTCCGCTTGTAACCATTGATGCTAACGAAGCTGCATCACATATCGCACATCACGTCAACGAAGTTATTGCCATTTATCCCATTACACCGGCCTCACCCATGGGTGAGTTTGCCGATTCATGGGCCATGGCCGGTAAAAAGAACATCTGGGGCACGGTTCCGGATGTGGTAGAACTCCAAAGTGAAGCCGGAGCTGCCGCTGCGGTTCATGGTGCGTTGCAGACTGGTGCATTATCAACCACGTTTACGGCATCCCAGGGCCTGCTTCTGATGATGCCCAATCTGTACAAAATTGCGGGCGAGCTGAGCCCGGCCGTAATCCACGTTACGGCACGTACCATCGCAAGCCATGCCCTTTCCATTTTCGGGGACCACAGCGATGTGATGGCCATGCGGATGACCGGCATGGCCATGCTCTGTTCCAACAGCGTGCAGGAAGCCATGGACATGGCGATGATCGCCCATGCCTCCACCCTGGAAGCCCGTGTGCCGTTCATCCATTTCTTTGACGGTTTCCGGACCTCCCACGAGGTCCAAAAAATCGAGGCGCTTACCCTTGATGACATGCGCGAGATGATCAACGACGATTTTGTCATCGAGCACCGTCAGCGCGCCATGACTCCAGACCGGCCGATCATCCGCGGTACGGCGCAGAATCCGGACGTCTTTTTCCAGGCAAGGGAAGCATGCAATACCTTCTACCGGAAGTGTCCGGAGATCGTCCAGAAGACCATGGACAAATTCGCCGATTTGACCGGTCGCAAATATAATCTGTTTGACTATCACGGTCCGGAAGATGCCGATCGCGTCATCGTGCTCATGGGCTCGGGCGCCGAAACCGTCCATGAGACCGTTGACAACCTGAACACGGAAGGGGAAAAAGTAGGTGTGATCAAACCCCGCCTGTATCGTCCGTTCGACATGGAAGCGTTCATCAACGCCATCCCTGAAACCGCACACAGCATTGCCGTGCTCGACCGGACCAAGGAGCCTGGAAGCACAGGAGAACCGCTCTACCAGGATGTCCTTACATCCATTCAGGAAAACCGCACGGAAAACTTCAAAAAATTCAAGGATGACCCACGCGTGATCGCAGGCCGTTTCGGTCTTTCCTCCAAGGAGTTTACGCCTCCGATGGTCAAGGCCGTATTTGACGAGCTGAAAGAAACCAAACCGAAAAACCATTTCACCATTGGTATCAACGACGATGTCACGAAAACCAGCCTGCCGTATGAAAACGGAGTGATGCCGGTGAACGGCAAAGCCCAAAAGGCCGCGTCCAAAAAGAAGGCGGACAAGAAGGAAAAAAGCCGTGTTTTCCGCGGTCTGTTCTACGGGCTGGGAGCCGATGGTACAGTGAGTGCCAATAAAAACTCGATCAAGATCATCGGTGAGAACACGGATTTCTACGCACAGGGCTATTTCGTGTACGACTCGAAGAAATCGGGTTCCATGACGACATCCCACCTCCGGTTCGGCCCTGATCAGATCCGTTCCGCCTACCTGATCGATGAGGCCGATTTTGTGGCATGCCATCAGTTCCGTTTCGTTGAGCGGATGGATATGCTCAAAAGCGCCCGTGAAGGCGCCACTTTCCTGCTGAATACGCAGTATGGCCCGGATGAACTCTGGGACAACCTGCCCGACAAGGTACAGCAGCAGATCGTTGACAAGAACATCCGCGTCTTTGCCATCGATGGATACAAGGTGGCCCGTGACAGCGGCATGGGCAATCGCATCAATACGGTGATGCAAGTCTGTTTCTTTGCCATTTCCGAGATCCTTCCCAAAGATGACGCCATTGCAGCCATCAAGGATGCGATCAAGAAAACCTATGGGCAGAAAGGCGAGAAGATCGTCAAGAGCAACTTTGCTGCCGTTGACAATTCCCTGGAGCATTTGTTTGAACTCGAAGTGCCTGCCGAGGTGACCACCAGCAAGAAGATGCTCAAACCGATCGCCGGTGACGATGCTCCGGAATTTGTTGAGGATGTCATCAGCGAGATTATCGCCGGTAACGGAGATTATCTGCCTGTAAGCAAATTACCTGTCGATGGTACCTTCCCCACCGGCACCACCTGCTTCGAGAAACGCAATATTGCGCACGAGATCCCGGTACTGGATCCGGATGTATGTATCCAGTGCGGCAAGTGTGCCATGGTATGTCCGCACGGGGTTATCCGTATCAAGGCCTATGATGAAAAACGGCTGAAGGATGCGCCTCCGACATTCAAGTCCATGAAGGCCAAAGGCCGTGAATGGCCGGACAATACCATGGTAAGCATCCAGGTGTCGCCCGAAGATTGCACCAGCTGCGAACTCTGCGTGGTCGTATGTCCTGCCAAAAACAAGAAGGAGACCGGACGCAAGGCGCTGAATATGGACAAGATAGAATCCCATCTGGAGAACGAACGTGAAAACTGGGACTTCTTCCTTTCATTACCTGAATACGATCGCAACGAGCTCAAGACGGGAACAGTCAAGGGGTCACAGTATCTGCAACCGCTCTTTGAGTTTTCCGGTGCCTGTGCCGGGTGCGGTGAGACCCCGTATGTGAAGTTGATCACCCAGCTCTATGGCGATCGCATGATCATTGCCAATGCTACCGGGTGTTCCTCTATTTACGGAGGAAACCTGCCAACTACACCGTATTCCAAGAACGAGCATGGCCTCGGCCCGACATGGTCCAATTCTCTGTTCGAGGACAGCGCGGAATTCGGACTTGGATTCCGGTTGACCATTGACAAGCAGGCCGAGCAGGCGCAACGTATGCTCCGTGAGATCAACGGAGCCGTTCCCGACAAGCTGAAGGAAGCGATCCTGACCGCGGACCAGTCCGACGAACCGGGCATCTTCGAACAGCGCAAGCGGGTTGCCGAACTGAAAAAAATGCTGGAAGAGTCCGGCGGTAATGGAAAAACGGACAAGAAAGCGGTGCGCCAGTTGCTCAGTCTGGCCGACTATCTGGTACACAAGAGCGTCTGGGCATTCGGCGGCGACGGCTGGGCCTATGACATCGGTTACGGAGGCCTTGACCACGTGCTGTCATCCGGACGCAATATCAACATGCTGGTCATGGATACCGAGGTCTACTCCAATACGGGTGGGCAGCGCTCCAAGGCTACACCGATGGGATCGGTGGCCAAATTTGCCGCTGCGGGCAAGGAGAACGCCAAAAAGGATCTTGGCTTGCTTGCGGTATCGGGCGGTGCTGCTTACGTGGCACGCATTGCCATGGGAGCCAATGATACACAAACCATACGGGCCATCATGGAAGCCGAAGCCTATCCCGGCCCGTCGGTCATCATTGCCTACAGCCACTGCATCGCCCATGGCTACAATCTGAAATACGGCCTGAATCAACAAAGGCTTGCGGTGGAATCCGGCTACTGGCCGTTGTTCCGGTACAATCCGCTCCTGAGCAAGGAAGGCAAGAATCCGTTCTCGCTGGACTCCAAGGCGCCGAAGATTCCGTTCAAGGAGTATGCGTACAATGAGATGCGCTATCTCATGCTCTCCAAATCGCATCCTGCCATAGCGACACAGTACATGAAGCAGGCTCAGGAATCGGTTAAAGAGCGCTGGCGCCAGTACGTGGAACTGGAGAAGATGTACGAACCCGAGAAGCAGGAATCGTAAGTCTCAAGGGGCCGGTGACCGGGCATGTCGCTGTCCGGGTCACGCCCCCTTTGTTTTTTTTAAATCATTTACTACAACATTCTGAATTATGAATCTTGAAACAAAATATTTAGGCCTGAAACTGAAAAGTCCGCTGGTCCCGTCAGCATCGCCCCTGAGCAGTGACCTGTCCAAAGTAAAGCGTCTCGAGGACTCGGGAGCCGCTGCAATCGTGATGTACTCCCTTTTTGAAGAGCAGATTGCCAAGGAAAATCAGGCGCTCGACCACTTTACCAATGTCGGAGCCGAAAGCTACGCCGAGGCGCTTACCTATTTTCCCGAACCGGAGCAGTATCACAATCTGGAGGCGGAAGATTATCTGGAGCACATCCGGAAGCTCAAGGAGACTGTGGACATCCCGGTCATCGCCAGCCTGAACGGCGTTTCGGAAGGCGGCTGGATGGAATATGCCAAAAAAATGGAAGAAGCCGGTGCCGATGCCCTTGAGCTGAACGTATATTACATTGCCGCCGATCCGGATATGACTTCCGACAAGGTCGAGGAATTGTATATCAACGACCTCAAGGCGGTAAAGGCTTCCGTTTCTATCCCTGTTTCGATCAAGCTTGGACCCTACTTCAGCGCCTTTGCCAATATGGCCAGGCGACTGGAGAAAGCAGGTGCGGACGGGCTGGTCCTCTTCAACCGTTTCTACCAGCCTGATATCGACCTGGATACCAAAGAGGTGGCACCCAGTCTCGAGCTAAGCAATTCGTTTGAAAAACGTTTGCCGCTCCGATGGATAGCCATGCTAAGACCTCACCTTGGGTGCAGTCTTGCGGCCACAACAGGTATCCACTCGGCCGAGGATGTAATCAAGATGATCATGGTCGGTGCCGACATAACCCAGATGGCCTCTGCACTCTTGCGTGAAGGATGCGACAAGCTGTTTACCATTACCGAAGAGATGAAGATCTGGATGGAACAGAACGAATACGAGTCCGTCGAAGAGATGAAAGGCTCTATGAGTTCGGCATCCGTCTCTGATCCGATCTCATTCGAGCGGGCCAATTACATCCGTATCCTCCAGAGCTATCGATCCGATAATCTTGGATGAAATTGAACGGTTAATTGGTTATTTTCATCCATCTGTTTTTTTTAAAACAGGCACTTACTGACAGATGGGATATCCATGCCGCCATGGACGTCATATGTAATGTCCATGATAATTGCGGTTTGCCGTCTATCCATCCGTTCAATGTTGCTGAACCTAATTGATAGTGCAATATGCTTGCAGAATATGGATATGTTCTATTGTTTGTGATCAATGGTGCGGTGTTTGCCGGGATCACACTGTTGGTTGCCTGGATTCTGAGACCCAACCGCCCCAGCCCGGAGAAGCTTTCCTCCTACGAGTGTGGAGAAGATCCTGTTGGCAACGCCTGGATCCAGTTCAACAACCGCTTCTATGTCATTGCGCTCATGTTCCTGATCTTTGAAGTGGAAGTAGTCCTGCTTTTTCCGTGGGCGACCGTTTTCCAGGACATGGG
The DNA here is from genome assembly GCA_046483675.1 of Cyclonatronaceae bacterium. Lineage (GTDB taxonomy): Bacteria > Bacteroidota > Rhodothermia > Balneolales > Natronogracilivirgulaceae > SKNL01. Next base: position 9,441 of record JAWOCT010000027.1, read on the forward strand.
CTGGTTTGCTTTCTGGGCCATGATCGTTTTTGTGTCACTGATCTTTGTCGGGTTTCTCTACGAACTCGGCAAAGGGGATCTTCAGTGGGATAAACCACAGCCCGTTGTTCCGAAGTACGTAGAAGGCATTGGTGTGGTCGTTCCTGACTGGAAAGAGGAGGCGGCATCGGTTCAGGATCAGGAACCCGTACTCGAAGAAGAAAGCGGTCAATAGCAAAGATGGCGGCCGGAAGGGACACCGGATCATCCATCCCAACCATATGTAATCACTTAACCATGGGTTTACTCGATAAAAAGTATCAGGACAGCAATATAATTATCGTATCGCTGGAGAAAGCGTTGAACTGGGCCAGGAAATCGTCGCTTTGGTACATGCAATTCGGACTGGCCTGCTGTGCCATCGAGATGATGGCTACGGCCGCTTCGCGCTACGACTTCGACCGGTTCGGTATCATTCCGAGGTCTTCCCCCAGGCAGGCCGACGTGATGATCGTGGCCGGAACCGTGACCCTTAAAATGGCCACTCGCATCAAACGGCTTTATGAGCAGATGTCCGAGCCTCGCTATGTGATCAGCATGGGTTCATGCTCGAATTGCGGCGGCCCTTACTGGGAACACGGCTATCACGTGTTGAAAGGAGTGGACCGGGTGGTACCCGTGGATGTGTATGTGCCGGGCTGTCCGCCAAGGCCCGAAGCCCTGCTTCAGGGATTCCTCCATCTTCAGAAAAAGATCATGAACGAAACGCTGGTGGCCGGTGTGGATCCCGACAAGGCGGTTGTTATTCAAGACAAGGGGGGCGAACGGATAGATATAACGAACGTCGATGACACCGATGAGCACAAAAAGGCTCAGATCGAATTTCCGCAGCAGGATGTTCAGCGCAAAAAGGAGGGGGCCTGATGAAGACGACGGAAGAACTGCATCAGCTCCTTTCCGAAACGTTCGGGGACGAGACGGTTACGTTGAAGGCAGATGAAAAAGTCGCTCCCTGGATCGTCGTGAAACCGGACCGGATCCCTGATATTGCAAAATTCCTGCGTGACGGGGACGGTCTCCGATTCGACAGCCTGATGTGCCTCAGCGGGGTCCATTACCTCAAGGAAAATGAGCTGGGTGTTATCTACCACCTGTACTCCACCACGGAAAAGCACAAATTGATCCTCAAGGTGATTATGCCGGAGCATGAGGCACACCTGCCCTCGGTTGAGCAGATCTGGAAAACAGCCGATTGGCATGAGCGTGAGGCTTTCGACATGTTCGGGATCCGGTTTGACGGACATCCAGACCATCGTCGCATCCTGTGTCCGGACGACTGGGAAGGACATCCTTTGCGCAAGGACTACCAGGTCCAGGAATTCTACCGCGGAATGAAAGTAGAGTATTGAAACATGGCCAATGTAAAAGAAAAAGGACCCGAGGTAATCTTCAGTCCTCCTGTAGCGGCCGGAAACGGACTTAAAACCCAGGAGATGGTTATCAGTATGGGGCCGCAGCATCCATCCACCCATGGAGTGCTGCGCATGGAGCTGGTCCTTGACGGTGAGATCGTTACGAAAGCGATCCCGCATATCGGATATCTGCACCGATGCTTCGAAAAGCACAGCGAAGCCATGAATGACTATACCAAGGTCATTCCCTATGTCGATCGCATGGACTATATTGCGGCCATGAGCAATGAGCTTGGCTACGCCATTGCCATGGAGCGGCTCATGGATATTCAGGTTAACGATAGGGTCGAACACATCCGGGTGATCATGGCCGAACTGCAGCGGATCGCCAGCCATTTGCTGGCCCTGGGGACGTTCGGGCTGGATATCGGTGCCTTTACACCTTTTCTCTACTGCTTTATCGAACGGGAAAAGATTCTCGATATCTTTGAAAAGGCCAGCGGAGCGCGCCTGCTTTACAACTATATCTGGATCGGCGGACTGATGAACGATGTCCCGTCCGATTTCAAAAGCGACACGTATGCCTTTGTGAAGTCATTCAGGCCAAAAATCAAGGAACTCGATGACTTGTTGTCGATGAATAAAATTTTTGTGGATCGCACAGCCAATATTGGCATACTGCCCGACAAGGTAGCGATCAACTACGGGGTGTCCGGGCCAAGCCTGCGCGGGTCAGGCGTTAAATGGGACCTCCGACGAGATGAACCCTATTCCATCTACGATCGGTTCGAGTTTGATGTGGTCGTCGGGAAGGGCGAAATGGGAACCCTTGGAGATTGCTGGGACCGCTATATCGTGCGCGTCCGGGAAATGGAGGAAAGCCTGAAGATCATCAAACAGGCCCTTGACCAAATGCCGGACGAGGGGGATGTCCATGAGTCGCTGCCCAAAAAGATTCGTCCGCCAGCCGGTGAAATCTATGCCCGGACCGAGACCCCCCGGGGCGAGCTGGGTTACTACATCATCAGCGACAAGTCGACCTCACCCTACCGGATCAAGGCGCGCGCGCCCAGTTTTGTGAATTTAAGCGTTTTACCCGCCATTTCTATCGGTGCCATGGTGGCCGATATGGTGGCGATTATCGGAAGTATTGATATTGTACTCGGCGAGGTGGATCGTTAGCGGACATACTGCTGCCGGCAGACTGGCCTGACTACCGCAACCTTGACCATTTAAACATGACATAATTATGCAGCAGTTTCTGGAAAGTTTTCTGCCGGCCGGGCCCCTGGTCGTCTTTGTCTTTTCCATCATACCCCTGATGATCATCCTGCTATACGCCCTTTTTGCCATCTGGCTGGAGCGCAAGGTGGCAGGACATGTCCAGGACCGGCTGGGTCCGATGCTCACCGGAGGCTGGCACGGCTGGGCGCAGACCATAGCCGATCTGTTGAAAATGATCCAGAAAGAGGACATCGTGCCGGCCAAAGCCGATCGCTTCCTGTTCAAGATGGCACCGTTCATTGCCTTCGCAGCTTCCTACGGGGCGTTTGTCGCCATCCCGCTGAGCAGCGGGTATATCGGCAGCATGATCGACGTGGGGGTGTTCTACATCGTGGCGATCACTTCCCTGCTCTCGGTGAGCATCATCATGGCTGGATGGGCTTCCAACAATAAATGGTCCCTGCTCGGGGCTATGCGCACGGCAGCCCAGACCGTGAGCTACGAAGTGCCCACGGTGGTGACGATTCTGTCGGTGATCCTGGTCACAGGCACGCTCAACCTTATGGAGGTGACGGAAATACAAACAGGTAACGCCTTTCTCGGTTTCCTTCCAAACTGGATCATCTTCCACAGTCCGTTCATGGTGATAGCTTTTGTGCTGTTTTTCATCGCCACGCTTGCGGAAGCGCACCGCGTGCCGTTCGACCTGCCGGAATCGGAATCCGAGCTGGTGGGGGGCTACCAGACGGAATACTCCGGGATGCGCTGGGGGTTGTTCATGCTCACCGAATACGCCGACATGCTGCTGCTTTCACTCGTGGGTGCAACACTTTTCTTTGGCGGTTGGAACAGCCCCTTCGGTTCATTCATGGACGGACCGGTCTGGGGCGCTTTCTGGATGCTGCTCAAGGGAATGATACTTGTTTTCCTCATGATGTGGCTGCGCTGGACCCTTCCCCGGCTGCGGGTCGATCAGCTGATGAACCTGTGCTGGAAATACCTGATCCCAATCTCTTTTGTGAACCTGGTGCTCATTGCACTATGGGAAATGATCTTCTGAACCCGATACCAACGTTGTTATGGTCAAAGCATTAAACGATACCTACACCGCATTTAAAACCATTTTTGTCGGGATGGGCGTGACCATGCGCCATCTGTTCAAGAAATCGGTTACGGTGCAGTATCCTGTTGAAAGGGATGTGTTGCCGGAGCGTGTGCGCCTGAAACTGCACGTCAACATAGACGATTGCATCGGATGCCGCCTCTGTGAACGAGCCTGTCCGGTCGAATGCATCGATATCGGCACCATCAAGTCGACCGACGATGACGATCTCGGTGAAACATCCACGGGGCATAAAAAGAAATTGTGGGTGGACAAGTTTGATATCGACATGGCCAAATGCTGCTACTGCGAGCTGTGCGTCCATCCCTGTCCAACCGACTGCATTACCATGGTCGAAGAATACGAGTACTCTGCTTACGACCGCAATGATCTCATTTTTTCCTTCTCTGATATGACGCCTGAAGAGATTGAGGCCGCTCAGAAGAAACTGGAGCTGGAAGAAGAAGAAAAACGCAGGAAAAAAGAGGAGGCCCGCCTGGCAAAACAGAAGAAAGCAGAAGTCAAAGAGACGGGAAAAGAGGAAGAGACTGTAAAAGCGGATGGCGCCGGCGAGAAAAAAGCAGAAGCGGCTTCCGGTGATGCTGTTGCGGACAAAGAGGCCCGTCGCGCAGCACGGGAGGCAAGGCGCGCCGCCCGGAAAGCCGAACGTGAGGCAAAGAAAAAATCCGAGGAATGAACAAATTGAACGACGTTATTTCGAACTATACCGGTAGGGATGTATCATGGATCTGTTTGCCGTAGCTTTTTATCTGTTTGCGATTCTCATTGTCGGCAGTGCCACGCTCATGGTGTTCTCAAGAAACATTGTGCACTCGGCTTTTGCCCTCATGCTTGCCCTGGCCGGATTGGCTGTTTTCTATGCCCTGCTGTATGCAGGGTTTGTTGCGGTAACCCAGCTGCTTGTTTACGTTGGGGGGGTACTGGTGCTGATCCTGTTTGGAGTGATGCTTACCACACGCGGTTATTTTGAAAAAGTGCGTACCCGCACGGTCAATCTGCTTCCATCCACACTTTTTGTTGCAATCGTTGGAATCCTGCTTGTAGCCGTCTTCCTTAATACGGATTGGACTATGCTGCCGCTTGATGAGGATCAGGTCTCCATGACAGGGCTGGGCGAACTGTTGCTCACCGATTTTATGCTGCCGTTCCAGGTGGCCGGTGTCCTGCTACTGCTGGCCATCATCGGGGCCGTCCTTATGGCGGCACGCACTCGGCCAGAATCCCGAAATACTCCTGACATCCCGAAAAACACCTGACACCCGATACACTTTAACGACTAACCGATCTGGACATGGTATTACCTGAATGGCTGGCGGAACCCGGACTCAACCACTTTCTTGTGGTAGGAGCCATCCTGTTTTCTCTCGGACTGCTGGCTGTCATATCCCGCAGAAACATTATTATGGTCCTCATGGGCATCGAGCTGATCCTGAACTCCGCCAATCTGAATTTCGTGGCATTCAGCCGGTACGGCTCCCTGTCGCTGGACGGTCACATGATCGCCCTTTTCGTCATTATCATCGCTGCAGCAGAGGCGGCCGTTGCTTTGGCCATCGCCCTGAATATCTACAACCGGTTCGGATCGGTGGATATCGAACAGATCAGCGAGCTGAAGGAGTAGCAATCCGTCTTTTAGAAAAAAATACACTATGGCCCTGGAATCCTTGATACAGCTATCACTTGCAACACTTTTTCTGCCACTTGCAGGTTTTCTGCTGCTGATCTTCTTCGGCAGGCGCCTGCCTCGTCAGGGTGACTGGCTCGGCACCGCTCTGGTCGGCGCAGCTTTTCTGGTCTCCCTGTTCATCATGTACACCAAACTGTCGACACCAGAATCGGTTTCGGCGGGCTGGACCTGGGCCGTTTTAGGGGGCATCCCGGGGATCGGTGCGGTTACGATTGAACTCGGGATCCTGATAGACAACCTGTCCGCGGTCATGCTGTCAGTAGTGTTGCTGATCAGCATGGTGGTGCATTTGTTCTCCATCGGCTATCTGGAAGGGGATGTGCGCTACTCCCGCTATTTTGCCTATCTCGGATTCTTTACCTTTTCGATGATTGGCATCGTAATAACCCACAACCTGCTGATGATGTACATCTTCTGGGAACTGGTCGGGTTGAGCTCGTACCTGCTTATAGGTCACTGGTACGAAAAGAAGTCGGCTTCCAACGCCGCCATGAAAGCGTTCATCGTGAATCGCATCGGCGATGCCGGCATGTTCATCGGCATCATGATCATCTTCGTGCAGTTCTCTACTTTTACATTTGATGCGATTTTCGGTGCACTGTCCGCCGGCAACCTTCCGTTTGATAGCCAGGCCTGGCTGACCGCAGCCGGCATACTGATTTTCTGTGGTGCCATAGGTAAATCGGCCCAGTTCCCTCTGCACGTCTGGCTGCCGGATGCCATGGAAGGCCCGACTCCGGTCAGCGCCCTCATTCACGCCGCCACCATGGTGGCCGCCGGGGTGTTCATGGTCGCCCGGCTTTTCCCGCTCTTCACCGCTGACGCTCTGCTCGTGATCGCCTATATCGGTGCCATCACGGCCCTGCTGGCCGCGACCATCGCCATTACCCAGTTCGATATCAAAAAAGTACTGGCCTGGTCCACCATCAGTCAGCTCGGTTACATGGTCCTGGCGCTTGGAGTGGGCGCCTATGCGGCCGGATTCATGCATCTGGTCACCCATGCGGCGTTCAAGGCCGGACTTTTTCTTGGCTCCGGTGCCGTAATCTATGCGATGCACGCTGCCCTCCACAAACAGCACGACCACGAGACCGACGCGCAGGACATCCGCAACATGGGTGGGCTCAAATCGCGCATGCCGGTCACTTACTGGACATTCCTGATATTTACCCTGGCCATTTCCGGCATTCCGCTGACCTCCGGTTTCCTCAGCAAGGATGAGATACTGGCCGGCACGCTGGCCTTCAGCACGCTGAATGGCCACTGGCTGCTTCCGTTCATTGCTTTTGTCGTGGCCGGCATGACCGCATTTTACATGTTCCGGCTGCTCATCCTCACCTTCCACGGCGAGCACGTGCACAAAGAGCGGCTGTCGCTTATCCGAGAAGTGCCCTGGGTGATGTCGGTTCCGCTGGTCGTACTGGCCGCGCTGTCCGTTTTCGTTTTCTACAGTTTCAATCCGTTCGGAGCCTCTTCCGGATGGCTCTACCAGGCACTGGAGCGTCCGGCCAGCGTTGTCCCGGATGCCATTGCACCGGCTGCCTGGTCCGTGCTGTACGAGGCGATCAGTCGCGTCCATTCCCTGGTGATGATCCTGTCGGTCGTCATTGCCGTAGCCGGTCTCGCCCTGGCATGGCTGGTCTATCAAAAACGCACCATCAGTGCGGAAATGCTGGCCCGGTCCATGGGCAGGCTTTACCACGGTTCACGAAACAAGTGGTATTTCGATGAGATGTACAACGCGGTTTTCGTGAACGGCACTCTCGCCCTGACACGCATCTCCAACTGGTTCGACACCCGGATCATAGACGGTATCGTCAATGGTGCCGGAACGGTTACCCGGGGAGCCTCACGCATCAGCGGGTGGATCGATAACACCTTTATCGACGGCCTGGTCAATTTCCTGGCCAACATAACGGGAGCGATCGGTATGCGGCTTCGGAAAATCCAGACCGGCAACATCCAGACCTATCTGGTTTTCGCAATCTTCGGTTTCCTGATCATTACCATCGTTCTGTTAACCTTGTGACCTTTAAAAACGATTTTTCGATGTATAACCATGGGATTCAATGGCCGCTGGATACAACCGCCATCAAATCCACATTCGCAGTTGAGCCATATTGACAAATAACACAGTACCTGTTCCCGCAGCAAAATCATAATCAGAAACAAAAAGGTATGGAATTTCAAATATTCGGCATCGGTATCCTGACATGGATCGTGTTCCTTCCCATTATCGGGATGCTCATCGTCCTGCTCATTCCCGGTGATAATAAAAATGCTATTCGGTGGACGGCAGCCGGCGCTACAGGACTCCAGCTGCTGCTGGCCGTCCTGTTGCTCGGTCTGTTCGACCGAACGGCCATCGGCATCAACGATCCCGGCAGCTTCCAGTTTGTGGAGCAGTTCGACTGGATTATCGTTGAGGCCGTTCCCTGGGTTGGAAAGATCGAGATCCTCTATTTCCTCGGCATTGACGGCCTGAGCGTGCTCATGGTGCTGCTTACGGCGCTGATCAGCTTGATCGGCGTTATATCCTCCTGGAGCATTGACAAGATGGTCAAGGGCTACTTCGCGCTCTACCTGCTGCTGGTTACCGGAATGATGGGCGTGTTCGTAGCGCTGGATTTCTTCCTGTTCTTCATCTTCTGGGAAGTGATGCTGCTGCCGATGTACTTCCTCATCGGGATCTGGGGCGGTCCCCGGCGTGAATATGCCGCTATCAAGTTCTTCATCTACACCTTCGTAGGCGGTGTGCTGATGCTTCTGGTCATGCTCGGCCTCTATTTCAGCGTGGCCTACACCAATGGCGCCGGCGAGCAGGTCCAAACCTTCAACCTGCTGCACATGATGAATTCCGCCAACTTTGTGGAGGGATCGATCTTCTACGGGGTGGATACGACCTGGCGCTATATCGCGTGGGTGGCCCTGTTCATCAGCTTTGCGATCAAGGTGCCACTCTTCCCGTTCCATACCTGGCTGCCCGATGCGCACGTGGAAGCACCGACCCCGATCAGTGTGATCCTGGCCGGCGTGCTGCTGAAGCTTGGAACCTACGGCATGCTCCGCATCATGTACCCGATCCTGCCGGACGGCACCGTCTATTTCATGTACCTAATGGCGGCATTGGGCATGATCAGCATCATCTATGGTGCACTCTGTGCCATGGCCCAGGATGACTTCAAGAAACTGATCGCCTACTCGTCCATCAGCCACATGGGTATCGTGATACTCGGCATGGCCTCGCTGACCAACCAGGGAACCGTGGGCGCCGTTCTGCAGATGTTCAACCACGGGACCATCACTGCCATGCTCTTCCTTATCGTCGGTGTACTTTACGATCGCACCCACAAGCGGGGGTTGTACGATTTCGGCGGCATCGCCAACCAGATGCCGAAATACACCGGCATCGCCATGGTGGCCATGTTTGCGGCACTCGGCCTGCCCGGACTCAGCGGGTTTGTCAGCGAGCTGTTTTCCTTCCTCGGGGCCTTTGACGCTTTCCGGGTGATCACCATCTTATCCGTCACCGGTATCATCTTCACGGCAGCCTACATTCTGTGGACCATCCAGCGTGTCTTTCTGGGTGAACTGGGTGAAGAGCACAAGAGCCTGACCGACCTGACCGGACGGGAACTGCTGATGTTCGTGCCGCTGATGCTCATCGTGATATTCCTTGGCGTCTATCCCGGTCCTGCTATCGAGCTTATGAACGCCTCACTGAGTCATCTGGTCGAATTTGTCAATGTGACGGGAAGGTAACAAGTCAATATCCAAAGGTTTGCGATAATCTGAATTACACATGGCTGAACACATCATAGAAAGTATTTCCCGTTTCCTCCCCGAGATTGCCCTGACGGTGACCCTGGTTGCGGCGATTGTCGCCGACCTGCTGCTCCGGGAGCGCAACCGGTATGTTGCCTGGGTCGTTATAGCCGGACTGGCGGTCACGGCCCTCCTGGTACTCGGTCAGAGGAGCTGGAATGTCTCCATTTTCAGTGACAGCATTGCCGTGGACCCCTTTGCCGTGTTTTTCAAGGCGGTGCTGCTGGCTGCCGGACTGCTGATAGTGGTTTTTTCGATGCAAAGCCGGGAGCTGGACAACAACCGGACCCGGATCGGTGAATATTACATGCTTATCACGGGGGTCATGTTCGGCATGTTCCTTATGGTGGGTGCGACCAATCTGCTGCTGATGTACCTGGCCTTCGAGCTCACCAGCATCAGTTCCTACGTCCTGGCCGGCTTTACCAAGACGCTGCGCAAATCCGCCGAGGCATCGATGAAATACATTATCTACGGTTCGGTCTCATCCGGTTTCCTCATATATGGTATTTCATTGCTCGTGGGCATTACCGGATCCGTTGATATTTACGGGGTAAGGGATGCCCTGCAGGCGGGGGTGGAACAGATGACAGCGCTGTATGTGGCCGTGATCATGATCATTGTGGGATTCGGATACAAGGTTACCGCCGTACCGTTTCATTTCTGGGCTCCGGATGTGTACGAAGGAGCTCCAGTCACTATCACCGCTTTCCTTGCAACGGCATCCAAGGTAGCAGGCTTCGCCATGATGATCCGCTTTTTCCGTGTCTCATTCATGGATTCCGGGGTTGTTGTCACGCCCGTGCTTGATGGGGTGGCCACCGGAGTGCCATGGCATGTGGTGCTGGCCGTACTGGCCGCCGTCACCATGCTGGCCGCAAACCTCATGGCGCTCTGGCAGGAAAACATCAAGCGTCTTCTGGCCTATTCCAGTATCGCCCATGCGGGATTCATACTGATGGGGCTGGCACTCGTGACCGATGAAGGGATCAGCGCCATGATGATTTATATGGCAATCTACCTCTTCATGAATCTGGGCGCTTTTTACGTAGCCATGCTGGTAGCTGACCGCCTGAACACCGAAATGATAGTGGACTATCAGGGGTTGGGTCACCGCGCACCCTTCCTGAGTGTTGCCATGGCGATTTTCCTCATAGCCCTGGCGGGATTTCCACCCACAGCGGGATTTATAGCCAAAGTGTACATCTTCGGAGCCACCATCAGCGCGGGCATGATCTGGTTGGTAGCGGTCGCCGGGCTGGCAACCGTCGTATCCCTGTTCTACTACATCCGCGTTGTGCGCAATATGTTTCTGGTTGAACCGACCGAATCGCAGGCCGCTTTTTCCTTAGGGCCAGAGTACAAGACGGTTCTGGTGTTGCTGCTGATCCCGGTTGTCCTGCTCGGTGTCTACTTTTCACCGATCGTTGCCTGGGCAAAAAACGCGGTTACCATGTTCGGCTTATGATACACTTTCCCACATAACAATCCGTTACATGAGATAACTGGAATCGTGAAAACGGGTCCTTGACAATATTGAAAATATTAAATTGCCAAAGGTTTTTTTCTTTTTCTGCCTCATTCTGTTGTAAATTATTGCGGAAGGCAGCTCAGTCCGTATCAAATCCTTGATTCAAAAAACAGGCACTATTATGGCACAGGCAAATGGCCGCGGCACTAATCCATCATCCGGTATGCAGGATGAAATGCAGGAGATCCTCAAGCAGGCCGAGGTGGATTACGACCGGTCCCAGCAGGAGCTATACCGTCCATCCACGGATGTCGTACTCTATTCGGCGTGTTTCTTTGCCCGCCGCGCACTGCACCACTATCTGTTCTACTACTATAAAAAATTCGACGGTCCGAAAGCGGACAAGAACCCCCACGAACTGACCATCGAGGAGATGGCGGAATATTGTGCCAGGCATGATGAGCGCATCGGGAAAATCGATTTTGCCAGCATGCACTGCAGCAAAACGGATGTGCTGGAAGAAGAGGAAGTCTTTTTCTGCAATGACGTGGACAAGGTAAACAGCTGCCGCGGCCTGGCCGAGCAAATGCGCGAAGTGGTGTACAGCTGACTTTCCTTAAGCCTGCTTGCGATTTTTCGGCTTAATCCTCGATTTCGAGGATTTCAAGCAGTTCCACTTCAAAGATCAGGGTTGCGCCCGGATGAATGTTGCTGTTCTGAGGAGGGAAATCCCCGTACGCCAGCTCCGGCGGTACGACCAGCTCGTATTCGGCGCCTTCCTGCATCAGAAGAATCCCCTCCGCAAAGCCGGATATCAACTCTCCAACCGTGAATTCAAGAGGCTCGCCCCGCTCGTAGGAACTGTCAATGACATCACCAGAGACCAGTGAGGCCGTGTAGTGTACACTGACGCGGGAATCCAACTCCGGGACATCACCTTCCCCTTCACGGATGACACGGTACATCAGGCCGCTGTTGGTAATCACGACATCATCACGCTGAGCATATTCTTCCAGAAATTCCAGATCGGCGCTGTTGTCATATCCGAAATCCTCACGCTGGAGGCAACCGCTTATCAACAGCAGCGATGCCAGCAAGCAGGGTAAAGTGAATTTCATACTTTGAAATTGTGTGAATGGAGTTGCGCCATCGGCAGGAACGATAGCTTTTTACAGTATACGTATGTAAAATACGGATTATGATACACAAGAACGGCCTTTTGTTGTAAATTCGTTGAAATAATCGTTTAATTTGGATTGGTGCATCATTCACCAAGTCATGTCCATGGATAATCACAAATGCACTAACAGGGGGTACACTGGAGCGTGGACCCTCAGGGATCTAGATGTATCCCTGGCTTTTCGTATGTCCCGTGGACAACACGCCTTTCCTGTTCATTATTCCGTGATGTTGGTACTGTGGTTTATAATCCCGCTGACGGTAAAAGCAGGGCCGGACCAGCCTGCCGATACCGCATCTGCCGACAAAAAAGTGGAAAAGACCTATGCCACACTTGCGCTGCCGGACATGCGCATTGAAGTAAATATCAGCCGGCGTGAGCTGCATGTGTTCAACGGTAAGGAAAAGATATCCACCTACCCCGTGGCTGTCGGTAAGCCTGAGTGGCCGACCCGGACGGGAAATTGGGCTATTTATGAAGTAGTATGGAATCCCTGGTGGTATCCACCCGAAGAGGAGTGGGCCTGGTACCTGGCCATCATGGCTCCAGGTGATCCGGACAACCCCCTTGGAAGTGCGCAGCTGATCTACGATGCGCCGCGATCCATTCACGGCACCATCGAACCGGGGTCCATCGGCAAGGCGGTCTCACACGGATCGATACGTGTGACCAATGAGGTGGCGATTAAACTGGCGCGTCAGGTGATGGAATCCGCGGGAATTGTGTATGCTGAAGAGTGGTTTGAAGAAGTGCAGCGTGACCGTAGCAGGAATGTGCGTATCCACCTGGCACAACGAATACCTATCCGGGTGTTTCGGGAATGATGAGACGGATGCAGAAAAAGGAAGCGATGAATGGGTATGATCAATGAATTCTTATGATCAATTCAGGCATGATCATTATTATAGGCGTCTTGGAACACTGACCGGGCGCGTGCTGGAACTTGGGTTCGGTGATGGCAAATCCTTCGGGCACTATAATTCGGAAGCCGATGTTTCCGCTCTTGAAAAGAAAAAAAAATGGGTGGAACGCACTGCCGAAAACGACAATGATTATCGTCCCGGAAAATTGACGCTGGTCCACGGCGTGGCGGAAAAGATTCCGTTCGACGACCATACGTTCGACTTCGTGACCACTTCTTTCGTGTTGTGTTCGGTTAATTCACAACGTGAGGCCATTCGGGAAATCTACCGGGTGCTGAAACCCGCTGGCCGATACATCGCCATAGAGCACACCTTGTCCAACAACCGGTTGTTCCGCGGAATACAGCATGTGGTGGCCAAACCGCTATCCAAAATTGCCGGAAACTGCCACCTGAACAGCGATCCGGTAGCCGTGATCATGATGGAGGACTTCCGGATTCTGGAAACGGTCTATTTTCCCTTCTATCTGGAACCGCCGCTTTTTATTGAAGCTGAAAAAGTACAGGCTACAGACGCGATTGCAGACGTTAAAAAGGTGTAAGGTTGACCGATCTGCCGGAAACCAGCGCGTTTATGGGATCCCATGCCAGGCTGATGCGGCAGAATCGGTGGCTTCGGGCTTAAACCAACCACGCTTGTCACGGGATTAATGATGATGCGGAACCAGGACATAAAGGCCGACCTGCCCGATTACGTTGGTGGCAGGGAATGGATCCTTGAGGATAAGGAGCTCATGCCGGCCTATCTCCGGTTATATGAGCAAGATGCCGGTATCTTTCAGGAGCGATGTGACAAGGCGCTTCATCTATTGGAAAATTGTCGTGTCTGTCCCAGAAATTGTGGTGTAAACCGGATTAAAAACGAATACGGAGTATGCCGGTCGGGACGCTACGCCGCTGTGTCCAGCGCCTTCCCGCATATGGGGGAGGAGGATGGGCTACGCGGATGGAAAGGCTCGGGTACCATCTTTTTCTCTTTCTGTAATCTGAAATGCGTGTTTTGCCAGAACCATGAGCTATCGTGGCGTGGCCAGGGGTCACAGCATAACGCCGGTGAACTTGCACGCTTGATGTATTCGCTGCAGGAACAGGGATGCCACAATATCAATTTTGTCACACCGGAACATGTCGTGCCCCAGTTGATTGAAGCGATACCCCTTGCTATTGACATGGGGTTGCGTATTCCCATAGTATACAATACCAGTGCCTATGATTCCATGGAGTCGATGGAGTTGCTCGATGGAATCGTAGACATTTACATGCCGGATTTCAAGTTCTGGGACCGTGAAAAATCCCGCAAGTATCTTGGGGCGGAAGATTATCCGGATAGAGCCAGGGCTGTATTCAAAGAAATGCACCGTCAGGTGGGACCTCTCCGATTTGACGGGAATGGACTGGCAAAAAGAGGACTGCTGGTACGCCATCTCGTAATGCCCGGTGAGACTCAAGATTCACGTCATATTTTCCGGTTCCTTGCGCGCGATCTGACACCTGATACATGGGTTAATATCATGGATCAGTATCATCCAGAGGGGATGGTGCTTCGAAAGCCCGAAAAATACAGCCAATTAAATCGCGGTATCTCCAGGAAGGAATACGACGATGCCTGCCACGCCGCCCGTGATGAAGGGCTTTATCGCTTCGATACGCGAGGGTAATACGGATAAGATAATGCGGCAGGTCGCTCTTAATCAGGGCAACCTTGTAGTCTGGATTTTCTGAACCGCTTCCGGTTCGGTCGGGATTTGGATGATCTCCTGCACCGATCTGTTGATGTACATAAGATCGTACATGACCGTGTCCGCGATCATAACCGTATCAGCAGCAACCATATACATAAAGTCATACACACCAACGGTGTCCGGTGCAGCCGGCCTTGGATTGAAATCAAATGCTTCCTGGTCGTAGTTCCAAATCTGAAAGGTGAACCCCTCCTCATCACGTTCAAAACGGAGACTGATGGGCATATCTGCATAGTTTCTGTTCACGGACTTCAACAGGTCAGAAATAATGGAACCCTGAACCAGTTCGTTCTGGCGTTCCCTGATATCGGTTTCTGAAAGGGTGTCGGCAAATTCAGGGTAGAAATAATCTGGCGAGAGCTCGTTGCTGGCATCCGTGCGTTGTTCCCGGACGCCCCATGATCTCATGATTTCGGATAATGCCGGCGAAGGCTGCTCCACAATGTAGACATTCAGGGACGGATAAACCACGACAATATCATCGCGTCCAAATCCAATATTACTTACATCAATGATTTCAATACGTTCAACCTCGTCGGGATCTTCGGCAATAAGAAAATCATCGAGGATCATGGCGATGGAGGCCGCATCAGTGATTTCGGCAATATTCCGGAATATTTGGGAGACTTCCGGCTCCGGAATGGAAGGCCTGTTTTCATCGATGCCCGTGAATGACAGCAGGAATGACAAGAGCAACAGCACGGATAAAAAGATGGTGATTCGTCCGCTCACTTAAATCCCCCTCCAGATTTGGTGATATCTTTTGGCTTCTTCCATATCTCCATTGCGTCGGTGAAGATCGGTCAACAGGCTGTAAAGTGCCTGAAGGTCCTGCTCATTCAGGGATTGGCTTTCTTGTTCGGCCAGTTGTGCAAAACGTATGGATTCTTCAACGTTATTGCTGAGGATATTTGCAATTTGCAGATAGGCCCTGGCCCTGTTCTGCCAGTTTATCCTGGAGCTTTGCATGAAGTATTTCAATGCATTCCGGCGGTCACGATCGGACAGGTAGCTTTGACCGATGTTAAAGCATATCAGTCCGTAATCATTGAAATAGCGCAAATAGCCTTGATCAACAGGGAGTCCGGCTGAATTGGTATCCGTGCTCTGTACGAGTTGAAGCAGACGCTCGGCAGCCTTTTCCTCCTTGCCGTTCTGGTATTCCACGACCCCCAGCCTCCAAACGATTTCGTCACGTGCATCGCTTGAACGCAGTGTGGATATCAGTTCTGCAAATCGCTGTTCTGCTTCTTCCAGCCGATCCTGGTTAACGAGTTCATTGATGATTTCCTCCCTTTCCATACTGGCCCGGATATTGCCGTTATCCCAATTGATGAAATCGATCTCACTCTGGACCGATTCTTCATGATCCCGGGTTTGAGCCAGATCCATGGCTTCATCAAAGATGGCCAGGGCTCTCGGGGTATTATAGAGATGGAGATATGAGACCCCTTTATAGTAGGTGTAGATAAAGAGGTTGGTTGAATCGCGAGGGGTCAGCGAGCCATGCTGCTGATAGTGGTCGGAGAGGGTGGCGACATCCTTGAGAGTCTGGATTGCGCGATCGAAATTATCAGCTGCTATCTTGTAGTTTTCGACGCTGAAATAGTTTTCAGCGAGGGAATAGTAAACGACATGTTCGCCTTTTTCGAGCCGTGCCAGTTTTTCGAGGGTGTTGATGGCCTTTTTGTGTTCCTGCTGTTCGTTAAGTCTGGATGCCTTGATGCCGTAAAGCTGTCCGAGCCAAAGCCTGGACTCATTGTCAAATGGATTGAGCATCAGTGCCTGCTCGAATGATTGTATGGCCTGATCCACCAGCTGGGCATACTCTTCCATCTTCTGATCATCTGCCATGTCACCGCTACGCTGAAGCGCATCGATATCGCGAACATGTTCGGCGGCTTCGTTGAAGGCTTGGACCGCTTCCAGGTTATCGCGCTCCGTTACTTCATGTTCATCGACGCGCTCAAGTTCAAGGTAATACCAGAGGGTATCGCTCTCTGCTCTGTAGGCCAGCGCCTGTTCCCGAAGCCGTTCTGCGCGGAGTTCTTCATCCATCGACACGAAGGAATCTTCAGCCAGTTTTTCCGCTTCCGCTGCAGTAACACTGTCAACTCCGGCCGGGACCACCACTTCCTCCTCCTCCCGTACGTCGACAGCTGTCCGGGTTGGAGAGCAGGCATAGGCAAAGAGGAGGATGACAAGGATGATGGTAAGGTGAAAGAATTTCATATACCTGTAGCGATTAGTTGAATTCAAGTGAAATTACATGTCCACACTGTTCCACCAGCTCAGGAAAATCTGGTAGAATTCTTCGGTGTGCTCCCTGCCAGCATCTCTCATTTCGGAATCCACCTCAGCGATTTCATCTCCGCGGAAACCCACCTCTCCCACGCGAAGGTAGTTGGATTCCTGTTGAAATCCCCGGTCGATAAGATAGATGGCATTGTTGCCCTGCACGAGTACGATATGTACTTCCCGGAGTTCTTCACGTGTCATGAGCAGCAACTGGTACTCACGGTCATCGATATAGAAAGAAGTTTGTGATGTCAGATAGTTGTCGTCCCAGCGGCCGTCGGTCATCAAGCGGCGCACAGCGACCGGCAACTCGGTGGAATTACTTCGCATCCATTCCGCCAGAGGGAAATACATGGTACCTATATCCGAATAGTCCGCGCCAAAGTCTTCTAGATCCCTGACATCCACCTCAGCTGGTCCGGGCTGTTGTTCACGGGTTCCCGGTGTGCCCAGCAGACTTCCCGTGTCGCCATTGTCGGAGATACCCCTGCGACCGATCCGGATATCTGACGGGTCATCCATACCTATGCGAGGTCCCAGGTCATCATCGATGCGGCGGGATCTATTGGAGGCAATACCTGCGAGATCGCCGGCAGACAGGGAGTGGTCGCGGTCGCTCAGGGTGATGTCTCTGTCTTCAATGGCCAGAGCTGATGTCTCGTCCATATCCGGTGTCTGCTGCGTTCGGGAATCAGGGGTTTGAGCGTCGGGTTCGGCCAGCCTGAATCCATCAGGAAGAACGTCACTCAGGTCTACGCGGGCTGGTGCCGTTTCCTCCATTTCCATTTCCCGAACAGGTTCTTCCTCGGGGACAGGGTCTTCGGCCTCAGGTTGTTCGGGTTCGGGTTCCTCAATGGGTGGTTGAAATCGTGTCAGATTGATCTGGGTCAGCTCCCGCATTTGAAGCTGGGTTGCATCGGGGTCCGATATCGTCGATGTGACCAGTATAAAATAGGCCGCAGCGCAAAATGCAACGGTGAAAAGCAGTGAGAAAAAACCCTTGACAGGATTCTGTTTTTTCGGTGGAATAATCATCTAAAGTGACATCGATTGTACATTGATGTTTTTGGGGATTTCAAGCCGATCACAAAGATCCATCACATCAACCAGTCTTTGCATCGTAATATCTTCATGCGGTTCTATAAGCGCTACCGGCGACTTGCCCTCATCGATCAGTTGCTGCTTGACATCCGTTAAAACGAGCTCGAGTATCCGCATATTTTCGTAATCGCCCCAGGACGTGGCAGTCTGGTAATCTGAAAGCCTGTAGATACCGTCCGGGTCGATATTGATGACAATGAGCGCAAGTTCGCTCTGTTCGTCCGTTTCCTGTTCTTCAGGATCGGATGACGGCAAATCGATATGCGACCTGACCGTTATGTCACTAATAATGACAAATCCGAACAAAATGATCAATCCGATGTCAATGAAACGGATCAGGAACGAAGTGTTTCTCATAGCTTAGTTTCCTGTTAATCGTACGTCAATAGCCTTGCTGATGCCCAGATCATCACAGATTTCAGCAACCTGTATCGTGTATCGGGCCAGTGTGTCGTAATTAGCCCTGATGCGTACCTTGGCGCGATCACCAAATCTGTTCTGGTGGTTCTGGATATAGGTTCGCAACTGTTGCTCATCCCGCAGGCGGATTTCTTCCCGTTCATCGATGAATTGACCATCACTCGTAATGCCAATGTACAGGACAACTTCGGGACCCGGTACCGGCATTTTGGTTTCGCTGCTGGATGGCAGTACAATCATGGATTCCTCATCCAGATCGGAGATGACGATGAATCCGAACAACAGGATGAGAACCACATCCACAAATCGCAATAAAAAACGGCCTCTTTTCATAATATAGGTCCAAATGGGTCTTATTCCGGATTGGAACCACTTGTTATCGGTCGCCTATCAGCAGCTGCTTCGCGTTCAGGACTCCGTGAGAATTCTCCCAGTTCAATGAGGCGGAAACGCAGTTCATCGGCTTTGGATGCCACTGTTTCCAAATGCCGGGCGAAGTATCCTTCCGTGATGGTTGAAAAGAAGTTCAGGATAATACTGACCACCAGGCCGAGCAGGGTGGACATCAGGGCCAACCCCATTCCGGCAAGGATCACGTCCTTTTCGAGGGCACCGGAAGAAAAGACTATGAACATTCCCCAAACCGTACCAAGCAGGCCCAGTGCCCCGGCCGTATCGGAAAGGAAATCGATCCTGTTCTTGAAGGTGCTATACTTGTGCTGCTCGTTTGAGTAGTAGTTGGAGATTTCGTCGTGGAGATAGTCGGCTTTCCTGTTGGTCAGAAATACATTGAGCAGTTTGGCCATGAGTCGCGACAACATGTGATCGGGTTCATTGGAAACTTTTTTGCGGATATCTTTGATGTCAAGCCGTTCAAATCCGGTATGCCGAAGTGTTCTGTTAAGCCTTTTGTCGCTGACGAGTTCAAAGGCCTTCAGGCTGATAAGAAAAATTCCGATTATCAGGACCCCGAATATCGGATACTGCATAACACCGGCTTGTCCAATCAGATCCCAGAGATTTGCCGAGGAGATGCCGGTCATTCCCTGGAGGTCTTCCATGCTGGTTGTAACGGCATCCTGGTTGTTTCCCTGTGCCTGGGATAAAACAGGGATCACTGACAGCAAGAGGCCATGTACCAAACGAAGGGCAATTTTTTTGATTTTTGTCATTGTGCTGAGCTTTATTTGTTTTTTAGGATCAATTCGATTTTGTCCGGGTCAGAATGAATCTTTTCCAGGTCTTTTGTAATGTCAAGGGTGATGTTTCGGGTGATTTTCTGTACGTAAAGATAACGGCTGCGCGTTTCGTGCCAGGATCCCTCCGAATCTCTCCAGGTAAGGTTGTAGGTGTAGAGACCGGGATCGATGATGGAGCCGTTTTCCAGCCGCCAATCCCATTCTATCACTTCCGGAAGTCCGGATGATTCACGGATCTCAACTACCTGGCGACCATTGCCGGCAAATACCCGCAAGGCCCACTCGCTTGCTTCGATGGGAATATTTACAGCTTTTACGGGTTTGATTCTCGCCATTTCGGGTATGAGGACAATAGCCTGCTGGTCCTCGAGATTCTCCGGACTTAGCGGGGTGTTGTACCGGACCGAATCCAGCTCATCGGAGCGATAGGTCACGGATACCGGGATATCACGCCCGGACTGATCCAGGAACCGGGTCCTAAGTCCGGCAGCCCGTATCTGAGTTCCATCTTCGATGACAAGTTCCATTTGATTGTTTCGATGGATGATATGATCCCGGATGAAATCAAGGGTTTGTCTGTAATGGTCAGTGATCACAGGTTCGGGCTGGATCGTTGTGGGCAGCGGAGGTGTGTGTGGCCGGCGTCCATGGTAGCCCATGCGCAAATAGTCCTGCTGATGTTCTATAGAACCCACATCATAGGCTGTAAGATGTTGGAGATCCTCTGCCGTAATGGTTGTTTCATCAACTACCCGGGTGAGGTTGACCTCCGTATACTCCATATGATCAGTGGTTGAGGTCAATGCGACAGTTGCGGGAAGTTCAGCAGCCGTTCGGGTCCGCCTGATCTCGGGTATGCTCACACGTGCCGTCATTCTCTGCGGAAGAGGGGCTACCCTGTTGAATTCATACACCAGCGAAAACATGTGGGACCCATACGTCTCGGAAAGGACATCATTAAATGGTAGTTCAAACTGGTAATTTACGCTTACTCCACCGTAGACATGCATCTGAGCCTCAATATATCCCCGATCGAATCGCATATTGGTACCCATCCTGGCATAATAGCCAAGCGTGGAGAAGGCCTCCAGATGCACCCTGGTGTCCAGATCGTAGCTGCCGTTTACCAGTTCTACAGTTCCTTTGAAGATATCGTAGCGGTAGCTGATCGCCCCGAAGAGCTCAAGCGGTTCTCTGACTCCATCACCTGCAAGCGAAATATCAGGCCGATTCAGGTTGCGTGCCCCGGAAGCCAATTCCAGTCCGGCCCCGGGCCTGGCATAGACTCCAATGGTCGAATTGAAAGTGTTTCGCGAATATCCGTTCTGAAATACCGGATCGTCAAAATCAAAATGAGTGAAATTATCGCTATTGTACCCGAGATGGTAAAGCATTCCGGAAGCTCCGATGGAAACCCTGTGGATAAGCCGTGCCGAGAAAGAGGCGCCCAGCTGACTGCGTGTGAAGACCGGGCTGTTGAAATAGTGTCCATGAACTCCGGCACCAAACCGACTGCCCCTGATATTGGGAAGGGAGGCAAGGAAATATCCCTGGCTAAAGCCGGACCCGCTGTCATCGTTGAAACCGGAATAGTGACTTTTGACACCGATGGCGACCTGGGGCCTTTGAAACGACAGCAGCGACGGATTGGCAAGTATGGCCTTGCTGTCAAGTGAGCCGGTGGCGGGACCACCAATAAACTCCTGGGCGGCAACTCCCGTTCCTGCGAACAGCAGATACCAGATAAGGAGTATGGGAAAGGTCGTTCGTCGCATAGAAGATTAATTACAAGGCCAGTGTTATCGATCCACGCCGTACGACATCCCTGCTTCTCTCGATAATGTACAGGTAAACACCGGGTTTTAAGGTGTTTCCGTTGCTGTCTCTGCCGTCCCAGGTGACTTCGGCAACTCCGTTGCCGGCCTGAAGTGTGCGGATGCGCCGGCCATTCATATCAAAAATTATGATCATGTAAGCAGAAGCGACATTCCCGGTCCCGGAAAAGTCAAAGATGACAAAATCATTGAATCCGTCGTTGTTGGGTGTAAATGGATTGGGTCCTATCCGAATGTCTTCATCATCGTTGGCCTCGGCCGCAGCGGCTGCACGTAAATGTCCGGTCTTACTGCCGTATATACCTGGCTGAGCTGACGATCCTGAAAAAGTCGCCCCATGTACGGGCATAGCCAGCTCTGAAAGCAGGATCAATGCCATCAAACAGGCAGCAGCGAAGGGTGATGAATTATGGGGTATGTGCAACATGGAATACCAATGTTCAATCGTTGTTATCGTGCCCGTTTTGCAATGTGCGATAGCCTTCCATATTACCTGAAAGTTCATAGGCCAGCAGTAGCTGTTCCTTTACTTTCGCATTATTCGGATCCAGGGAGAGTAGCCGCTCGTTGGCTTCAGCCATGAGATCAAAGTTTCCTGTCTCAAGATAAATAGAGGAAAGGGCGGAAAGCACCTCCTTATCGTAGGGTTCAACATTCAGGCAAAGGATAAAAAAACGTTCAGCAGCATAGAGCTCACCCTTGTTGTTCAGATCGATAGCGAACTGAAGCAGGGCTTCGTATGTTGTGCCGGCGTCCATATACCGGGAAAAATGGCTCTCTGCCGAGGCAATATCGCCGGTTTCCAGGTTGGCATATGCAGCGATTTTCAGCAGGTTGCGATCGGACGGAAAAGTCTCGAGATGTTTTTCCGCAATCCGTACAGCATCATCGAACTCCCGGTCCTGGAAATAGGTCAGTGCCATGTTGACAGCACAGTAGCGATGCATTTTGGGAATATCTATGCAACGTTCAAAAGATTCGCGGGCAAGAGCATACTGTCCCAGTTCACGATGGGCTTCTCCCTTGAGGGGATATTTTTCCCACCGCTCGGGGTAAATCCGACTGGCAGCATCAAGATGGTCAACGGCTTTTGCGTACCGGCCTTCATTCAGTGCTTTGTTTGCACTGTTGAACTCCGAACGGTAATTCGATTCCAGAGTAAACAGGATTTCCTCTTTGTAAACGGGTGAAAGGGACAGGGAGCGGTCAAAGGATTCCATGGCTTCAGTGTATTTGCGTTCTGAAGCCAGTATTTTTCCCCACAGATAGTGAGCTTCGTGATTGTCCGGATCAGCAGCCAGCGCCCTTTCAACTCTATCCCTTGCCGAAGGGACGTCCTCACCGCTCAGGGCATGATTGAATTCCCTCATCAGCGTGCTCTCGCATGAAAACAATAACATAATCAAACCCGGGATGATATACCTGGCAGCCATCTGTAGCAATGAATTTATATATAACCTATGGAATAGATATGGGTCAGGACGTTGCTGACTTGAAAAACTACTGTTTCTCTGTTATATACGCAAGTATAAAAGCTGTTTGCTGTGCTATCTGCGGTATCAGATTTGTGAAAAATCCAGTTTTCCTCAGGTATGCCGATATACTGAAAACGTTATTAAAAACAGTGGCCGTCATCATGAGCACGGAATACCCTTTAGTAAGCAACGTCTCGCAGCCTGACGAGTTATGGGATAATGAAATTCCATTTCGTGTTCCCCGCTGATTCCATAGAACAAGCAACCTGCAGTTTTAGTGACTGGCCAATGCAATTTATCAGAAAGACGGCTCCCTGCCGCTCCAGAACCTGAGATTATGACCTGACGGCTGTTGGTAGTGCCGCAGTCCAAATTCTGGCAGCACGGCCAGGTAATGGTCAAAGATTTCTGCCTGGATGAATTCGTAGTTCGCCCACTCTATGCTGGAGGCGAAGGTGTATATCTGAAGCGGCAAACCCTGTGATGTAGGTTCCAGCTGACGCACAAGGGTCAGCAACTCCTTGTTGGTTCGGGGATGATGTTTCAGGTATTCAAAGGCATAGATGCGGAACGTCCCGATATTGGTAAGCCAGCGACCGTTGGTGATGATACCGGAGTGGTGAAGATGCTTCTGATTGTAGGTGTTGACTTCATCTAGCTTTTCGGTGATGTAGTCACGGAGCAGATGGGACTCTTTCAAATGCTCCACTTCACGCAGCGTGAGGAATCGGATGCTTTCAATGTCAATCAGCAGGGAACGCTTGATGCGCCGTCCACCGCTTTCCTGCATTCCGCGCCAGTTCAGAAAACTGTGTTCAAGAAATTTGTGGGTCGGGATTACGGCGATGGTCTTGTCCCAGTTCTGTACCCGCACGTTGTTCAGGGCAATATCGATGACGTTTCCGTCCGCTCCGAACTGCTGCATCTGGATCCAGTCGCCCACCCTGATCACATCGTTGTTGGTCAACTGTATGCCGGCGACAAGGGAGAGCAATGTGTCCCGGAATACCAGCATGAAGATGGCTGTCACGGCTCCAATGCCACTCAAAAAGTACCAGGGTGACTGGTCGGCCAGTTGAGCAATGACCAGGATGATCGCAATGATGTAAATGACGACCTTGAGCAGCTGGATGTAGCTTTTGATAGGCTTGCGCTGTATGCCGGGACGGCTTTCGTATATGGTGTGAAGCGTCGAAAAGAAGGCATCCAGTGTGCGTGCGAAGACCAGGATCATAAGGGAATTGATCAACCTCATAAAAAAGACGAGCAGATCCTGCGGCAGGTCGGAGACCCAGTCCACACCGATATGGAAAATCAGCAATGGCAGGAAAAACAGGGCTCGTTGCGGCACCCTGTTCTGCATAAGCGCGTCGTACCACGGGTGCCTGGCTTTCCGTCCCAGCCTGGTGAACAGTGTAATCAACCAGCTCCTGACGATCACATGCAGAAAAAAAACGAGCAGAGCCAGCAGGATGATCCCCACAATCGTTTCTGCCAAAGAGGTTTGCAACTGTTCTGGCAGGTGGGACACCACCCAGCGGATGAGATCATTTCCCGATACTTCAAACTCTTCCATAAATGCTTATATTACGTTAATACCACCGAGACACCATTGCAAGTTCATCACATTATTCAAGCTACAAGATAGACAGATGAAAACAATTATTCCTACAACCCTTGTTGTTGCAGCACTGTCGCTCCTGGTCTTGAGCAGCGCTGCCCTGGGTTACTCCGGAAGTCAGATATCAACGGACGATAGATCCTACCCGGCATACAGATTAACCGGCTTCATGGAGCACAATTTTACTTATGAGGAGGATGCCAATGACCCACTGGGTTTTTCCATCAATCGTGCACGTGTTGGTGTCGCCGGCCAGCTGAATGAGCTGATATCCCTTAATATTGTAGCCGGCGCACTGGAGCCGCCCAACCGTAACCCTCAACTGGTCAATGGATTTGTGGATTTTGATATCCATTCCATGTTCCGGCTGCGGACCGGACAGTTCCTTGTGCCTTTTGGCCTCGAGGGACCGGAACCGATTTTTCTGAATCCGGCGATCGAACGCTCTTACGCTATCCGCCGGTTGAACCATTTCCGCATGTTCCGCGACGTAGGCATCCAGGCCAGCGGCTCGCAAGATGGTATCAGTTATGCCATTGCATTCATCAACGGTACCGGTGCCAATGTCGCAGAGCGCATTGACCCGAAAGACCTGTTAGGACGTATTGGTTACAAGGCCACGGATGAATTGACGCTTGGTATCTCGTTCCACATAGGGACGTTTCCGAATCCACAGACAGAAGCCGACCGGTTTCAGCTTGGGCTGGATGGGACCTGGCGCTCGGATCCATTGCTCTTTCGCGGCGAGTATATCTACAGGAAAGACGAACAGGTCGGTCAGCGTGATATCAACCGGCACGGAGGCTATGTACTGGCCGGTTACCATTTCAGGGAGGAGCTTCAGGGCATATTGCGCTTTGAGCTCTATCAACCCGACACGGACCTTGATTTTTCGGATGCGGGGCTTACGGTGCTTGCCGCCGGACTCAACTACTACCTGCAGGGACAAACACGGGTCTCCCTGAATTACGAAGTGCATAGCGATCGGCGGGAAAACGCAGACCCCGGCAACATGCTCACGATACAGATGCAGATCGTGCTGTAACCGGATATGAACACCATAGGCATTCGTCACGAGGATAAGTATGCTCCTGAGCGCCGCACCCCGCTGGTTCCCTTACATGTCCGTTCGCTGACCAGGGAACATAACATCCCTATTCAGGTAGAAACATCGCCAAAGCGTATTTTCACCCAACGGGAATTTGAAGCGGCCGGCGCAACAGTGACCGCTGACCTTTCCGGCTGTGACATCATACTCGGAGTCAAGGAGATGCCCGTCGGATATTTTCGCAAAGGGAAAATATATGTCTACTTTTCGCATGTGATCAAGGGGCAACCGCAGAATATGCCGATGCTTCGGAATCTGATGGATGCGGGTGCGACACTGATCGATTACGAGCGGATCATGGATGGACATGGCCGTCGCCTCATTTTTTTCGGGCGTCATGCAGGAATTGCCGGTATGATCAACACACTCTGGACGCTGGGGCAGCGGCTGAAGTCACTTGGAAAAGACAATCCTTTCGAAAAGATCAGTCAGGCTGCAACCTATGACTCGCTGGATGAAGCCAGATCGGATATCCGTCAGGTAGCGTTGGAGCTGCTCTCACGAGGATTGCCGGAAAGGGTCGGGCCGCTGCTGATTGCTGTTACAGGGGACGGGAATGTGGCCCGCGGCGCCCTGGAGATCATGGATCTGCTGCCCGTGGAAAAAATCCCGGCGGACCAACTTGCTGAGGATAACAGCCGCGATCAGTTCAATGATCCCCGTAAAATATTTCTGGTGAACCTGATCCCGGCCGATTACATGGTCCACAAGGAAGGAAAGGCATTCGATCTGATGGATTATATCGCACATCCCGGGGCGTATGCATCCAGCTTTGAGCATTTCCTGGAGCCGGTGGACGTGCTGGTGAATGGTATCTACTGGGATGAAAAATACCCGCGCCTGGTTACCCGGCAGTGGCTCCGGGATCGAAACGCAGCGGGTGCACATCGGCTTTCCGTGATCGGGGATATCACCTGCGATCCGGAGGGCTCCATTGAATGCACAGTGAAGGCCACTGGAATCGAGGATCCCGTATTCGTGTATGATCCGGCTACCGGAAGCCATGCCATGGGCTTTGATGGACCGGGTGTGGCTGTTATGGCGGTGGATATCCTGCCCAGCGAACTGCCTCGTGAATCTTCAGAACAGTTCAGCCGTCTTCTCTCACCGTGGATCCCCGCGCTGGCTGGAGCGGATTTCCGGGTTTCATTCGATGCCCTGGCACTCCCGCCGGAACTTAAGCGTGCCATCATTGCGCACAATGGCAGGCTTACCCCGGATTATACCTATCTGGAGCAGTGTATCACGAGCTTCTAATATGATCGGATGATGCGCCCCGGTTGACCATACCACATATTCATCAGCTGCCTTTCAGGTTGACCATTCCAAATATTCCTCAGGTCCTCTCCAGCCTGAACCGTGAGATTAAAGGCCGTGTCATTTCCGGTCTTTCCATCCCGGACCCCGGACAAACCGTCCCGGCATGGCTCCTGTATGTTCCCCGTCACGCAGGACGGTCACACCGTTAACCAGCACATAATGCACCCCTGAGGCGTACTGGTGCGGGTTGTCATAAGTGGCGTGATCCTCTATCTCATCGGGATTGAAAACCACGATGTCGGCGGGGTATCCTTCAGCCAGATGCCCGCGATCGGTGTCGATGCCAAGTATACGAGCCGGGAGCACCGTAAGTCTGTGGATTGCATCCTCCAGGGTAATCAAGCCACGATCCCGCACATAGGTTCCCAACAGCCGTGCGAAATTCCCGTAAGTTCGCGGGTGCGGGTTGCGGTTGAGGAATTTCCCTTCGGCAGCTACGGATCCGCCGTCGGAACCGAATGCCATCCACGGAAGCTGTACCTGTTTTTCCACATTTTCTTCCGTCATCAGGTGGTAAACCGCACTGATGCCTGAATTGTCCTCGGTGATCAGGTCCAGTACCGTTTCGGCTGGTGAGGTTCCGCGCATTTCAGCCACTTCGGCCAGTGACCAGCCGATGAAATGATCAAGGTCGTCGGAGCGAAATCCGACAAGTGTAATATCATCGGGCGAAGCCACCATCTGCAGAAAGTTTTCCCACTCAGGGTCGGCCCGTTCCATCTCCTCGATGATGTCGGCACGAATGACCGGGTTCTCAAACCGCTCGATCATGGCCCTGCGTCCACCTTCCCGTGCCCATGGTGGCACAACCGCCGACAGCTGGGTGGAGGCGGCAGTGTACAGGTACATGTTGGCCGTAATGTCGTATCCGACCCGCTGCGCTTGTTCAATGCGTTCGATTACCTCATCGATTTTGTGCCAGTTATCGGTACCGGCGGCTTTGAGGTGGTGGATGTGGGCGGCAATTCCCGCCTCTTCGGCAATCTGCATCATTTCGTCGATGGCTTCGAAGAAGCGGGCCCCTTCGCTGCGAAGATGCGTGGCATAAAGTCCGTCGTATTCTGCAGCGACGGTGGAAAGGGCGATCAGCTCATCGGTTTCGGCATACCAGGCAGGAGCATAAATCAGAGCCGTGCTTACGCCCATGGCACCTTCTTCCATGGACTGGCGCACCAGATCCTGCATCAGCTCAAGCTCGTCCGGTGTCGGGGCCCGGTCTTCCCGGCCCAGTACATGGATCCGCACGGTAGTGGCACCCACGAAGGAAGCTATGTTGGTGGAAACACCACGTGATTCCAGGTGTTCCAGGAATTCACCGAGAGTGCGCCAGGTGACGTCGTAGGTGATGTCGTCCTGATCTTCTTCCCGTTCAAGGGCCATTTTATCAGTGAACGGGCCCATGGACCAGCCTTCTCCCATCACTTCCAGCGTAACTCCCTGCTTGATGTCGCTCATGGATCGGCCGTCGTGGAGCAGTGGGACATCCGCCCAGCTCAGCATGTTAATAAAACCCGGTGAGACCGCCACCCCGGCAGCATCGATCCGCTCGGGAGCCGTGAAGTCCGCGGACAGATCACCGACATGGGTGATGTGCCCATCCCGTATCGCAACACCTCCGGGGTAAGGCTCACCGCCCAAGCCGTCGTAGATTACGCCATTGGTGATGATTACATCATGGCTGTGGCGTTCGCAGGAGGCGACAAAAACGAGTATAGCAAGCAGGAGCGGCAGCAAGAACAGCAACATCAGGAACGGGCGCATGGCGGGAGAATGGCTGCAGGATGATTGGAATGAAGGGTCAGGGGGCAGATTGCCTGTATGCGAGGGGACTAGTGTCATCATTGCGTAAAATCCGGTAAATGGTTGCAGTGTGCAAAATACATCTTTCCTCAAGAAATATTTTCCTTTTCGTCAATTTCTATACATCTTGAATTATGTCAATTTTTTCACCGGGTATCTTAACGGAGAGGTGAATATGAGAAAGAGACTATTTGCACTTCTTACCTTGCTGCTGATTTTTGGATTTGGGGCCGGAACAGCTACATTGGATGATGAGGAGTACTCCCAGCGGTTCGAGCGTATCATGGAACATTACATGAACACAAAGGATGGGCTGGTGCACAACCGGATGGATCTTGCACAAGCCTGGGCGGAACGGCTCGAAACATCGTTCAGCACCATACCGAATTCCCTGTTTGAAGAAGACGACGTGCCTGTTTGGCTGGAACTCCGGGAAGTGCTGGTACAGTCGGCTGGT
>JAWOCT010000041.1:0-10451 GCA_046483675.1 Cyclonatronaceae bacterium
AAATTTAAGAGTCTGACGTTGTATGCGACAGGCAGAGCAAACCAAGACCGGAGGAAAGACCGGATTCCGAAAGAAATGTTTTTGCTCCATATTCTTAAAAATGAAACGTACTGCAACGCAATGAGGCATGCATTGGAATCCAAGTTAGGCAAGAGGCATCCTGTTGAGTGTTTTTATTTACAGCAGTTCACAGCGAGCAGAGGGCGAACTGGGTGGGCACCTGCAGTCGATCTACCATGCGGAGGCGCCCGAAGTGTACGAGTACCACGGCTCGTGGGGCTCCCTGGCAGTGACCCGGAACCTTTACCAGGGCTTCCAGCCGCTGGAGACAGAGAGGTATGTGTTTGTCGTCATCGGCGGGCCCGTTCTCTGCTTTTCCGACAACCTTTTTCTTACCGGGGATAATCCCCATGCCGGAACACGCCGCATCCTGGAACGGTTTGAAGAAGGCACCATGCAGTGGGACAAGGACCTGAGCGGACCCTTCGTGATCCTTTCCATCGACAAAGAGAAGAAAACCGTCACCTGCATCACCGATCTGATGCTGTTCATTCCGGTGTACCGCTACATGAGTGAGGCAGGGCAGGACCTGAATGGGCCGGACCTTGGCAGGGCGTCCGGGGGTGAACAGGACCCGGCTGGACGGGTGGGACAGGAACTCGTGATGGGCACTCATGTGGATGCCGTAGCGAAAGCGGCACGCCAGCAGGAGGCGCTGGACCCGGTTTCGCTGGCCGACTTCGTTATTTACCATGCCGTCACCTTTCCCTACACGACCTACGAAAAGCTGCGACAGCTCCATCCTGCAGCGCTCCATCGTTTTACCTTGCAGGATACCTCCGGCCGCATCCTCCCATCAGAAACGGATTATTACTGGTTTCCGGAAGAACAGAAAGGCTACAAGAATATCCGGGAGGCTGCGCGAACCTTGCGTAAGGGTATGAATGAGTATATCCGGCGGGTAACCGGTGGGATGGATGAAGTGGCGCAGTTCATAAGCGCCGGCGTGGACTCCAGGGTCATCGCCGGCATGCTGCCCGCCGGCCTCAAGCGCGACGGGTACGTGTTTCTTGACCAGATGAACAGGGAGGGCCGTCTTGCCGCCAGAGCTTCGAGGGCCTACGGGCTGCAATTCAATCCGCAATACCGCAACAGTACCCATTACCTCGACATCCTTCCCGCCGCCAGTGACCTGATCGGCAGCGGCAGCCAGCATATCCATGCCCACAGTCTTGGATTTCACAAGGCATGTCGGCTGGACCGGTATCCGGCTGTCTTCGGGGGATATTCGGCGGATGTTTTCTTGAAAGGGTATTACCGGGAGAGCGCGAAAAGTGACAGAAAAACATCCTCCTCGTCAGTCGCATCGAAAAAGAGCTGGAACGGGGAAACATCGGATATCCTTTGGCATATATCCGGATCGTACAGGCTTGAAGCAAAGGCCCGCCGGAAACGCCACCGATCCAATGTGCAGAAACTCCGGCCGGAAAGTTACCGGGAATGGGCGAAGTTCTGGCCTTCGTCCATCAGGGTGGCGCTGCCCAACCTGAGCACCAACCGCCGGCTCTTCAGGACCTATGAGCCGTTTTTGTGCAAGGAGGTCGTGAAAATATCCGCCGCCGTCCCCGCGCAATGGAAAGAGAAGAAACGACTTTATCAGAAAGCCATGCACCCTTATCTCCGGAAAAGCAGGTGGATGATCACCCAGGAGGGCAGTCTGCCCTATTTCCCGTGGTGGTTCAACAGCCTGCCCCTGTTCCTTGTATCCCTTTGGAGAATGAGGAAAAAATTCCGTAAAAAAAGACCGACAACCAGCCATGAGGGTCCATGGGGGAACTGGAAAACCACCATGGATACCCCGGAATGGAAGGCTTGGGTTGACCAGTGTGAAAGCGATCATGCCTTGCTCCGGTCGCTTTTTGATATCTCCCCCGGGGAGCTTGTCTCGGATAAAAACCTGCGCAGGAAACAGGTGGTGAATCTGTTTCAGGTTGCCTACCTCTTGACCGGCAAAAAATCTGTTTAATTCGCTGAAAAAACGTGGATTAAGACATTCTAATTTCCAGCGGCGGACCGGAACGGCATGTTATGCCCTAAATGATTGCACAAAACGGCTTTGCATTATGTCAAATTAGAATTTTTTAATTTAAGAAAATTGGATATTGCGGAATCAGGTAATAATTTGATGACAAAGGGTGCAACAAAACCTTTGGAGCATCATAACGAGCACAGGAAGCGACGGGCTGAAGGAGCGAGAGCGAACGCGCAGCCACTGTGCTTCTGCCAGTTTTGGCCGATGTCCCTTGTTCGCGGCGGCCCGCCCCGATGCAACAACGGACGGGCTTGTTGTCCACGACAATATGGGACTGACAAGGCGGAGCTGTATCAACCAGTGCCATCAACCGGCGTAATCATCTACTACAAGTATCAAAAAACCGGCAATTAATAGCTGTCATCAACAGCTATTAATGTGTAATTTTGGAAGATGCTAACAATATGTTCATCTGCGGAATAGCACAAACCGGTTATATATCACTGATCATCTGATTTCACAATAAACACCCGAACCAATGGCTGAAACGAACCATACCCCATCCGGAAATTCATCAGATAGCAGATCCTCAGGAAACGGCTCCATGAAAGGCTATGATCGGGAGGAGATCATGAGCGTGCCGATGGAAACCGAGGATCACAAGACATCGCTGACCTATCAGAAAGCCATTGCCGGATTGCTGCGATTCAAATGGCTCATCCTGCTTTTTACCATAGCAGGGGGCGCCGGCGCATGGTATTACGCAGATAACGAAACGGAACTCTTCCGCAGTACAGGCTCGCTCAGCATCCACAAGGAAGTGGCAGGCGAAGCACTGGAAGGCGGTCAGATAGGCGGCATGCTTACGCGCAATCTGGGTGTGGAGCTGTCCCGCAATATGGAAGACCAGCTGCTCATCCTCAATTCCCGTTCATTCAATGAACGTGTGGCCGAACAGCTGATGTCCCTCGAAAACATGGACAACGGCGAACCTTTTCCCATTCTTTTCAATGAGGACGGCAGCAGGAGGACGCCTGACCAGGTGGTGTCGCTGCTCCGGAAGAACACCTTGAACGAACGGTCCCAGGCAGGGCAGCGTATCATCAACGTTTCCCATGAATCGCCCGATCCGCAGGAGGCCATGCAGATCGTCAACCTCGTGATGGATGAGTTCGTCGAATATACCTACGAGACCAGCCGGCAGACCACCCGCAACACGATCGACTTTCTTGATAATGTGATGATGGAGCAGGTAAGCGAACGGCTGCGTGAATCCGAGCAGGAAGTGGAACAGTTCATGCGCAGTGTGGAAGGGGGGATCAACCTGGATGCCCACACCACGCGCATAGTCGCACGCATAAACGCACTGGATGACCAGGTCGCGGCCACCGAGCTTGAGATGGACGCCGCACAGAAACGACGGGCCAACCTGGAGATCGAACTTGAGGAGATGAGCCCCGGCCTTTCCAACAACCTGAAGGAGGCGGTCGGTCCCCGGGTGCAGATGCTTCAGGAAAATATCGCCAGCCTGACTATTGAGCGGATCCTCACACTGGAGCGGAATCCGGAACTGCGCGGCAACGAAAACTCCGAGCCGCGCCTGCGTGAAATCAACCAGGACATTGCCGCCTACAGGGAAGAGATCGATGAGCTTGTAGGACACTCACTGGACGGCACCACCGGTTTCCTGATGGGCGAACAGGGCAACGTGAACCAGCGTGTAATCGAATTGCGGCGAAATATCGCCGAGCAGATGATCGAAATGGAGACCATGAAGGCGCTTATTTCCCGTGCCCGATCCGAGATCGCCAAGTACGAAGAAGAATTGAGCGAGCTCCCGGAAGAACAGACCCGCCTGGTCCGCCTGGAACGGCGGCGCCAGCTCCACGAGCGCATGTATAACGATGTGGCCGCCAAACAGATGGAGCTTCGCCTCTATGAGCAGTCCTCGACCGGTAACGGCCGTGTGTTCGACTCTGCGCGGCTGCCCGGTTCCC
Source organism: Cyclonatronaceae bacterium (assembly GCA_046483675.1). GTDB lineage: Bacteria > Bacteroidota > Rhodothermia > Balneolales > Natronogracilivirgulaceae > SKNL01. Next base: position 4,030 of record JAWOCT010000041.1, read on the forward strand.
CGTTCTATCCGGATTTCACCCTTTTCCTGATCGGTGGCCTGTTGCTGGGTCTGGCCCTGTCGTCCGGAATGGTGGTGCTGCTGGTCGTCAGCAACAAAAAGATAGACAGCATCGATGCGATGAAGAACTACGACCTGCCCCTGATGTCCGTCATACCGGATATCCGCTCCATCATTAAAAAGGAATTCAAGGGGAAGGATTTTTACGATACAGGGGAGCACAAGATAGCCACCTCGCTGACCTCATTCTTCGATCCTGTGTCCACCATCTCCGAATCCTACCGCAGTCTGTTCAACAATATCCGTTTCAACAACCCGGATGTCAGGTACAAAACACTGGTAGTCACGAGTCCGGGCAAATTCGAGGGCAAGTCAACCTGCATAATCAACCTGGCGATATCCATCTGCGGCAGTGGACGAAAAGTACTGGTAGTGGATTGTGATTTCCGCCGGCCCATGCAGCACACGCTCCTTGGCAAGGAGAAACGGCCCGGTGTGATCGATCACCTGTTTTCCGGACGTAAGATCGGGGAGGTCATTACCTCGACGGCCATCGACGGCCTGGACCTGCTGCCGGCCGGTGTGGAGCCATCCAGCCCGGGCCTGGCCGCAAACAGCGAAAAGATGCGGAAGCTGCTCGAACGGGTCACCGATGTCTATGATTACGTGCTTATCGATACCCCGCCATTCGGGTTCATCAATGACGCGGCACCACTCATCAAGCAGGCCGACGGTGTGCTGACGCTTGCGCGTTTCAACCAGACGACCACGACGGAGTTCGACCAGCTGCTGGAAAATCTCAAGGGCATCCGCGCCAATGTCATAGGCACTGTGCTCATGGGGTTCAATCCAAAAGAGGCTTCCGGCTACTACACCTACAACAAAATGTACAATTACAACACCAAGGTGTATCAGTCGTACCAGAAGTCCGGAAAGAAAAGCGCGACCGTGTAACTGAAAATACCGGGTACTGCCCGGATCCGGATGTCCGGAATGTCGACAGTATCCCGGCAAAACCAACCCCGTAACCAATACACAACGACGTGACGAGATTCCACTGCAGCCTGGTGGACATCATCACGGCAGAGTTAAACCACCGTTTCCAATAACTTCTGATCTATGAGACTGAATTTTCTGAAAACTTTATCCTGCATCCTTTTGTTGACCGGCCTGATGTATTCGCAAAGCCATGCACAGATCCCGCAGGAGGCCCCACAGTACCGTCCCGATATCATCCGCCTGGCTCCCACGGGCGTGCTGGCCGACACCATCAATGTCTGGGGGGCGGTGACCCAGCGGGGACGGTTCATGGTACCGCGCGGTACGACCGTTGTGCAGATGCTCTCCTACACCGGCGGACCCGGTGTCGGGGCCGGAACCACACGTCTCGGGGACGCCAGAAGCATATACGGATACTACGCCAGACCGCAGGTGGAAGTCTATCTGCACCGCTACGACCAGGTAGAAGAACGCGAGACCCTTGAGCGATGGGTCTACCGGCTGCGCGACCCGTTTCCGGAAGGCATGCGCGACTACGAGCTCCAAAATGGTGAATATGTCACGGTGTACATCCGGACCCGGCCCACAGGACTTCAGTATGTGATCTTTGGCATCACGACACTGGGTTCCCTGGCCGGGGGGTATTATCTCATCGACCGGCTCTTCCTGTAACGCTTCCATATTTTACGTAAAACACCGGTGCCTGTCTTTTCAGTAGATCGGTGTCCTGTTATCGTATCATCCTCTTTAATCCCGTAGATTTTGCTGGATATCGTTAGAAAAATACTCTACCTGCTTCCCAAAGGGGACAATATCAAGATCCTTATCCTGTTTGGCATGATGCTGGTGGCTGCGATACTGGAAGTAGCCGGCATCGGTATAATCCCTGCCTTCGTATCGATGGTGGCCAGTCCGGAACGGGTATTGAACTATGCTCCCGCCGAGTGGCTGTTCACCAAACTGGGCATAACCACCTCCAGGGAGCTGCTCATATGGGGAGGGATCACGCTGATAGGTGTTTTTGTAATCAAGAACCTCTACCTGATCTTCTTCTACTACATCGAGACGCGGTACACCAACAGCCGCTTCTACAAAATCGCCCATCGCCTGATGAGCTCCTACATGCAGGCGCCATACACCTTTCACTTGCAGCGCAATACCGCCGATCTGCTGCGCAACACCAACCAGGAAGTGCGTCTGATGATTCAGCAAGTGATCACACCCACCCTGGTCCTTGGCAAGGAGGTAATGATGTCGGTGACCATCGTCGTTTTTCTGCTGATCCTGGAGCCCCTTATTTCACTCCTGGTATTCAGCCTTCTTGGCACCACTGTGGGGATATTCCTGGGGCTTACCCAGAAAAGGCTCAAACGGTACGGTTTGGAGGAGCAGATCCATCGTCGCGGACTCATCAAGGCGGTCAACCAGGGCGTGGGTGGCATCAAGGACGCGAGGGTACTCAACCGCGAGGCCGAATTCATCGAAAAATTCCGTTATGCCGCGCGTCGAAGCGCCCTGTTGCTGACCCGGAAAGGCTTCCTGGCCAAAATCCCGAAACCCATTGTAGAAACCATCGCGGTAAGCGGGATCATGCTAATTGCGGTCATTATGGTGTTGCAGGGCCGGCCGGTGATCTCCATCATCCCTGTTCTTACACTGTTCGTGATGGCCACCGTGCGGCTGATGCCCGCCATCCAGCATATCACGAAATCCATCACCAAATTGCGCTACAACCTGGTCGTGGTGGATCCGCTGTATAATGACATCAGGGAGCTGGCCGAATACCGTGAACGGTTCCTGGTTGACCGGAAAAAAAAGGAGCGCCTGGTGATGAAGCACCAGATCGAGGTCAGGGATGTCCATTATCATTACCCGGAATCTGATGAAATGGCGCTCGACGGGGTTTCCATGACCATTCCCAGAGGACAGTCCATCGCTTTTACGGGTCCCTCTGGTGCCGGTAAAACCACCATCGTTGACCTGTTGCTGGGTCTGCTCGACCCCGTACGGGGCGAAATCCTTGTGGATGGCGAAAAAATCCAGGATCATCTTTCAGCCTGGCAGCGGAACATCGGCTACATCCCCCAGTTCATTTACCTGTCGGATGAGACCCTGCGAAGCAATATTGCCTTTGGCATCCCCGAAAAGGAAATCGAGGAAGAAAAGGTGTGGAAGGCTTTGCGTCTGGCCCAGCTCGAGGAATACGTGTCAAAACTCCCGGACGGCCTCGACACGATCATCGGTGAACTTGGTGTCCGTCTTTCCGGCGGACAGCGCCAGCGGATCGGCATTGCCCGTGCGCTGTACCACGATCCGCAGGTGCTGGTGATGGATGAGGCTACATCCGCCCTGGATAATATCACCGAAAAACAGATCATCAATGCCATTGACAAACTGAAGGGTGATCGCACCATCATCACCATCGCCCACCGCCTGACCACGGTCATGAAATGCGACAGGATTTATTTCATGATGGACGGGAAGATCCACTCCCAGGGAACCTACGACGAACTGGTCGAACACAACGAGAAATTCCGGGTGCTGGCTGATGTCTCCTCACAACGGCCCATGCCAGCAGGGAATCCTTGAATCGACAAAGAAATTGAGATGCTTGTCAGTATCATAATCCCTCTTTACAACAGATCGGAGCTGGTCGTTGAAACCATAGACTCCATCAAACGGCAAACCCACACGGACTTCGAGTGCATCATCATCGATGATCATTCAACCGATGATTCGTTTGCCCGGGCAAAAAAAAGCACAGAAGGGGATGACCGGTTCATCGTGCAGCAACGGACATCAAAGGTGAAAGGCGCTCCATCATGCCGCAACGAAGCCCTTTCCATGGCCAGAGGCGAGTACATGATGTTCCTCGACTCGGACGATCTGCTTGCTGAAAAATGCCTCGAGGAACGGGCAGGTCTGCTCCGGGACCACCCCGAGCTGGATTTCATCGTCACGCAGATCGGGATCTTCAAGGATGATCCTCCCCGGGTAACCCACTACTGGAATGATCTCAAGGGTGACGACGATATCATTAACTTTCTGCATTCCAATGGATGGCAGACATCAAGCAGCTTCTTCAAAACGGATTTCGCAAAACAGTTCAGATACGATGAACAGGCCTCATCGTGGCAGGACATCGAATTCCACCTGCGCGTGCTGCTCACAGAGCCCGCCTACCGGAAATTCCGGCACAATGAACCTCACGTGCTGGTCCGCCGAGCCGACAGCCGGACCGGCATGAAAGCGACGAACAAGGAAAGCTTTTATAAGAGCATGGAAATGCGTTTCGTCCTGATGGGGAAAATCGAATCGGAGATGACGGCCGGGCAGAAAGAACGGTACGCATCCGGCATCAGGCAGTTCTATCTTCACTACCTGGAAGTCTTTGCCATTACAAATGATTCCATAGATCAGCTGGAAAAATTATACGATCTGTACCGGGCATCTTATGCTTTCAGGCATTCCCCGTTTATTTACAGGATATTGAGACTCTATCTGGGCTGGGAAAACACCCTTTTTATCAAGATTTTCAGAAGGGGGCTGCGACTGGTTTTGCCCCTGCAGCCACTTAAAACCAGGGCGGTGCCTGTCAACTGACCGGTGCAGGGTGACCGGACCGAATGAATCCAATAACAATAACTTCGAGAATCGGAAAGAAATATTGAGTATGGAAATTGCAGCTTTGATGATCGGACGCGGGGGCAGCAGTCTCAAGGATAAGAACATCCTGCCGGTCAAAGGGTATCCGCTGTTGCTGTGGGCAGCGGCTGCCGCTGTGCGCAGCAAACATGTTGGAAGGTACTACATCAGCAGTGATTGCGAGAAGATCCTCTCCACTGCGGAAACGGCCGGATACAAGGCCATTCGCAGGCCGGATGAGCTGGCGGCGGATACGGCGCAAAGCTGCGACTCTGTCAGGCACGCCTTGTCCGTGATGGAGCAGGACGGGCCGGTGGATGTTATCGTCGTTCAGCATGCCAATGTCGGCACCATCACGGAACACATCATCGACAGCTGCATTGAAGCGCTCCTGGCCGATGAGAACCTGAGCTCGGTGGTGCCATGCCATGAAAACAACGAATACCATCCCTACCGCGCCAAAACCCTGAACGAGGAATCGCTGCTGGAGCCTTTTGTCCCCATGGAAGGGGATGTGTCGGCAAACCGGCAGGACCTCCCGGTCGCCTACTTTTTCGACCATTCCATCTGGGCCTTGCGGAAATCAGCGGTCGCCGGTAAGGGAGGACAGAAACCCTGGGATTGCATGGGAAACAGGATCAAACCGTTGGTAACGGATGGCTGTTTCGATGTCCATTCGCTGGAAGACATCAAAAAGACGGAAAAATGGATCGATGAGAACAAGATCCCCCCGCCCGCCTTTTGACTTGACGGGCAACCTTTCACCAAACCGGCACATTACAATGAACCGGCAACTTCTCACCAGATAATCAACAAGACCTGCCATGTCAGGAAATAGGAAAAACATTTGCAGCAGCATCGTGAACCAGATCAGGGACAATCTGTCCGACGTCCTGGACCTGAGGGACCGCATCACGAAAAAAGAGGACGACAGCTACGTGAGCGAAGGTGATTTGCTGGTGCAGAAGATCGTTTTGCAGTACATCCGGGAGTACCTGCCGGAGCATGTACTCATATCCGAAGAACTGGCAAGGGAAGCCGGCCAGGAATGGGATGAAAACGGCTCGTATGTGGTCCTCGATCCGATCGATGGGACCGAAAATTTCATATCGGGCCTGAAGGAGTGGGGTGTTGGCATTTCCATTTATACAGACGGAAAGCATGAAGAATCCTGTATATATCTGCCTGAACTTGGTGATGTTCAGATCAGTGGCATGCCAATGCGAAAATACAAGTCCCGCATACGAGGGCTTTCATCATCGCTGAAAAAGGACGACCTGCTGAAGCTGCCCGAAGGCTACGAGTACCGCATCATCGGGTGCTCCATGTACAATATGCTCTCAGCTGTCCGGGGATCATACGACAGCTTTGAAAATGTCAAGGGCGTGCACTGCTGGGATGTCCTGCCGGGACTCAACCTGGCCCTGGAGCACGGCTGCCAGGCCTTTGTGGATGGCAAGGCTTACAGGGGCGAATTGCTGTTCCCGGTCAGAAAGTACAAGATCAAAATCCAAAGTGGAGGATAGTCATGCATAAGGAACTGATCAAGGCCATCGGCGACAAGACCGATCGTGACATCGCCATTATAGGAAAGGGTCCAAGCATTGACTCGGTCGACCTGTCCCTGCTGGACAATTGCATTGTTATCAATACTGACGACCCGGAACTCATTTATCGGGGTGATATCGCCGTGTTCCATCACGGATGGGTACTGGATGTATTCGACGAGGAACCCCCGAAGTGCAACCTCTACATCTCGGACAAGGTCCTGCCGGCCGG
>JAWOCT010000039.1:0-3836 GCA_046483675.1 Cyclonatronaceae bacterium
CCGGCCAGCACCGCCAGAATCACCACTGAGACCCCAAAGGGTACTTCGGGATAGATCAGCGAAACTACCATGGCACCGGCGTACAAAGCTCCGGCCGTATCGATGAAAATGTTGCCAAAGATGGTGAATGCCGAGAAATAGTAGCGCGATCGGAAATCGAAACGCCGCTCAAGGAATTCGGGCATGGTGAAGATCCGGTTGCGCAGGTAGATCGGCAGGATGAAAATGGCGAAGAGCACCATCAGCACTGCGGCCATCCATTCATAGTTGTAGACCGAGATCCCCGTGTTGAAGGCGCTGCCTGCCATACCGATGATGCTGGTACTGGACATATTGGATGCCAGCAGCGAAAAACCGATCAGCGACCAGGTCAGCGACCTTCCAGCCAGGAAGTAGTCGGCCGAGTCGCTTACGCGCCGTGCGACGTAAAAGCCGATGGCAATGATGACAACTATATAGATGCCGATGCTGAGCAGGTCGAGTGTGTGCAGTGAAAAATCAGGCATGTCAGGAATTTCGGGACTTAATAGGCCAAAATCAGTGTTGCGTATAAAAATAAAGATCAACCTGATTTAAAACAGTTCCATATGCATAAAGGAGTCAATGTCTTTGGAGAACCGCTCAAAACATGCAGCAATGACCCGCTTACGGGCTTTTTCCGGGACGGATGCTGCAACACCGACAAACAGGATTTCGGCATGCACACAGTCTGTGCAGTGATGACCGATGAATTCCTGGCTTTCAGTAAAGAGCACGGCAACGACCTGTCCACCCCTCGTCCGCAATGGAATTTCCCCGGCCTCAAAAACGGAGATCGGTGGTGCCTGTGCGCCAGACGATGGCTGGAAGCCTGGAAAGCAGGTCAGGCGCCGCTGGTCGACCTGGAGGCTACCCATGAAGAGACCCTCAAGGTCATCGGTATCGATACTCTCATCCAGCACGCCGTTCAGAAAACCAAATAGCAATCCGTACAGAAAACCAGGCTGTAAGCTGCAGAATAGACCAAGCTGGAAACAGCAGAGGAAATCAGGCAGGGGCTAACATAATATTTCAGCGGGCGGCAAAACACCTGGTGTTCATCTTGTTTTCATCCGCGATTTTTTTGCGTGGGAGTGTCCGGAGTTTTTTTATTTTTAGAACAGAAGTGCGGCCATCGGGATCGTACACGTTCAGGCAGTGCGCAAGCCCGGGCCATACCAGGTCCGGGTCCTCGTCCGGACTTGCACGATTGTTTGGCTGTGACAACGCCGGACCGGCTTCATGATCCGGGCTGAATACCGTTCTTTCTCACTATTATTAACCGACTACGCCAACGGACTGAAGACTATGTACGGATCCCTGAAAAACGACCTCCGAAAAGAAATCGAATCCATCAAGAATGACGGTCTTTACAAGACCGAGCGCATCATAACGTCCCCGCAGGGCGCGGTGATATCCACTGATGACGGACGCGAAGTGATTAACTTCTGCGCTAACAACTATCTTGGGCTCTCCTCCCATTCACGCGTAATCGACGCGGCGAAAACGGCCATCGACCAGCGAGGCTACGGGCTTTCATCGGTGCGCTTTATCTGCGGCACGCAGGACATACACCGGGAGCTGGAGCAGAAAATCGCCGATTTTGTAGGTATGGAGGATGCCATTCTTTATGCCGCTGCGTTTGATGCCAACGGCGGGGTGTTCGAGCCGCTTTTCGGTCCGGACGATGCCATCATCTCCGACCAGCTCAACCACGCATCTATCATCGACGGGGTGCGCCTGACCAAGTCGCGCCGCATGGTGTTCAAGCACAACGACATGGCCGATCTGGAGGAGAAACTCAAAGAAGCCTCCGATGCCCGGCACCGTATCATCGCCACCGACGGGGTGTTCTCCATGGACGGAACCATTGCGCAGCTTGACAAGATCTGCGAACTGGCCGACAAGTACGACGCCCTTGTGATGATCGACGAATGCCACTCCACCGGCTTCATCGGTGAGACGGGACGCGGAGTCCACGAGTACCACAATGTGATGGACCGGGTGGATATTGTCACCGGTACGTTCGGCAAAGCGCTCGGTGGTGCTTCGGGCGGCTTCACGGCCGCACACAAAGAGATCGTGGAACTGCTTCGCCAGCGGTCCCGGCCCTACCTGTTCTCCAACACCCTGGCTCCCTCCATCGCAGGCGCATCCATCGAAGTGCTCAACCTGCTTGGCGAAACCAGCGACCTGCGTGACCGACTCCGGGAGAACACCCGCTATTTCCGTTCCGAGATGACCGCCGCCGGGTTCGACATCAAAAAAGGCGATCATCCCATCGTGCCGGTCATGCTCTATGATGCGAGGGTGGCCCAGACCTTTGCGGCCAGGCTGCTGGATGAGGGCATTTACGTTATCGGATTCTATTACCCGGTCGTGCCAAAGGGCCAGGCACGCATCCGCGTTCAGTTGTCAGCGGTGCACGAGCGGGAACACCTGGACAAGGCCATAGGCGCCTTCTGCAAAATAGGGACCCGGCTGGGCGTCATCTGAGGCATGGTCAACCGGAAAAGAGCTGATTAAAACAATGGAGAGCAAGTGAATTCAGGGAAAAACATCCTCATCACCGGAGCCGCAGGTCAGCTGGGGGTCGAGCTGACGGCACGCCTGAGGGAACAGCACGGTGCTGAAAAGGTCATCGCCACGGACATACGCAACACCGATTCTGTTTCGAAATCAGGGCCATTCGAAGAGCTGGATGTCATGGACAAGCAGCGGATGTCCAAACTTATTGACAAATATGATGTGGGTTCGATTTATCACCTGGCGGCTATCCTTTCGGCCAAGGGTGAGACGCATATTGCCTTGACGTGGAAACTCAACATGAACGGCTTGCTTCATGTGCTGGATCTGGCCGGTGAAAAAAAGGCAAGTGCATCCTCCAGACACATTCGTATTTTCTGGCCCAGTTCCATCGGTGTTTTCGGGCCTGATATTCCACGTGAACGGACCCCGCAGAACAGTCCGCTCAATCCCACCACCGTCTACGGCATTACCAAGGTGGCCGGAGAACAATGGTGCGCCTACTACCATCGCCGTTTCGGGGTGGATGTGCGCAGCGTTCGCTATCCGGGCCTGATCGGGAATAAATCAGAGCCGGGTGGCGGCACGACCGATTACGCTGTGGACATGCTGCGCTCGGCCGGAAACGGTAAAACGTTTACCTGCCCCCTCAAATCCGGCACACGTCTGCCCATGATGTACATGGAGGATGCCATCAAGGCAGCACTGAACCTGATGTCGGTTCCACCCGGGCGCATTAGTATCCGTACCAGCTACAATATTTCGGCGATGAGCTTCTCTCCTGAGGAACTGCTTTCGGCCATCCGGCAACACATAAACGGCTTTGATGTCCGCTATGAACCGGATGAACGCGACAAGATCGCCTCCAGCTGGCCGGACAGCATCGATGATACCGACGCCCGCCGCGACTGGGACTGGAAGCCCGCCTGCGATCTGCCGGGTATGGTGCGGGAAATGCTTAAGCAATGACCCTGACACATGCCTTCCCTGCTTTCGGAGTCTGTATTTGGTCATGAATATTAAAAAATCATAAGCTACTTATAGTAATATTTATTTTTCTTAATTATAATATCCAGAATATCATTTCGTATTTTTCTTTTTCTACATACACATTAGAATACATTAATCTATTTGCACAGAGCGATTTTTATGTCCATATTTCTCTCAGTAACTGACACAGACGAAACCCAAATTGATATACAAGCTCAAGCAGCGTATCACACAGTACCTACCCAAAAACCTATGTGCAGCGATGAGAGGGGCGTACTTTAGCAATGAAAGCAGCTTTCCAC
>JAWOCT010000048.1:0-3967 GCA_046483675.1 Cyclonatronaceae bacterium
TTATAAAACCGCTAAGACGCCCGTTCTACGATTCTGGAAGGAGCAGTTGATGTTGAAAAAGAACGCTAGGCAGGTCTGTGTAGTAGTCGTTCAGCCGTATTTCTCATCCGGCCCTGATGCGGATGCCCTCATCAGTCGCTTCAATTGTGTCGGAAATAGTCATATTCCGTGAAATTTCGCGTATTTTAAAATTACCTTTTATGGTTACAGGGAGACCTCCTTTTATCAGGGTCGAAATGTTACGTGAGCTTGCTCTCGAACTCCGCAAAGGGATATTAGTCCGTTTCCAAATAGAACTGGCCAGTGAGATGCCAAAAAAATGCAAACAGAGCGGTCCAACCTGGTATCCTTCGAAATTCTTTGCGGTCTATTCCTTTGCGGGTGCCTTAAGCGGTTGGGGTACCATCAGGGGAGAAGATGCACTGGCGATGATGAAGTTATCTGCAACGGCTTGTAGGAGCCCGTTCTGTCAGCAAAATGTATTCCATACAATCTGGCTGATGACTGGCGTTATCTGATGTTACGACTGATGAATTCATTCCACAAGCCGATACCTCCTCGCCCAGGTTGTGAATCCCGGAGCCATTTCCTCCATTTCACCCAGATGGTGACTCCCGGTGGGAGAATTCCAGCGGCGGGTTTTCATCTTCCAGAGAAAGTCAGTGCCCTCCAGATCATGAACCTTCCGGACCCTCAGCAGGAATACGGCCTGGTACCATGCATAGTTCCTGATCCCGACCCGATAATATAATGCTTCAAATTCGCTGAGGGATGTATGGCCGGGTTGGATTTCGTTTGCAAGGGCATGGGCCGCATCCACCCAGATCAGGGCCTCTTTCGGGAACGTTCTGTCCAGATATGCCCAGGCCATGTAGGTAGCAGCGAATTCATCGATCCATTTGTTAGGGGTTGGGATGTCAAGGGACCAGGTGTACAAGTGGCCCAGTTCGTGAAATCCGATCAGGTCTGTGAAGAGGGTGACAATTTCGTGGTGTGCCATCCCGTGTTTTGATTCCAGGTCGTAGCCGTCAATGGATGCTGCTATGGTTTCGGCAAGCTCGTGGTTGGATGTAGCGGGCAGGCAAACGACATTGGGCGGACCTGACACGAAGGGCAGCCCATACGGGATTTCCGTGACCTTAACCCATGTGGAAGAATCCAGCAGGGCGATGGTAAAGGTCTCCCGGACCCCGAACTCCTGCTCAAAGAAATCGGTGGATGCCGACAGCAGGGTCGCGACCGAGATTGCACGATCCCGGTATCCGTCCGGGTAGTAGGTTGAGACGCCGCCATCAAGGGTATTCAGGTGCAGCTGCCCGATTTTTTCGAGTGTGGATTGCGCTGATCCGGTGTTGAAGCCAATCAGGCTTGTTATCATCAATATGACAAGTACTCGCATGTATCGGTGCATAAGTCGGTAATGGTATTGTTATCGGATCTGGATGCTTGTGAGCGGTGGGAAATTCATCCACACTCGTGGATACGTATCCATATTAAATTGCCTTGCAGGTAAAATATTAAAGTTGTTTGAGTACTTCCATAATGTGCCCCCGCAACACCTTTGTCTGCAGAGCGCCGGTGACGTGCCCGAAGTCAATGGTCCGGATCGGCTGCTTGCCGTAGCTTTTCGCCTGGACCTCATATTCAATATACCGGTCGTATCGGGCAAGAAGAGGACGGACGTTGGCGGTTGTGATACGGTCGAACTCATTGTTGAAATTAAGCAGTTCGCGCAGGATTTCCGGGTGGTCCAGGGCCAGTTGTCCGGTCAGTTTCCGATAACTGCTCTGCAGGAACATCTCACCGAGGAATGTGCCGGCCATCAGGGGTATGTAGCAGGCAGCGGTATTGTACAGGGCGCGGTGCAGGTTCGTAACCCATCCACCCAGACTGATTCCACAAGTGATGACGGGTGCAGTGCTGATTTTTTTGATGACAGATATGAGCGTTTCGTTCAGCTTCACCGTTGCGGCGATCATGGCCATGAACTGGCCCAGGTCTGTCATCCTGACCTGATATTCCCTTAGCGGGCCATTGTGGAAGGGCGCCCGGACGGCCACCAGATTGGCCGGGACTGCATCTCTGGCGCTAACGAAAATTCTGAAAAAGGAATTTTTCGCTTTGTTTTTATAGTCGAACGGTCGTTCGTTATTGCCGTGATGGTACAGGATGGTGGGATGGCCAGCACCTATCCACTTTTCGACCTTGAAGGCCGGATCCATGTTGAGTGCGTTCTTCGGCAGGCGTGCTTCGACTGGATAAATTCCAGTGGCAAAAGGCGGTCCGAAATCGGGGAGTTTAACTTCCATCTTTCCGGTAAGTTCCCTGAATGGCGGGCTTTTCAGGCTGCGGGCAAAAAAAGTCCGCTTCCCGGAAATGAGGGCTGCTACAGAAGCGGTGACATTATCGATAAAAATATGTCTGTTCATTGGTAGCGTTGGCCGTGTTGGCTGTGGATTAAGTATCATACTTTTCTGAAAAGTATCCTGTCTCCCCGGGTATCCTGTCTCCCCGGGTGTCGGTCGGTCATCAAGGTGGCAGTGGAAAATTTGAGTCCGAAAAAGGCAATATGATCAAACTTGTCATCGGGATTCGGTTGGATTGCCTGTCATAGCGAGCCGGGTTCCCTGGGTGTGTTGAATCGATCAATCTACGAAGCCGATGAGTATTTGTTTCAATATATCCGACGTGTCGGCCTCGCCTATCCACCAACCCCCACATGCGTTCAGCAGAGGAACAACGGCGATACGGCATTATCACCGGTGAGAATAATCCTGCTCCCATTTCGGTGTTCAATGCGGGTCGGGCATGGTATCGCAGGTGTTTTTTTAAAAGTCGGTCGTTTGATTCGGACTCAGCGATTTTGATGTATGCCGGGTTCGGATTAAGTTACCAGCAATGACTGTTCCGGCATACTCGAAAATCAGAAGGCCTTGAGGCCTGGATCCAATCACGCTGATCGGCAACCCGGGTCAACTTGGTTTTGGAGTCGACTTGGTTTTGGAACGGAAAGCGGCACATAAATAAGCCCAATAACCAAAAAACATGTTCCATGAAATGGCCATGACGGCAACCCGACACACATGAGCATGATTAAATACGGACATGACATTACATCTGACCATATGAATCGAAATTGATATAAACAGATGAAATGTCCATGACCGTTGCCCGGTCACACAGGAGCATGATCAAAAGTGTCATGGACATTCTATGTGACCTAATAAATCTTAGAATTTAAACACATGAAATCCCGAACCAGGTTTGAAACCGAAATTGCAGAATTTGTCTGGAATTCAAAATACAGATACCGACCGGAGAAGGAGCCTGCCGAAGCTGATATTACGGGCTCATGGAGACGTGTTGCCGATGCGCTGTCAGAAACCGAGCCGGATGCCCGCAGAAAAGAAAAATGGAAGGGGGAATTTTACCGGATCCTTGAAGAATTCAAATTTCTACCCGCCGGTCGAATTCTTGCGGGTGCAGGCACAGCCCATGCTGTCACGCTGTTCAACTGTTTTGTCATGGGAAGGCTTGCCCCTTCCATTTCGGAGGTGTTTGAAGGTCTCAGGGAGGGAGCCGTCACGTTGCAGCAGGGCGGTGGAGTTGGATATGATTTTTCCACACTCTGGCCTTCGGGCACCATACCCAAAGGAAGTACGCATCCAGCCAAGGGGGTAGTAGAATACCTTAAACTCTGGGATGCCATGAGTGCCGCTATTCATTCCACAAAACGAAAGAGCGGAGCTATGATGGCAACCCTGCGATGTGACCACCCTGATGTCGATAAATTTGTAAAGGCCAAGCAGGAAACGGATTTGCTAACCAATTTCAATCTTTCGGTGATGATTACCGATGAGTTCATGGAGGCTTTGCAAAGGGATCGGGAATGGCATCTTGTGTTTCCCGCTGAAGAGTTGAATCCGGGCGGGGATGAAACGGGGCATACGGTACAACGCCAATGGAG
>JAWOCT010000101.1:0-11737 GCA_046483675.1 Cyclonatronaceae bacterium
GTATTCCATCTCGCGGAATTCATCCACCCCGATGCCGATGGCTTCGAGCATATCGGCGAGGTAGGTCGTTCCGGTTGCGTAACCGGGGATGGTGAGGCCGCCGTAGGGATCCATAATCACGTAATCGGCGACGCTGGCCAGATGGAAGATGTTCATGCCGCCGCGCTCCACGTAAATAATCACTTTTTTACCATTGGCCTGCGCCTGTTTCAGCGCCTCCCGCAGCTCCCAGGTCTTGGCCTGATCGATTCCCATGCGGGTTGTGTTGACCACAATGCCGGACACCGCGGGATCCAGGGCAGCTTCGTGGACCTGGTCGAGAGTACTCAGATACGTCTGGCGCTCATCCAGGAAGCGGAACGTCTGGTAGGGAAGCCCATCCTGTATACCGACATTCACGTAGTTCCTGTCCCTGCGAATGTAGCGGTCCAGGATATTGCGGTCCATGGCTCCAGCGCGGATACTGTACGTGTTGTAGCGGTGATTGCCGTCGGTGTCGCGATGGGCCTGGTAGCTGACACCTGTGCGGCCCAGGCTGAACTGCACACCGGCGGTAAAGCCAATATCGTCGATATAGCGGCCGGTGAATCGCACACCCGGCAGGGTCTCGATGGCCGCTCCGGCCGACCAGCGGCCGTCGAAGAAATCATCCGCACCCTCGCCCACGGCATAGTCGCCGAAGACGGTCAGCAGCGGGGTTCCGAACGGACGCACCGCCATGTCGATCACCGTCTCATAGTACTCATAGTTGAACGTGGCCGTACCTGTGATACCCAGCGATAAGTAGGGGACCGGACGGAACAGTGTGCCCAGTGTAAGGTTGGCCCTGAGGTCTTCCGGTGACGTATTGCCGCCGTACCAGTTAATGGCAAAGCCTGTCGAGGCGGCATCGGTCCCGCCGCCAAACGCAATCCTGTAGTCGCGGAACCGTACATCGGCGAAGTCGTTGTTGAAAAAGCTGAACGAAAAACCGGGAGCCCCGGAAATGAAGCCCCACCGGCCGATATCCCCGGCAAAATTATCGCTTGTCCAGTAGAAAGCCATATCCGGCTGATGCACATACTGCAGCAAGGCGGGATTGTCATAACCGTAGAGCCCGAAGGTCATGGCCCCGGGGGAAGCCATCAGGAAATCCGTGCGCTCGTAGTACCGCTCAAAACCGATGCGCGACTGTGCCGAAAGATGGGTGGATGCGGCCGTTACCATCAATACCGCAAGCGTGACCGTACGTATAATACTTTTCATGTTGATCCGATTTGTTTGCAGGAAGCAGAAACTAATCTCCTTCTTACGATGGATCGGTTCCAAAGTTTCAGGCATAAAATGTACCTGAAATGCCCATGCCCGGGCCGGTGCCCGGACACACAGGCGCATGAATAAATACGGTCATGGCATTGCATGTGACCGCTTGAAACAAAAATTTTAAACAGATGATAACAGGTGTGTGATCGGGTATGATACAAGTTTTACGAGGTTTCCATCTGGCGCAGGGTGTTCCAGCAGAGCCAGAGCGCCCGCGGGACGTGAAAGCATCCCTTGTAGGGGCCGCCTTTGAACCGATGTGTCACGTTGCCGTAACGGTCCAGGTATCCATACCACTCGCCGAATTCATGATCCGGAAAATGCGCAAAGCTGTAATCGGTTGCCTGGGCGAATGCCTGCCAGTCAGACTGTTTGCCTGAAAGCTTGAAATTGAGAAGATGGGCGTACATCGCCTCGCAGTGCGGCCACCAGAGCTTCATTGACCACTCCAACGGGACCGGCGAGTACCCTTCCGAATCCAGGAAATAGTAGATGCCGCCATGCTCCTGGTCCCATCCTGCGCGGAACGACCATCGGACCATGTCGGCGGCCGTGTCCATCAGCTCCCGGTCACCCAGACGCTGCGCCCAGTGTTGAAGGAACCAGCCGGCCTCGATGGCGTGGCCCGGATTGAGGAACCGTCCGTCCGTGTTGTCGATGAGGCTTCCGTCAGGAGCTACCGTCTCGAAGACAAGCTGTCGGTCGGCGTGCACATGCAGCCGCATCCGCCGTATGCATTCATCGACTTCCTGCCGGTAGTCTCCCGCTTCGCCGAGTGTCACTTCTTCGATGAGGTTGAGCAGGATCATGGGGATGGCCAGCGCCTGAGCCGGGATTTCCCCCTCAAAGGGCGGTCGCCCCACTTTGGAGAAGTCCTTCGACCATTCCCATATCCGGGCCAGCTGCACTTCGGCTTCTTTCAGATAACGATTCTCACCCGTCGCATGGGCATACCCCGCCAGGGCCATGGTAAAAAAACACTCGGAGAAGATCTTGCGCTGCAGGTAGACCGGCCGCCCGTCCGCGGTCATAGAAAAATAGACACGCCCATCATCACGCACGGCATGCTCACGAAGAAAACGGATACCGGACGCGGCCATATCCAGCCACTCCTTTTTCTGCTCCACTGTGCGATACAGGGTGCTGAACATCCAGGCCTGCCGGCCCTGCAGCCACATGTGCTTGCGGGTGTCATAGACGTTCCCGTCGCGATCCAGGCAGTCGAAATAACCACCATGCTTCGGGTCGGGCGAATGCCGCTCCCAGAACGGGATTACGTGGTCGAACAGTTCGCGTTCAAACTGCTTGCGGTAGGCCTGCAGGACGTTGGTAGTGTTCATAATTACGAGTTTGATGCCGGCCGGGTTATGCGAGACGCCCGGCAGTGGTTCGGGTTATTGGTTTCTGGTGGATGCGGCCGGCCTCGGACCGGCGCCGGTTGCCCGCCTCGCTCCTCCGCCCGGGCGCTTCACGATTCCACCCATTCACAATTCTACCCATTCACGGTACCGGTCGAAAAGGTTCCGGGCCGAAGGGTACATGGAGTTCGGGCTCATGAAATGCGAGAATTCGAAGGTAATCAGCTTGTCGACTCCGGACTCGAGCGCTGATTCCATCTTGTAACGCATCTTGGGCCAGGCAATCGGTGGAAATTTGATGGGCATGTCGCGGTCGAAAGACTCGACGTTGCTCCAGCTTTGCAGACCGTGCCGGGCCGCCAGTTCACCATTGACGCGCAGGTAGTCGCCCAGTTCGTGCAGCCCCACCTGTCCGTCCTGGAAGGCCACGATATCCACGATGCCCTCCAGACGCGCAAACACCTGGCCCCACTCTTCGATGTGCTTGTCAAGCGAAATCGCTTCCTCCCCGAACTGCTTGACGCCCTTGACATAAGGCGATATGAACACCGGCAGGTCCTTCAGTCCCTTCAGGTGCCCGGAGAGCTGCTCGTAGACTTTCATCATGCCCTCGTCAAAGGTGTTGATCTCGTGGGATATGTACCAGCCGCGGAACGCCTTGCGGTCTCCATAGCGCTCGATGACCTCGTCACAGAACGCCCGGTTTATATCCGTCTCCTTCTGGTATTCACCGTTGATCCAGTAAGTACCGGAATCGTACGTGCCGAAGAAGAGCTCCATGCCGCACCGTTCGGCTTCAGCGAGGAACAGGTCCACCAGGTCGGTGTAGACCGGAAGCGTATTCATCTCTTTTTTCAGCACACGGGATTCGAATGTGGCCTGCTGGCGGTACCCGGCGCGGATGAGGATCACCGTGTCGATGCCGAGCGATTTCATGACATCGAAGTCACGAGCCCATTCCCGGGGGCCCCAGTTCTGTGCCGGAATATCATGTGTGATCTCGTCGAGGAAGGTCCCTGTAATAGCTTTATTCATGATGTGCAGAGGTTTTTGAATGTGGTTCATTGCCTGCACGGAAATATCGCATATCCACCGTTTCTTTCAAAACGAAGAGGGATCTGATGGACGTCGCCCGGGCACCCTCCGGCTTGCTATTGAGAGCATCTCCTCGTACTTTTATTTGATTGAAAATTCGCAGGGACACCACCCACCAACTACTATTATTACATACAGTTATGCCAGAATTATTAGCGAACAAGGAGCTGCAGCAGTACGAAAAGATTCCGACCCGGGTCTACACCGATTCGGAAGAGCCTTCCAGGCTGGCTGCCGAGGAAATTGCCCGGCTAATCAGTTCCCGGCAGGAGGAGGACCGAAACGCCGTGCTCGGCCTTTCCATCGGCCCTTCAACCCGGGAAGTATTCAAGGAACTGGTCCGGATGCACAAGGAGGATGGGCTGAGCTTCTCCAACGTGATCACGTTCAACCTGCAGGAGTATTACCCGATCGATCCCGAGCAGATCCAGAGCTACACCCGCTCCATTAAGAAAACCTTTCTTGACCGTGTCGATATCCAAAAGGAGAACGTTCACATCCCGGACGGCACCCTGGAGCGTGATGACGTTTTTGATTACTGTCAGCAGTACGAGCAGAAGATCCAGGAGGCCGGTGGCCTGGACATCCAGCTGGTGGGGATAGGTCGAACCGGTCATATCGGTTACAACGAACCCGGTTCCTCCAGGGAGTCTCGCACCCGGCTGGTCACGCTGGACAAAGTGACCCGCATCGACGCGGCCAATGTGTTTTTCGAAGAGAAGAACGTCCCGCGCAACGGCATCACCATGGGGCTTGGCACTATTCTGGAAGCCCGCAAGGTCCTGGTGATGGCGTTCGGCGCCGGAAAAGCGCCCATCATCCGCCGCACGGTGGAAGGCGAGGTCACCGACTCCGTACCCGCATCCTTCCTGCAGGATCATCCCAATGCCACTTTTTTTCTCGACAAGGCCGCCAGTAGCGAGCTGACCCGCTTCCGCAACCCCTGGCTGGTCGGTCCAGTGGAATGGGACGACCGGATGATCCGCTCCGGCGTGGTCTGGCTTTGCCAGAAAGTGGACAAACCGATCCTCAAGCTCACCGACGAGGACTATACCGAAAACGGACTGGGCGAACTGGTAACCGAGCGCGGGCCGGCTTACAATATCAATATCAAGATCTTCAACGAGGTACAGCACACCATCACCGGATGGCCCGGCGGCAAACCCAAAGCCGATGACAGCAACCGTCCGGAGCGTGCCGAGCCGTTTCCGAAGCGGGTGGTGTTATTCAGTCCGCACCCCGATGACGATGTGATCTCCATGGGCGGAACGCTCCTGCGCCTGATAGACCAGGGACACGAAGTCCATGTCGCCTACCAGACCTCCGGTAACATCGCCGTGCTTGATGAAGATGCCGTACGATTTGCCGATTTTGTGCGGGTCTACGCCAATGAGTTCGACCTGAAGGGCGAGGAGGCCGAGAAGATCTTCCGCAAGATCCAGGACTTCCTGAAAACCAAAAAACCGGGTGATATCGATATTCCCGAATTGCGCCAGATCAAGGGCCTGGTGCGGCAGGCCGAAGCCCGTGCCGCCGCGCATTTCTGCGGCCTGCCCGATGAACAGATCCATTTCATGCTCATGCCTTTTTACGAAACGGGCCAGGTTGAGAAAATGCCGTTGGGTGAGGAGGACGTGCGCATCACCAAGGAGCTGCTCGATGAGGTTCGGCCGCATCAGATCTATGCGGCGGGCGACCTGGCCGATCCGCACGGCACGCACAAAGTGTGCCTGGATGCCGTCATGGAGGCAGTCCGGCGATCCCTGGATGAGAAATGGTATCGTGACTGCTATGTGTGGCTGTATCGCGGAGCCTGGCACGAGTGGGACATCGACCAGATCGAGATGGCCGTGCCCATCAGTCCGGATGAGTTGCACCGCAAGCGCCGCGCGATCTTCAAGCACCAGTCACAGAAAGACAACGTCGCCTTCCCCGGCAGCGACAAGCGCGAGTTCTGGCAGCGGGCCGAGGACCGCAACCGTGGTACTGCCGAACTTTACGACAAGCTGGGCATGGCGGAATACGAAGCGATTGAGGCGTTCGTGCGCTGGATTCCGGGCGAGAAAGAGATCATCTGACGCAGGTCGCGTTGAATCAGACTTATAAATCAGACTTACCGGCAGGATACAATCCGGGAAATGCCCCTGCGGGCCTGCATCCTTCACGACATATCCGCCAGGAATTTCTGCAGCGCCCGACCGCGGTGGCTTATCCGGTTTTTTTCCACCGGATCCATTTCCGCGAAGGTCTCCTCATAACCATCCGGGACAAACAGCGGATCATAGCCGAACCCCCCGCTTCCCCGTTCCTCTGTGAGGATGCGCCCCTCGCATGTCCCAATATAACGATACCGCTCGGTTGGTGCGTGACCGATATAGACCAAAACGGTCCGGAAGCGTGCACTTCGCCGGTCGGGATCCGTCACCGCTTGCAGCTCCTCCCGCAGTTTCTTCCGGTTCTGCCGGGCATCGGCCGCCGGTCCGGCGTAGCGTGCCGACCGCACACCCGGCCGGCCTCCGAGGGCATCCACTTCCAGACCCGTATCATCGGCAAGTGCCGGCAGGCCGGTCTTTTCGTATGCAAACCGCGCCTTGATTTCGGCGTTTTCTTCCAGGGTATCGCCGGACTCCTCGATATCCACATCGCCGGCCACTTCCTTCAGTGACCGGACCCTCCAGCCCCTGCCCTGGAACAGTTCGTTCAGTTCACGTACTTTGGCCGGGTTACCTGTGGCCAGTACCAATGTGCGCTGTTGTTCATCCTGAGATGCCTTCATAAAAATCCTGTTAGCCGGGTTACGACCTTGGCGGTATCACACTGAGCTTGCGGAACGCATCATAGCGCCGGTCGACCTCAAAACGTTTGAGTTCGGCCAGTCGCTGCGTGCCGAATTTTTCGACACAGAAACTGGCCATCACGGAACCGTAGACCACGGCACGGCGCAGGTTTTCCTCGTTGATACGGTCGCTAAAAGAGAGCCACCCCGCAAATCCACCCATGAACGAATCACCGGCTCCGGTCGGATCCACAATACTGGAAAGCGGAAACGCCGGTGCGGAGAAGACGGCATCGTCGGAGTAGAGATGAGCTCCGTGTTCTCCTTTTTTAATGATCAGGAATTTCGGTCCTTTTGCGCGGATAATGGAGGCGCATTTCAGCAGGTTGGTTTCGCCGGTGAGTTCACGGGCCTCCTCGTCATTGATGATCAGCACATCCACCCGGGAGATGGTCTCCTCGAGGGCTTCCCGTTGTCCTGATATCCAGAAATTCATGGTATCACAGACTGTGAGCTTGTGCTGGCTCACCTGGTCGAGCACCTTGAGCTGCAGATTCGGGTCGATGTTGCCCAGACAAACAATGCGGCTGCCCTTGTACACCTCCGGTATTACCGGATCGAAATGCTCGAAGGTATTGAGCTGGGTGTCCAGGGTATCGCGCATATTCATATCCTCATGATAGCGCCCTTTCCAGAAAAAGGTACGGTCGTCCTCGTCCACCCGGAATCCTTCCAGATCGATCCCTTTATCCCGAAGGAAGCGATGGTCACGCTCCTCGAAATCATATCCCACGGTACCGACGAGTCGCACCGGATTGGTAAAAAAACGGGAAGCCACCGCGATATAGGTTGCCGATCCGCCCAGGGTTCGCTCCACTTTCCCGGCCGGGGCCTCAATGCCATCATATGCTACAGATCCTACGACTAAAACACTCATGTAAACCGATTTAATAAGTTGATTATGACCGGAACAAGATACAAATTTTACACCACATCACGTAATCCGATCACCCGGCCTGACCGCTATCTACCGCCACCATGAAACGCCCCAAATACATCGTTTTCGACTACTCCAGGATCGACAAGCTCATCCACAACCGGCTCCGCCTGTCCATGCTCTCTTCTATCGCCTACTCCGAAGAGATCGATTTTTCGACCTTGAAAAACACGGTCAAGGCCACCGACGGCAATCTGGGCAAGCAGATTCAGATTCTGGAGGAATCGGGGTATATTGTGAGCAGGACTGTCAACAGCGGGAAGCGCCGGCAGAAAATGGTGGCTCTGACCAACAAGGGGCGCAACGCACTGGTCCGATATAAAAAGCACGTAATGACCCTGCTTCAATTCCAGGATTCCGGTTGATGCGACCCAAAAGATGACCCACTCTCCGTTCACATCCTCTTTTCCCGATTTTTGCAAACAGGTGATCCGGACCCGGCTGCCGGGTGAACCGGCACAGCAGAGAATGGCACCGGTACCCGACCAGCGTCCGGGCCTGAACGATCTGGACGGACTCGACACGCGCAGCAGCGCCGTGCTCATACTTTTTTCCCTGCTGGATCCCCCTGCCATCCTCTACACTGTACGCAACGAGCAGCTCATCCACCACGGCGGACAGATCAGCTTTCCGGGAGGAAGACAGGAACCGGGTGAAAGTCCCCGGGAAGCTGCGTGCAGGGAAACCGCTGAAGAAGTTGGCATCCACCCGGGACAATACGAGATAACCGGCTGCCTGAGTCCGCTGTATGTCCCGCCTTCGCGGTTCATCATACACCCCTGGCTTGCGTTTTGTGAGGACAGGCCGTCTCTGAATCCAAACTCGGGCGAGGTGACCGAGGCGTTCTGGGTGCCGGTCAGGGATCTGCTGGATCAGGAAAAAATCAAGATCAGCGAACGGGACTATCGCGATGAAAAATTGAAGTATCCCTACTGGGACGTGCATCGCATACCCCTTTGGGGTGCCACCGCCATGATCACGTCGGAAATCGTGGCCCTGTACACGGAATATCTGGATGAACATTCCCGCTGAATGGCGGTAGCGGTCGGGCGGGAAAGAGAAGCAGACCGGTTAAAATCGAAGCATCCCGGCTGAAACAGAAGCATCCCGGCTGAAAATACGTTACCTTTCGGGTGCACATAAACCTATTACATGACACCCAAAATCGTTACCACTCGGGACGGTTCACAGTCCCTGTTTTCGGACCGTTTCCAACAGCACTACCACAATATATCGGGCGCACTCACCGAAAGCAGAAACGTCTTTTTTGACAATACGGGTCTGACACGGGCCCTGTCGGAGCACCGCAATTTCACCCTTGTCGAGGTCGGATTCGGGACCGGCCTTCATGTGGTCCTGCTCGAATGCATGCGCAAACGGACCGGATCGCGTTCTCAGGTGCATTATTACAGCGTGGAGAAGTATCCGCTGACCGGAGATATCGTGCGCCGTATGAATTTCGATCGTATTTGCACCGGGATGGGGAATGTGGTCGGAAAACTGGCCGAAATGTTGTACACTGCCCGCAAAGGGCAACGCGCAAAGGTCACCCTTCATCCCTCTGACGTAACAGGTGATGATTCCAACAGGTCCGCAGGGGTAACTGACCCGGCACATTCCAACATGGCATCCGCTACAGCCGCCGCCCCCTGCGATGCGACCGGACTCCTGGTTTCAGGGAAGCACCCGGACACGGAAACGGAGCCATTTACCCGTGTTGAAGTATTCCGGGGCGACTTCCACGAGTGGGATCTCACAGGGATTCAAAATCCGACCGATTTTATTTTGCATGATGCTTTTTCCCCGAATGCCAACCCGGATCTATGGAGTGTTCCGGTGTTCAAAAAACTGCTTGCCGCCGCCGCTCAGAAAGCGGTCCTCGGAACCTACTGCTCTGCCTCCAAAGCACGGGCAGCCATGGTGCTGGCCGGTTGGCATGTGGCCAGGATACCGGGTCCGCCCGGCAAGCGGGAGGTGACCATCGCCTCACCTGACGATTCCGTCCTTGCCGGCTGCAAGCGGGTGAACGAATCCAGTCTGGCCGACCGGTTCCGGAAAGAACTCGAGGTGACGGATTGAGTTCCGGTGAATTCAAAGTGGATGCGGCGAGGGTGAAAACTTAGCGGACCGGGAGCCGCGCAAGCAGCCTGCCCAGAAATTTCCGGCCGTAAACCCGCTGGATGTGCGCCATGTCGGCCACCACCACCAGTTGCTCTTTGCTTCTCGAAAAAGCCACGTTGAGCAGACGCGGGACGGAAAGGCCGTTTTTGGCTTCGTCGAACGGACGTACCGAATAGTGCTGCACACGCCCGGTGCGCATTTCTCCGCTCATTACCGTATCCAGGATGATCGCGCGCTTCTCCCGTCCCTGGAAGGTGTGGATGGTGCCGATTTCCAGATCGTACCAGCGGTTTTTGCCGCGCAACTCGCGACGCAGGTGCCAGACCGTTGACCGGAAGGGCACGATGATGCCGATGTCGCGCATTGTGAACCGTTGGACCGTCAGCAGTTCGCGGATCAGGTCGGTCAGCAGCGCCATATGCACCTCGTTTATCGGCTGGAACCCCCTGCGACGCGTGTCCTGGGTGAGCACCGGTCCCATCGGCGAGGAATCGAGCAGGGTCACGGATGACGGGCCCGTTCCTTGTTCGGAAGCCGGGCTGGAGCCAGAGTCGGGGCCGGAGCCAGACGCCGATCCGGATGCGCTTCTCTTTTTCGGGTGGATACGATTGTCCGTAGCACTGTCCGCATCCTCCCGGTACTCCTGTTTTACTTCCATTTCGGGTGCCGACAGCAGGCGTCCTTCGTAGAACACCTCGCTGATGACCTCGGCCAGGTCGGACTGCATCCGGTACTGGATGTTGAAGAAGGAGGTGAAGCCGGGGTGGTCGTCGTGCCATTGGAACAGCTCGCCGGTGGTTTTGGCGCCGGAAACGGCCGCAAAGAGGTCCTGCTCGAGCATTTCGCGGGATTCCGCATCTTCTGTAATCGCGATGGGCGGGAGCTGCATCGGATCGCCGACCACGACCAGGTGTTCGCGGGCTTTGGATGCCATCACAAGCATGTAGGGAATGCTGGCCATGGATGCTTCGTCGACCACGACGGCGTCGAACTCCATGGACTCGAGCATATCCGAGGTGCAGACGCGGGCCAGCGTGGTGCCGACGACGCGGAAGCGCCGCAGCTGCACAAACGCGTGGCGCTCTTTCTGGGTGATTTCGCGGATCTGCTCTTCGACGGCATCGGCGCCGCCCATGCGTTCGATTTTGTCCTCGATGTGCTTCTTCTGCTGCGGCGTGAGGTCGGGGAGCGAGAGCGCATCCAGCCAGTGCTGCAGGTCGGCCGCCTCCTGCATGCGCGACCGCATCATCTCCTCGAGCTGCTGTTCAAAGTGGATGCTGTCCAGGCGCTCGTTTTCGAGGATCCGCTCGCCGAAGCGGGTGATGCGCCTGGGGATGGCGCGCAGGTTGAGGGTCTCCATCGCATCCATCAGTCCCAGCATGCCGTTGTCCACGGCGCGGTTGGTGTTGGAGACGAACAGCACGGTTTTGCCGCGGAGCACGTAGTTGGCCATGATGTAGGCCAGCGTGGCGGTTTTGCCTGTGCCGGGCGGACCCCAGATGTAGCTCACCGGCTGGACCATCGCCTTGTAAATGGCCTCGCGCTGGGCCCGGTTGCGCAGGCAGTCCTCGCGGATGTCGTCGGTGCCGGGCGGCTTTTCCGCTGCAGCTGCTTTTCCCGATTCCTTTCTCTTACCCGCATTTTTCGATTTTTCTGTTTCGGCCGGCCGGACCGCGGTCTTGTCCGGAGGTGACGGGGAAAAGTCGTTCGGTGAATCCGGTCCACCCGTTATCTCCGGCAATTCAGGCATTGCGATTTCCGACTGGGCCGGGTGGATCATCCGCTTGATCCGGTCGCGCCGCTCCACACTGTCCACCAGATGCATCAGCGACTCCTGGATCCGGCGGAGCACAAAATCGTTCTCCCATTCCAGTTCAAGCTCTGCGATCTCCTCCCCGCAGTCCTCCGGGAAACGGAAGGTGATGGCCTGCTCGGTGACATCCACCGGGCTGACCGTGAAGGACTTGCCTGGAAGTGTGGCCCTGCACTCCTCGGCGAAGCGCAGCGAGGGGTTGGTCGTCTCGAAACGATAGAGCACCTCCTGCCCGTCCGGTTGTCCCGCGCGTTTTCCGTCGGTCAGCACATCCG
>JAWOCT010000126.1:0-7365 GCA_046483675.1 Cyclonatronaceae bacterium
CGGCGTTCCGGCCGGTTTGTTCCAAAAGAAGCGGGCCGGTTGTCGTGCTACTCTACAGGATGCGCACCGTGCTGCCGCAATGCAGCATACGGTCACCATGGTATGGATTCATGATGCGCTCCCCGGTGCTCAGCCAGTCGCCGTTGCCTCCGTTCACCATGGGACACCGCTGGTGGTAAAGCCGGTCTTTCTGGTGGCCGAACGCCTCGACCATGGCGATCATGGTTTCAGAGAGTTCATGATAGGATTCGCGCTGCGCTTCAATTTCATTGCTGCTTTCGATTTCACGGCTGCGTTTCTGGAGCACGTCTATCCAGCCCATAGCTTTTTCATCTGTTACTTCACCTGGTTCTGCCTCCCGGAACCGGTCCAGGGTGTAGTTCATGCGTCCGGCAGCCTCGGCAGCCTCGCCGGCATCTGATTCCACAAGGACGGCCGAAAGGACCAGGTAATGATCGAGGGCCTCATCGAACAAAACGGCAGCAGGTCCTTCAAGATGTTGTTCCCGTGTTTCGGATGGTGTCCTGTCAGCTGTCGCATGTTGTTCCTGCTCTGCATGCTCACCTTGCTGGTCGTGCGGTGCGTCAAGTTGGGTATGAGGTTCATGGTCCCCGTTACTGCCACAGGCGGCGATGACAGTGGTCATGATCATTGCAGTCATGATCAAAAAAGCTGTGTATTTCATGGATGTTTCCAATTTTATTTCGTTGTTTTTTTTTCGGTTTGGTGTGTTGTCAGACTTATATGGTCATTGGCATGCACCTTTCAGGCGGAATGGTGTTTTTCTTGCATATCAGACAATTTCAAAATTGGCCATCATCCCGTTGTCTTCATGCTCCAGATTATGACAATGAAATACATACATTCCTTTTGGAGCATTGAATTTCATGATTACACTCACTCTTTCACCCGGCATCACCAGCACCACGTCTTTCCAGCCGGTTTCTGAAGGCAGCAAACCCCGGTTTCCGCTGCGTTCAAGAACTTTAAAATGAACAGCATGGACATGCATGGGATGAGGAACATTTGTTTCATTTACAAATTCCCAAATTTCCGTATCCCCCTGATTCACCTGCTCATCGACCCGCTCCATTCCAAATTGCCTGCCATTGATAGTGTGACCGGTCATCATTTCCCTACCCAATCGTATGGTCCGTCTGTTGACTGCTTCAGAGGGTTGAGGGAAGTCTGGCTGGGACAGTTGATCCGGCAGCGATAAGGATTCAATTTGAGGTTCCCCTTCTATCCTGAATTCCATCAAAGAGAAACCGGTGCCTTGATCCGGACCCCCGCCGCCCATCATGTTTTGCATCCTTCCCATCATCCCGCCGCCTGATGGCACATCGAATGGCTTGCTGATGAGTTCTGCCCGGCCGTCGTGAAAATCGCCGGAAAAATCGACCAGAATGTCTGCCCGTTCTCCCGTTGCCATGAGAAGCTCCGTGGTTTTGACCGGTTCAGGAAGCAGACCGCCATCTGTCCCGATTACGGTAAAAGGGGCATTGTTATCGAAAGCAATATTGTAGATACGGGCATTGGATCCGTTCAAGATCCGCAGCCGGTACATATCCGGTGTCACTTGATGATACGGATGGGGTGCCCCGTTGACCAGGATCAAATCCCCAAGAAATCCGGTCATCATACGTTCAGGCATGGACAGATTAAAGACTATTTGTCCGGAATCGTCTACTCTGCGATCCTGAATAACCAGGGGGATTTCGCGAGTTCCGGATGGGAGGTTTAACGCTGCTTCCTCTTCATCGTCCACAATGTAAAATCCGGAAAGCCCTTTGTATACCTGTTCCCCCGTAATCCGGTGAGGATGGGGATGGTACCAGTAGGTGCCTGCACGCTGGTCCAGGGTGTATTCATAATCGTAGACACCACTTGGGATGACATCTTTAGGGTGGCCATCCATTTCCGGTGGAACTATGAGCCCATGCCAGTGTACAATGCTTTGCTGTCCGGTCTCATTGTGAAACCGGATTATTACCGAATCTCCTCTGTTTTTCCGTATCGTTGGTCCTGGCAGGCTTTGATTGAACTGGAATCCGGAGAGTGAAAGTTCCTCCGTCAACTCCACAAATGCTGTGGATGCTTTCAAATCGAATTCATCCTCGTGGATTTCTGCCGGAAGAGGAAGACGGTACGCAAAACCCGAACCATTGCTCATATTTTGCATACCGCAGGCATTCAAAAAAGGATGCAACGCCAATGGTGACATCACCAAGGCGCCCGCTCCCCAGCCTGTTTTTTTTATAAATTTCTTTCTGTCCAATTTTTTTGTAATGGGTTCAGCGTAAGAATTTGAAAAAGTGAGAGCTATTCGAGGAGATCTTTTTTTCGTTTCTCAAACTCCTCCTTGTCAATTTCGCCACGGGCATATCTTTTTTTCAGAGTTTCAAGGGCGGTGTCCCCGGTATGATCTTTATCTGAGGACATGAGTATCCTTACAATCAGTAAAATTATGACGATGAATAAAACCACCCAAAAAAGCATCATCCAACCTCCTCCAAAAAAGTGAAAATCATGCATAATATTCTCCGATCCATTCAAATTATAGTATTGCTACATGTATATAACAGTTCATAGCATTCACATAATTCATTTAACGCGGTGGTCCCTTCCGATTTAAAAAGCGGTATATACATCTATCGCCTGTTCACCGGCAGGCAAACCAAGTATCTTTTCAGGTATCCCGGTTCTCAAAGATCACGGATCACTTTTTCAAGCTGATCACGAATAACTTTTGCAATCGGTTCCAATTCATCATTCTCAACGGCCTGCATGGAAGCCATTGGGTCTACCGCTGAAACTTCCACAACACCGTCTTCATGTTCTTCCACAATTACGTTGCATGGAAGCATGGTCCCGATTTTGTCTTCGGCCAACAGTGCTTTATGGGCATTGGCAGGATTGCAGGCGCCCAGTATCTTGTACTTTTTGAAATCGACATCCAGTTTTTTCTTAAGAGTTTCTTGAACATCAATTTCGGTCAGAACTCCAAAACCATATTTTTTAAGTTCTTCTGTGACTTTATTGACAGCGTCGTCAAACGTGCCATTGAATGTTGTTGACATATAATAGTTCATGATAGTTACCTGTTTTTATGTGATGATTATTTGCTTTTCATGAAAGAGGTTTCTTTGCTTCAATCAGCCGGAATACGCCATTGAAACCCAGTTCTTCTACCTTCAGGATCTCCCATCCCGCAGCCTTTACATTGTCAACCGTTTTTCGTGCAATATGAACTCCGATCAGAAAATGAAGGGGCGCATCCAGCATTTTCATCAGGGCAGCCAGGACCTTGTTTTTTGCCAGCATGTGTTCCAGCAGATACAATTTACCAGCAGGTTTTGTCACACGAAGGGCTTCCTCCAATCCAACCACGGGATCCGGCACGGAACAGAATACGAATGTGGCCAATGCTTCATCGAACGCATCATCCGGGAAGCTCATGCTCTGTGCATCCATCTCTTTCAGAGTAACCTGATCATTGTACTTCTGAGCCAGCAGTTTTTTTGCACGTTTGAGCATTGCCGGTGACAGATCAATGCCGGTAACCTTTACGCCCTGTGGATAGTAAGGGATATTCTTACCGGTGCCAACACCTATCTCCAGAACCTCCGGTCCACTTACAAGGGGCCACAGTTTTTCCCGCCATGCTTGATACAAAAGCTGCTCAACCGGCCATTCGAGTGTTTCATAAAGCGCAGCGAGTACGTTGTATCTGCTAAGAGTATGTTTTGTGCTGCTGTTCATTATTCGTTTCAGTTTATTCAAGCAAGTCCTTACTGCTTTGCAAGTCATTAGCATGCAATCGCTGGCAGTCAAAGGAGCAGATGCATGGATCCGTGTGTTGCAACATCATTTTGACTTATGTTCCCATTTTCAGGAATCGTGCATTGATGGCCACGATTACTGTACTCAGCGACATGAGAATCGCTCCGACGGCCGGACTCAATATGACGCCCCAGGCAAACAGCACACCGGCAGCCAGCGGAATGGCGATCACGTTGTAGCCGGTCGCCCAGAACAGATTCTGAATCATCTTGCCATAGGTGGCCCTGGAGAGTTGGATCACATGCGCCACATCCCGGGGATTGTTTTTGACCAGGACAATGTCTCCGGTCTCCACAGCGACATCCGATCCGGCGCCGATGGCGATGCCCACATCCGCCTGCGCCAGTGCCGGCGCGTCGTTGACCCCGTCGCCGGTCATGGCCACCAGCTTGTCCTGCTGCTGCACTTCCTTTACCTTTTGCGCTTTATCATCCGGCAGCACTTCGGCAAAGACCTGGTCAATGCCCAGCTCCCTGGCTACATGATCCGCTGTCTGGCGATTGTCCCCGGTCAGCATCACGCATTCGATTCCCATTTCATGAAGCTGATCGATGGCCTCCAGCGACTCCTTCCGGATGGAATCCCCCAGTGCGATCGCCCCCGTGAGCCGGTCGTCGATGACCACGTAAACTACGGTTTTGCCCTGGGATGAAATTTCCTTGACCTGATCTTTCGGATAATCCATATCCTCATCACGGACATAGCCCGGACTTACAACTTTTACCGATTTGCCTTTCACGTTTCCTTCGACCCCCTTTCCTGTAATCGACTGAAAGTCTTTTACTTTCCATTTTTCTCCGGCTTTCTGCACAATGCCTCGGGCAATAGGATGTTCCGAGTGGGATTCCACGGCAGCCGCATAGTGCAGCAAATCATCCTCGCTTGTCTCATCATTGAAAACAAGGACATCGGTCACCGAAAATGTTCCCTCGGTCAACGTTCCGGTTTTATCGAAAATGACGGCATTGAGGTTGCGGGCTATTTCGAAAGCTGAGCGATTGCGGATGAGGAACCCGTTACTGGCTGCCAGCGAGGTCGATACAGCCACCACAAGAGGAATGGCCAGCCCCAGTGCATGGGGACAGGTGATGACCATCACGGTAACTGTCCGGTTGATGGCGAAGTTTATATCCTGTGTACTGAACAGGATCCACGCGAAGAAGGTGATTACACCCCCGATAATAGCGATCATCGTCAGCCAGAAAGCCGCGCGATTGGCCAGGTCCTGCGTTCGGGATTTGCTTTCCTGCGCCTGGCGCACCAGGTCGATGACCTGCGAAAGGAATGATTCATCACCGGTCTTGTGGATTTTCACCGTGATGGAACCTTCATCATTGACCGATCCGCCGATCACTTCGTCGTCTTCCTTTTTTTCAACGGGCAACGATTCACCCGTAAGCATCGCTTCGTTCACATTGGTACTGCCCTCAACTACGATACCATCGGCCGGGATCTTTTCACCGGGTTTGACGACAATCCGGTCGTCGACATTCAAATCTTCCACCGGCACATCCTCGAGCGACCCGTCCTCGCTGACCCGGTGGGCTTCGCCAGGCAGCAGCTCCGCCA
Source organism: Cyclonatronaceae bacterium (assembly GCA_046483675.1). Taxonomy (GTDB): domain Bacteria; phylum Bacteroidota; class Rhodothermia; order Balneolales; family Natronogracilivirgulaceae; genus SKNL01. Next base: position 5,413 of record JAWOCT010000126.1, read on the forward strand.
GTTTTTCCAGAGCCGCCGATGCGCTCATCACCGAGCGCATCTCGATCCAGTGTCCCAGCAGCATGATGGCAACCAGGGTGGAAAGCTCCCAGAAAAGCAGATGCCCCTCCAGGCCGAATACCACGAACAGGCTGTAGAAAAACGCCACGGAAATGGCCAGGCCGATGAGGGTCATCATACCGGGTTGCTTTTCCTTCAGTTCGTCGGCCAGTCCGGTCAGGAACGGCCATCCACCAAAGAAGTAAACCACGGTCGAAAGCGCTGCAAGTATCCAGGTATCAGCGGCAAAGCGCCAGTCCACACCCATAAAATCCTGGATCATGGGAGATAGCACCAGGATGGGTATTGTCAGACCAAGCACCCACCAGAACCGGAATTTGAAATCCTTCACCATGGCCAGATGGTGCTCATGATGGGAATGTCCGCCATGCCCGTCGTGGTCATGCTGGTTGTGTCCCTCATGGTCATTGTGTTTATGATCTGAATGATCATGATGAGCATGATTTTTGTCGCTATCCTCCTTGTCATGACCTGAATGGTGTTGATCTTTATGGGAATTCATGGGAATCCTCCCTTATAATTGATATTGAAGTGTTTACACTTTCAATCATCCTGATATTTGCTTCTCGATACGTCCACAAGCCGGCATGGTTCGGCATATAGGGATTCTGGATTTCTTTTTCGTCACTAAGCCAGCCGGCATCCGAGATTTCTAATGTCATATTGGACAGAACTTCAGAGTGATTCACCCAGAATACATACCCATCCAGCCGATGCTGTCCGATCTTAGCCAGCCGTTCACCCATTTGATGCGAACTGTGTTTAGCTTGCTCCAGATCCGAATCCACAAGAGCTTTTATTAGCCCAAAATAATCCTTCATTAACACAGTGAATTCCGTTTGAAACTCATCTGTGGTTTGGCTGTAGCCTCCCTCTTTTGTTTGCTGGTTTATATAATGTGGATGATGGCCCTGTGCTTCTGGCAGACTTACCAGCGTCATACTCACAAATAAAATTGTCAAGGTTATCAATATTTTATTCATGGTAATCTCTAATTTCTATATAATATCGGTAGAACGATTCATAAAAGAGTTTATTCCTTTTGACAAGCTGTACATCTTCCTTGGTTACCTGACTTTGATTCCCCTGATCAAAGCACGATTTTGCCGCTCTTTCCGGTGCGAATGCTTACCACTTTATCGATCGGGGTGCTGTACATGATACCATCACCGGCACTGTTGGTACAGGCTGCCTGCCGGATAATCCGCATTACTTCCTCCACCTCCGGTTCATCGACTACAATCTCGATTTTCGTCACTTTTGAGTGAAGGAATGGAAACTCAAGACTTGCATTCATCTTTTCGGGATCCCCCTGACGCCCGACTCCTTCTCCGGAGTATACACTCAAGCAGCAATACCCTTCGCTCCTAAGCTTGCTGTAAACCGTTTCAAACATCTCGGGTCTGATTATTGCTTTGATTTCTTTCATGGCGACCACCTTCTTTCAATTATGGTTTCCTGATTCAAGCGTACATCCACTCAGTAAAAGAGGTGTACACTGCAATGTTTTTTCCGGACTCAATACTCTATCCTTTCAATCACTTCGCCACAGCGCAGCATGGACGGGTCATAGGGATTTGCGATTTCTTCTTCACTGCTGAGCCAGATTTCATCCACCATGGGGCAGTATTGATGATATCTCACCCCGGGGATTTCGTAGTTGTGAACCGCTTCGATCAGAACATGGGAAAGCTGTGCAAAGCCCTCACGCTGTCTTTCGATATCTCCGGCTTCCAGGATGTAATCCAGATCTTCATCAATCGCTTCATAATGATCCATCCACCGCATATGGGCCTCGCCTTGCATCCGATGAAGACCAATCGATTCCAATTCATCAGTTGCACGCTGAAATGCTTCGCGGGTGTTCTCGAAATCAGATGCGACCAGTGCCTC
>JAWOCT010000013.1:0-5192 GCA_046483675.1 Cyclonatronaceae bacterium
ATCAATAGCGTCACCACCATCAGCGTTCCCGCCAGGAACGGCCACGTGGACACCATCGTATACAGGGTTTCTGTAACATGTGGAGCGGTTTCTGCCGCAGCGGAGCCGGATACCGTGACCACCAGCGCATTTAACCATTCCAACGGCGCCGGACCGAAAAGGGCGATCGGCTGCAACGCGACATTCGCCAGCCAAGCCATCCCGAGCATCAGCGGCAGGGCGAACAACATGGCCATGCGGATGTGGTAGTGCAGCATGGGGTGCCGGTCCGGCAGCACCATAAGCGCCACCCGCGTCAGAACGGCAACCATGGTCCATGCTCCCAATACAAGCAGCATCGGAATTGCCCAGGACTGGGATCCGAGTCGGGTGATTTCAAGGATTGCTTTTTCGAGGATTTCCATAATCCAAATGCATTATCGTGTATAATCTTGCATGGCTATCGATAAGCCATATAACCTGTTATTGCCTTTATTTCATTTTACCGAGCACCCGTTCGATTTCCCTGCGGTCCTCTGCGCTTAGCTTCTCCGCTTTTACCAGGCTCTGGACCAGCGCCGCCGGCGATCCCTTGAACACCTTCTCCATGAACTGGCGGAGCAGATTCTGCTGCACCTCGCCGGCCGGCTGCGCGGGACGATAGACATAGGTATTCCCCTGCAGCTCCTTGTCCAGCAGCCCCTTCTCCGACAGGTTCTTCATGATGGTCATGACCGTCGTATAGGCCACCTTGCGTTCCCGGAGGATGCACTCCTGCACCTGCGCCACCGTCGCCTTTTCCAGCTTCCAGACATGGTGAAGGATCTCCATTTCGGTATCGCCCAGCGGGATGAGTGATTTTTTCATTTAGCTTGAAGTGTTGTTCTAAAACTTAAACAGGGAATTACTCTTTTAGTACTATAACTATAGTAATTAAAATCAACGCCCTTGTCAAGTGCTTCTCTTATCGGGGCAAACCCGACAGTTTCACCTTGTCGTACGCTCCCTTTTTGCCCAGATCCGGATGCGGGTCAAGCCCAATAATCGTAATTTCTGCTTTATCAGGTCCATAAACCCAGAAAATTCGACCTGCTGATGGTATTCTGTTCTCCAAATAAGACTGAAAAACCTTGCGATGATATCTTTTTGTAAGCGACACGATTTCATGGGTTGTCAATCCAGGATGACGAGGATTTGTTGATAAAAAACGCAGCGCCTTTGCAAATTTGCTGAAGAGTTGCTGCTCTCTTTTACCCAGACTTCCTTCCTTCTTGCGGCTCAGCAGATCATCCCAAAAATGCTCCATCTCCGGTATCCCCATCCTGATCCGGAACATCTATTCATCCTCAGATAAAAGCCGCTTCAGCTCCTCCATGTCAACCGGATCGGAAGCTTTCCCCTGATCGAGATACCTGACCGCTTCATCCATAACGGCCAACGTCTTTTTTGATATTTCTTCAGGATGTGCCAACTCTCTTGGACTCAATACAATCGAACCATCAGAAAATTCCGTGACGTGATAGAACGACGAAGTAGCACCCCGTAATGTTATCCTTTTTTTGGTGTCTATCCTCGCATCATATTTTTTTTGAATGGCAGATGGCATGGCAAGTAATCTTGGTGGGATTTCCCACAAAATAACATTTAAAAACCCCGCAAACAATGCCCGACTTGTTTCATTTCCCGCCCTTTTGTGCGATTCGTTACATCGCCATGGACAAATACAAATACATACCAGGTTGGGATGCTACAGCTCCCCCTACGTCGTATACACCGAATTGAACAGCACGTAATCGGTCGTCAGGTCCGATCCCCACGCCGTAGCCTCCGCCTCGCCCCCGCACATATCCAGCTTCACGCTGATGTGCGATTCGCGCAGCAGCTTCTTCATGAAGTTCCGGTCATATTTCACCGGTTTGCCTTTCTCCAGCACCTTCACGCGCTCTTTCTCGTTGCCGAGATACAGGTCCACAGCCGTGTAATCGAACGGCACCCCGGCATTCCCGGCTGCCGACACGATCCGCCCCCAGTTGGGATCACGTCCGAACATCGCCGTTTTCACCAGGTTCGAACTGGAAATGCTTCGGGCAATCTGGCGGCAGACAGCCTTCTCCGGACCGTTCACCACCCGGTATTCGATAAATTTGGACGAGCCCTCACCGTCTGAGACAATAAGCTTGGAAAGGTGCTCCATCATCTCCCGCAACTTGTTCCGGAACACATTGTAGTCCTTGCTGTCATCCGATGTCAGACGTTCGTTTTCCGCCATTCCGTTGGCGAGCACCGCTACCATGTCGTTGGTGGATGAGTCCCCGTCCACCGTGATCATGTTGAACGTGTCATCGACGGCCTCCCTGACCGCCTTCTGGAGCAACTCCGGCTCGATGTCGATGTCGGTCACGATGAACGCCAGCATCGTCGCCATATTCGGGTGGATCATGCCCGAGCCCTTGGCAATACCGGCCATATTGACCTCACGTCCACCCACCGAAAACTCAATGAACCCTTCCTTAGCAAAGGTGTCGGTCGTCAGAATGGCATTGGCCGCAAACGATCCCGCCGAGGAGCGGTTCGACACTTTCGGGGCGCTTACCCGTATTCCGTTGACGATCTCCTCGGTCGGAAACGGCTCCCCGATCACACCGGTGGATGAAACCAGCACCAGCTCCTCATCAATCTCCAGCGACTCTGCCGTGGCCCTGACCATCGCCAGCGCCCCCTCATAGCCCTGTTCACCCGTGCAGGCATTCGCGTTCCCTGCATTGACCACAATGGCCTGGGCCTTGCCGTTCCTGATGTTCTTGCGGCAGACCTTGACCGGCTCGGCGACCACCTGGTTCTGCGTAAACACCGCGGCCGCACTTGCCGGCACTTCGGAGTAGATAATGGCCAGATCCCGGCGAAGCGACTTGATACCACTGTGCGCTCCCCAGCACCGGAATCCCCGTACGTTGGTAATATTCTTGATCATAATAACTGTTGTTTTAAAACTGTTGGATGTGTTTGCGAGATGGCCGGGAATGATTGGTTCAGACTGGGCTGGGCTGGGTTGGATTGGATATGGTTGGATAAGGTTGGATCGGGTTGGATCGGGTTGGGCTGGATGCGGTTGTCACAAGCTGGACCGGCTGACAGATCACGGACTGACCGGGATGTGCCTCAGCCCTTCCGTCTCGTCAAACCCGAACATCACGTTCATGTTCTGCACGGCGAGTCCGGCCGCGCCCTTGACCAGGTTGTCGATGGCGCTGATGACGATGATGTTGCCGGTGCGCTCGTCGAAATCAACGTAAATATTGCAGTAGTTGCTGGCCCTGACTTCCTTGAGCGCAGGCGGCTGATCACAGATGCGCACGAAGGGTTTATCGCGGTAGTAGTCCAGGTAGACCTTGTCCAGGAATTCCTTCCCCGACCCATGCATCCCCGATCCGGCAGTTATCCAGCCGGCCGCTTCCGGACGCGCATATACCGTGGTCAGGATGCCCCGGTCGACCGGCAGCAGATGCGGCGTGAATTGTACCGGCGCCAGCTGATTCTTCCGAAAAGCATCAGTGGATGAGGCAGCCGCAGCTTCATTTGCTTTCCTGTCGGCGTGTGGAGCCGCACCCGCATCCACCCGGCTCCCGGACGGCCTGACCGCAAGCTCTTCCAGGATGCGCTGGATCTCGATCGTGTGCCGGTGCGTCTTCAATCCATAGGCCTTGAAGTTGTCGTTCACGTTGGAGAACATGTTCGTGGCCGAAGCCTTGATGCCCGCCCCGGTCACGCCGGTTTTGGAATCGATGATGATTCCTTCGTCGGCAACCAGCCGCTTGTCCACTAGCGGGGCCAGCGCCAGGATCGCCCCGGTCGGGAAGCACCCGGGATTGGCTACCAGCGGGGCCTCGTGTACGGCATCGGCAAAGAGCTCGGGCAGACCGTAGACCGCATGCTCAAATCCCTCCGGCCAGGCATGCTCCCCGGGATACCACTGCTCGTAGACTTCGGCTGAACCCAGCCGGAAATCCCCGGAAAAATCCACGATCCGGAAATCGCGTCCGGCAAAACGTTTGACGTATTCCATCGAAACGCCATGGGGCAGGGCCAGGAAGACCAGGTCCAGTTCCGTATCATCGATCTTGTCGGCCGGATGGAGCTGGTCATCCACAATGCCCCGAAAAAACGGATGTACGTCGGAGAATTTCTCTCCGGCGCGGGCCTCGGAGGTGATCAGGGCGATCTCGACCCCGGGGTGCTGTGACAGTATGCGTACGATTTCGGAGCCGGTGTAGCCTGTGGCCCCGATCACGCCGATTTTCTTCTTGTTCATGTGTTTATAATTTTTATTTCTGACGGCACATGCAACGGCCATGAACCCGAAGGTTCACCGGGTCGCGTACTGTAACACCCGGTACGAAACACTTGACGCGATACACCCGAAGCGCAACAGGACGTGTACGTGACACATACAAGGACGCCCTTAACGCGCATCCTGATGCGAAAGGAACACTTTGACATGCCCTTGAGGCGCATCGCTACATGCTCCCGCATCCCTGCTCCGGGATCATGGATATTTCATGGGTCGTTTTGGATGGTTGTTCCGACGGACTGGCGCCTGCCGACCGCTTCAAGCTGTTCCGGGACGGTGCCGTTGAGGATCACCGCCGAGCCGGCGCCGTTTTTCAGGGCGATTTCGCAGGCCTCGATCTTTGGCATCATGCCACCTTGTATGATGCCTTCATCCCTCAGGGTGCCGATTTCCGAAACCCGTAGGCCGGATATCAGCGTGGAGGGATCGTCCTTGTCCCGCATGAGTCCGTCCACATCGGTCAGGACGATGAATTTCTCTGCCTTGAGCGCACCGGCAAGATGTCCGGCGAACATGTCGGCATTCACGTTGTACTCGTTGCTGTCCACATCGGCGGCCAGGCAGGCCATCACGGGAATGTATTCGTGCTCCAGGAGAAGCTCCAGCAGGTGCGTATCGATGCTGACCACATCGCCGACCCGGCCCAGGTCGTGCTCCTCGACGTATCCATCCACCTCTTTCCTGTGCATGCGCTTGACGGCAGTGGCAATCTTGCCGTCCTTGCCAGATAAACCTACCGCTTTGTAGCCCATTTGGTTTACAAGCTTGACAAGCGAGCCGTTGACCTGGCCTTTCAGGGCGGTTTCGACATACTCGAGGGCCTCGGGTGTCGTCACGCGGTGCCCGTCGATGAATTCCGATTCAA
>JAWOCT010000140.1:0-3335 GCA_046483675.1 Cyclonatronaceae bacterium
CAGGCGCGTGATTAAATACGGTCATGGCATTACATCTGACATTATAAATCGAAACATTTAAACAGATGAAATGTCCATGACCGTAGCCCGGTCACACATGAGCATGATTAAAAACGTCATGGACATTCTATGTGACCTAATAAATCTTAGAATTTAAACACATGAAACGCTGGTACGAAACACTTTTTGAAAACTATGCCCGCAAGTACGACGAGGAGAGCTTTGTGCAAGGCACCGTCGGAGAGTGTGATTTTATAGAGAAGGAGCTGGGCAGGGATACTTCGCAGCACATTCTGGATGTGGGCTGCGGGACAGGACGGCATGCCATTGAACTGGCCCGACGCGGTTACCGGGTGACGGGTGTGGACCTGTCGGAGGCGCAGCTGCGGCGCGCACGCGAGAAAGCCTCTGAGGCCGGGGTGGATGTGGTTTTTCAATGCCACGATGCCCGCGATTTGCCTTTTGACGCGGAATTTGACGCGGCCATCATGATGTGCGAGGGCGGCTTCTCGCTCATGGAAACCGACGAGATGAACTTCGAGATCCTGAAGAGTGTCACAAAAGCGCTCCGGAGTCCGGCCACCTTTATATTCACCACATTGAACGGACTCTTTCCGCTGTTCCACTCGGTTGAAAAACTCGGACAGGATACGGCCTTCGAGGGTAACGCGACCTATCGGGACAACCGGTTTGACCTGATGACGTTCCGCGATCATAACATCACGGAGTTTACGGATGACGACGGTAACAGGCATGAGTTGCAATCTAACGAACGCTACTACGTGCCGAGTGAGATCACCTGGCTGTTGAAATCGCTCGGTTTCAGGGATATCGGAATTTATGGCGCCCGGCTTGGGGCATTCTCCAGGGAGCACAGCCTTCGGACCGACGACTATGAGATGCTGGTTGTCTGCCGGAAATGATCTACTGATTCAGGCATCCAACCAAGCCATCCACCAGCCCCTGGTCAGGCGTTGCCGGGAACTGATGGAGAAAACACCCTGAAAAACGCTGTCTCTTCGATGGGTACATCTGCAAGCAGGAAGTAGAAATCGATGTATTGGAGAATCGGATTGCCTGCTCAACGATGATGGTGAAAGGGGCATGAAACGATGAAACCGTAGTCGCTGGAACTCGTAGAAGCACCTTTGTGAAACAGGATCATTACAAATATTTACTCAGGCAGACATAACAGGGACCACTTTATGACCTGGAAGGCCGATGAAATGCAAAAATGCGAACACTATCTGAAATCGCTGTGTGTGGATATTGCCGAACGCAGTGTTGGCAGCGAGGGCAACCGTGCAGCCACGTGCTTTTTTGAGAAGGAGCTGCGGGCGGCCGGATGGGCGACGGAGGCTCCGGAGTTTGATGCCATGGACTGGCGTGACGGCGGGGCCAGGTTGACCGTGGAAACCGGCGAAAACAGTGGGAAAAGTTCGTATCACGGGTCCGAGGAGGCCACAAAAGGGGCCGGCTTCGATGTGCGCGTGAGTCCGTACGCCAATGGATACACAGGAGAGGCGGAACTGGCCGCCGTGTCTTCGGTCGGGATGCTCGAAAACGGCGAATACCGGGACAAAATACTCCTGCTGCACGGTGAGATTGCGGCGGAGCAACTCATGCCCAAGAACTTCGTGTTCTACAACCCGGAGGAGCACCGGCGCATCGTGGCCGCCCTGGAAGCCAGCGGTGCCGCGGCCCTGGTCTGTGCAACGGGACGCAACCCGGAGCTTGCCGGCGGGGTGTATCCGTTCCCGCTCATCGAGGACGGCGACTTTGACATCCCCTCGGTATACATGACCGAGGAGGAGGGGCACCGGCTGCTTCCGCATACCGGCAAAAAGGTCAGGCTGGTCTCGCAGTCGGAGCGCATCCACGGGAAGGCTTGCAATGTAATTGGAAGGAAGGGCGGTCGCATAGCCACGACCCGGGAAGTTGTTCAAGGCACTGCCGGATCCGACCGGAAAACTGACGGTAACGAACTTGAGTCGCCCGGCAAGATCGTCATCACCGCACATATCGATGCCAAAAAGGGGACGCCCGGGGCCATCGACAACGCGACCGGGGTGACGGTCCTGTTGCTGCTTGCGTATTTGCTCCGGGATTATCACGGCTCCGCACCGCTTGAGATCGTTGCGTTCAACGGAGAGGATTACTACGCCGTGCCCGGACAGATGGACTACCTTGCGGCCAACCGCAACAATTTCGAACGCGTGGCTCTGAACATAAACATCGACGGGGCAGGATACCGCGAAGGTCCCACAGCCTGTTCGTATTTCGGGTTGCCCGAGCGCATCCAACAGAAAGCCAAAGAACTGCTGGAAGGGCGGGCCGGCATCGTGGAAGGGGAGCAATGGGTCCAGGGCGACCACAGCATATTCCTGCAGTATGGCCGTCCGGCCATCGCCGTGACGTCCAAATGGATGCTGGAGCACATGCACGACCAGACCATCACTCACACACCGGAAGATACCGACGAAAAAGCGGATTGCGGCAAGCTGGTGGAGCTGGCCGGTGCGCTTAAAGACTTTGTGGCAGCCCTTTGAACATTTTGCCCATTGACGGGAGTATATAACCGACGATGAAAGCAAGTTTGGCAACGTCACTTCTCGCGGTAATGCTGGCATTGGCTGTCACAGCGGCCACTGTCAATCCCGCAGTTTTCTAAGCAGCTGATCCCGTGCAGGATGTACTCTTTTGCAGGCGGCAACAGAGAGAAGTAGAAGCGCGAGCAGGATGGGCAGGTATCTCATCATGGACATAACCTTCAAGTTCAGGTTGTTTTTCAGGCAAAAACACAATCCACCCGCGTGGTACAGCACGATAATAATATGCCCTCATACTGATAACGATTGCCAAAAATGGTTATTTTTACACAGCCCATGCTGACTGGCATAGTTTTTTTGCGGTCAGGCATCCATCCACCTCTGAAATCCAAACGAGATGAAGCACAGGCCGATGTACAGCGGGAAAAGCAACAGGAAAGGGTTCGCAGGATCAGCACTGACAGCCGGTATTGCCATGGCACTGATGGGACTGATGATTGCGCCGGGGGAAGCGGTACCGAAGGAGGTTACCGTTTTTGTCCGGGTGGATGACGTCTTTATGCTCGAATCGGACATCCAGCCCCAGGAGATCGATTCGTTACTTGCCGTGGCGGACAGGCATGGAGCTCGGGTCATGCTGGCCGTCATACCGAACCGGCTCAACCAGGTCACGAACAGAGACGGGGAAATGGCGCGTCAGCTGCGCGCATTTCATGCGAGGGGCCACCAGATCGTCCAGCACGGTTTTGATCACCGGTGTCCGTTTACACAGACAACGAGCTGGGA
>JAWOCT010000016.1:0-19997 GCA_046483675.1 Cyclonatronaceae bacterium
TTCATCATGCCCTATTGCGGCGGGATAACCTATGTAATCGAATATAAGGGATCCGATGGCTGGGAAGTCTTTAAGGGACAGTACCGCATATGTAATCACCCGATACAGCCGGAAACCCATCTTTCAAAAACCCATATGGTGCTGTTGACGATTGACGAGCCAGGAGAGTACCGGTTCCGTTCGCGTTTCAAGTTCAGCCGGGAGGATACATTCAAAACCCTGTACTCGGATGAATTTTTCGTAGGAAAAGCAAGGATCGGGCTTTTATAATGCACTATGATCAGAAAATCTGGATCTACATACTCGCTGTTGGCAGTCATAACTTTGATTCTTATCGCAGGGTGTGGACTGCTGGATAGCAAAGACGACAACTATATCGCGGGAGAGGTCATCACTTCCGTTGATGACCACGTCACGGCGGGTTTTGTCAAAGATTACGCAAGGAAAAAGAAAATTGGCATACGTGATGTTCATTTCCCGGAGACCTATCTCGTTCGCGTCGGTGTTGAAGCTGGAGACATCGACGACCACGTCGAGGCCTTACATGTTTATGATTTTGTTGAGGGCCTGAACATTTGGGGCAATCACGAGATACGTCTGCGTGTTGCTGTCTCGGCGACCGAGGAAGAAGTCCGCTCGATTATTTCCAATCATTCTGGTCTGTCTTTTAAAAAAGCAATCAGGTTTCAAAATCTTGTGGTTTTCGTAGTCCCTCCTGGATTTGAAGGCCGGTGGGTGCGAAGATTGAGCAGAGAGTCATGGGTGAAACATGCCGAACGAAATCAGACGGGTGAAACTCGCTGAGCAATGAAATGCATGTGGTATAATAAATAGTGATATCACAGAGCTCTTGCAATAAAACAAGAACCTTTTTAGTTTCATAATGAAACCACAACTTACCTGGTTCATTATGCCTACGAATATTACTATTAAGGGAATTCCCGACGATATTTATCAAAAGCTTAAGCTGCAAGCGGATAAACATCATCGCAGTGTGAACAGTGAGGTCATTATGACCCTGAAAAATTCTCTACAAAGTAAAATACACGATCCGGACATTCTTATTGACAGAGCTCGAAAACTTAAAAAAAGAGCTAAGGGTTCTTTATCCATCGAGGAGATTCAAAACGCAATTGACCAAGGTCGTCCATGATAGTTGCCGATACAAACCTAATTGCAAGTTTTTGGGTACCCAATAATATGGAGCAATTGGCCTATCACAGCCTCAAAAAGGATCCGGAATGGATTGCACCCCTTCTGTGGGCTTCTGAATTCAGAAATGTTCTTTCTATCTATTATCGAAAAAAGATTCTTGATTTACCTTCCATCTTTCAGGCCATTGAAGAAGCTGAAGAGCTCATGAGTACCAGAGAATTTTCCATCAATTCGAAGCAGATATTAACTCTGATGTCCGAGTCTACTTGTTCGGCCTACGATTGCGAATTTGTAGCCCTTGCATCTGATTTTGACATTCATCTCGTCACATTTGATAAAAAAATTCTTTCTGAATTTCCTGCAATATCAATTCATCCTAATGATTTCTTAGTTAGTTAGCTTAGTACTTTTTCTGCGATATAACAGGCAATTTCAACGGGACGTGTAAAAGAACTCTGCCTATTACAGCTTGCAGACATGCCGGTTAAATTGCAGACCGTTATAAACACATGAAATGAACATGGCAGCCTCCGGTTGACACACAGAAGCATGATCAAATCCTGCCATGTGAATTCATTCTGACCTTATTAATCCAAAATTGATTTAAACAGATGAAATGTCCATGACCGTTGCCCGGTCACACAGGAGCATGATTAAAAGTGTCATGGACATTCTATGTAACCTAATAAATCTTAGAATTTAAACACATGAAACGAACATGACAGCCTCCGACCGACGCACAGGAGCATGATTATATCCTGTCACGTGAGTTCATTCTGACCTTATTAATCCAAAATTGATTTAAACAGATGAAACGGTTTTTTGAAATATTCCTGCTTTTTTTGCTGATGACCACACTGATGCATGGAGAACTTATGGCACAGATTGACCGTCAGAATGAACGCTATGTCACCCGCTCGGAAGTGGTTGCCGCCAACGGGATGGTGGCCACCAGCCAGCCGCTGGCCGCGCAGGTCGGACTCGATATCCTCAAACAGGGCGGCAACGCCATCGATGCGGCCATTGCCACCAATGCGGCGATGGGTCTCATGGAACCCACCGGCAACGGCATCGGCGGGGACCTGTTTGCGCTGGTCTGGCATGAGGAGTCGGGCCGGGTCTACGCGCTTAATGCCAGCGGACGTTCGCCACAAGGCCTATCCTATGAACAGCTTATGGCCGAACTGGAAAAGATGGGGGCCGAAAGCATCCCGCCCTCAAGCCTGCTCTCGGTATCGGTACCGGGTGCGGTGGACGGCTGGTTTGAACTGCACGAACGGTTCGGCGACCTGGCAATGGACCGCATCCTCCAGCCCGCCATAGACTATGCCGAAAACGGATTCCCGGTGTCGGAAGTTGTCGCAAGCGCCTGGCAGCGGAGCGCACGCATCCTGTCCGGCCGCGCCGGTGCCTTCGAGGAGACGTTCACCATCGACGGACGCGGACCCGAGAAGGGGGAGATCTTCCGCAATCCGGATCTGGGCAACACCTATCGGCTGCTGGCCGAACAGGGCCGCGACGCCTTCTACCGGGGTGAGATTGCCCGCAAGATCGACGCGTTCATGCGCGAGCACGGCGGTTACCTGCGTCTGGAGGATTTTGAGCAGCACCGGTCCGAGTGGCACGAGCCGCTGGTGACATCCTACCGGGGATACGACGTGTACGAAATCGGGCAGAACAACCAGGGTACGGCGGTGCTGCAGATGCTTAACATCCTGGAAGGATACGATCTGGCGTCGATGGGCTTCAACAGTCCGGAGGCGCTGCACCTGATGATCGAAGCCAAGAAGCTGGCTTACGAGGACCGCGCGAAATACTATGCGGACCCGGATTTTGTGGACGGGCTGCCGTTCGAAACGCTCATCAGCAAGGAATACGCGGCGGAGCGCCGGGCGCTGATCGGCGAGAGAGCCCTGGAGCGCATCTCCAGCGGGGTTGAAGGGTTGAAGGACGGCGGTACCATCTACCTGACGACCGCCGACCGGCACGGCAACATGGTTTCGCTCATCCAGAGCAATTTCCGCGGCATGGGGACCGGGTTCGTGGTTCCCGGCACGGGCTTCAGTTTCCAGAACCGCGGCGAGCTGTTTTCGCTCGATCCGGAGCATCCGAATGTTTACGAACCGGGCAAACGGCCGTTTCACACTATTATTCCAGGCTTTGTCACCCGGGACGGGCGGCCGTGGTTCTCGCTCGGCGTGATGGGCGGGGAGTTCCAGCCGATCGGACACGTGCAGATCCTGGTGAATATCATCGATTTCGGCATGAATGTACAGGAGGCGGGCGATGCGATCCGCTGGCTGCACACGAATTCCACTGAGCCGACCGACGCGTTTTCGGATATGCTGGAGGACGGTGGACTGGTACGCTTTGAGTCGCAGATCGATCCGGAAATCGTGGAGGCGCTGCGAGCCAAAGGCCATACGGTTGAAATCGGTGGCGGATTCTACGGCCGCTACCAGGGCATCCTGTTCGACGAGGAAAAAGGCGTCTACTTCGGGGCTTCGGAGTCGAGGGCCGACGGCCAGGCCACGGGGTATTGACACCAGGCAGAGGGACAGTGGGATACCGATATAAAATCGACCTACCGCGGGATACTGATGGGACAGAATGACATCGAAAATGCATTTGGACCGCTCTTTCAAACCAGTTTGCCGGACCACGACAAGTATCCGATGAACCGGGGAGGAAGGGATGTCGTCTGGAATCTTGTGAAAGAGGATATCGCCGACTCCCGCAGATATCTGATGATAACCGGTTACACCTCGCTGGAGTATCTGGTGGAAAAGCTTGGCGGCAGTTTGGATGCCCGGGAGTGCATTGAAATCGTATTGGGCAATGAGCCGGTACCTCCGCAAAACATCAGCACACATTTCCCCGCTCTGACGGACAGGAAATCTCACGGGCTGCCTGACGAAATTCGCACCTATTGGCTGGAGCGGGGAATCTCCGTCATGCTGAACAAGCCGGTACTGATGCTGATCGAGAAAATCAGATTCGGAAAAGTGTCCTTTTTTTACCGGTCAAAAACGCATGCCAAAGTATACAAAGGAGACCATCACGTGATGCTGGGCTCCAGCAACTTCACCCGTCCCGGCATGCAGACACAGGGGGAGGCTAATGTCCGAAAACCCTGGGGGGAAGAAAGTCACTCGGAAATCAGCGATATCGCGGATCATTTCAGGGAAACGGCGACCAACTGGAATGATTCCATAATTTCACTACTGGAACAACTGCTGAAAAATGTCAGCTGGCAGGAGGCGCTTGCCAGGGCTGTCGCTCTGATTAATGAGGGGAAATGGGTCGAAAACTACCCGGGGGCATGGCTTCGGAACAGAGCGGCAAATCTGTGGCCGACTCAGAAAAAATCCATTGCCCAGGCGCTTTATCTGCTCGAGAGGCAGGGCAGTGTGTTGATGGCCGACCCGACGGGCTCGGGCAAGACGCGAATGGGTGCGCGTCTGCTCGAGGCGCTTCTTCATCGGCTTTGGGTGCAGTCAGCACAATACCGTGCCAACTACCAGATTATCTGTCCACCATTGGTCATTGATACCTGGAAACGAGAACTCGGCTATCTGCCGCAATCCATGGCAGAACCGGTTTCACACGGGATGCTCAGCAACCCGAATAATCACAAGTCGAGGGAGGTAATCCGCAACATTCGCAACGCCCATATTCTGCTGGTAGATGAGGCGCATAATTACCTTAACAAGGCATCTGTTCGCAGCCGCTCCATTGTGATCAATCGGGCCGATCATGTGATTCTTTTCACGGCAACTCCGCTTAACCGCCGGAGCGAGGACCTGTTGCGGCTGGTTGAGATTTTGGGTCTGGATAATCTGAGCGATGACGCTTATAAAACATACCAGGATTTGCTGAGCAGCCGTGAAGCAAAAAGTCCGGAAAAAATGAAGGCATTGAGGGACTATGTGCATCGCTTTATGGTCCGTCGTACGAAAAAGGAGCTGAATGAGGCCATAGTCCGGGAACCGGATGCCTATCGGGATGAATTAGGGAACAAGTGCCGCTACCCGGCAAATATCCCGAAAACATACAAGACAGAAGAAACCGAAGCGGACATTGCGTTGGCGGAACGCATTGAAAAGCTGATCGGAGGTCTGAAAGGCATACTGTACCTGTCCAATCTGAAAGCCGATGCCTATGACCGGTTTTCAGAAGAAAGAGAACAGGCTTTCCTGAAAAAACGACTTCATATGGGTCCGGCATTGACGCGCTACAACATCCGGAATATGCTGCGTTCCAGTCGAGCAGCCCTTGTGGAACATCTCAGGGGTACTGAAGCCGTAATATCCCGGTTCGGCATCAGACCGTACAAAGAAAATGAAACCGGGAACATAATTGGCCGGATTCAAAGTCTGCACAAAAGCAAACCTGCCACCAACCTGCGCATTTCCCTGCCGGAATGGATGCGTCACACGGAACAATGGCAAAAAGCCTGTGATCAAGAGATCGCTATTCTTGAGGAAATCGCTTCTCTGGCAGAGCAGATGAGTGACCGTCGGGAGACAGGCAAGGCCGGAATGGTTGCAAAACGGATTGAATCAGACGGAATGATCCTGGCCTATGACACGGCGCTGGTTACCTTGCATGTAATCTATCAAAAGCTGTGTGAAATGGGTTTTCGGGAGCAAGCCATGGTCGTTACGGGCAGCACCGGCAACACCAAGAAGCTGCTGAAAAAGACTTTTGCACTGCAGGCTGAAAATGTGCGAATGGCGGCTTTGTGCAGTGATGCTCTTGCCGAAGGGGTGAATCTGCAAAGAGCATCATCGGTAATATTTCTGGATATGCCGACAGTGATCCGGGTGGCAGAACAGCGGATCGGCCGCGTGGATCGCATGGATAGTCCACATAAACAGATCGCAATATACTGGCCTGACGACTCGCATGCATTCCGCCTGAAAACGGACCGTAACTTTTACCACAGGCACCAGCTTGTGGAGGACCTGATCGGCAGCAATATCTCGCTTCCGGATCGAATTGGAGATCATATTGACAGTTTTTCCGAGGAGTCTCTTTCAACCAGGCAGATTATCTCGGAATTCGAGGAACATCAGAAAGTAGAAAAGTCCTGGGAGGGATTCGAGGATGCTTTTTCCTCATTGCGAAACCTGGTCTTCGGAGATAGGCCGATCATTGATCCCGGGCTTTACGAATCAGTGATAAAATCATCGGAGCGAGGTGGTGCATGGACCAGTATAGTTGGCTCAAAACAGCCTTTTTTATTTGCAGCCGTTCAGGGTTCGGTCGGTTCGGCTCCCTACTGGGTACTACGCAAAGGCAACGGCGAACACCAAAAGGATATAAACAAGATCGTTCAGGAGCTGCGGCGGCTTTTGCCGGATTCCGTTACCATGGATCCCACTGACGAAACGGATAAGCTTGTCAGAGACCACATGAGATGGCTTTCAGCACACGAAATAGAGATGCTGCCCAATAAAAAGAAGAATGCCATTGACCAGATGCGGTTTCTGTTGCCAAGATGGTTGAAGATGGAGGATGTTCCGGATTCGGAATGGAGAAACCATGTGAAAAAGCTGAATGACCTGGTGTTTCATCCGGGAGGTCCTCAAAGTCAGGGCACAGGTGATGCTGTCTCGCTGCCCGAGGGAGTGGACTGGTACGAACTGGCAAACAGATGGCTAGATGTGGTTCAGCCGAAACTGATACACTGGATCGAAAGTGAAAGAAAGAATCGCAAGTATCAGAATATCAGATTGAAAAATATTAACGGATATCTAAAGAAAAATCCGTTGCAGACCGATGAGCTTCAGCACATTTTGGCAGGTTTGCCGGTGCTTGATCCGGTGGACAAACGCGTCATTTCCATGATTATGGGTGTAGTTTGACGCACATTCTATTGCTTTGACAGCATTAAACTGCTCAAAATCCTATTTCCGGCGAACCATGATGACCGTGCGCACGGCCCGCTCGCCCTCGTGGTCGAATGTGCCGTTATCGCTAGGGTGATTGACAACCCCTTCTCCCCGGATGTACATGGTGCTGGAGCCGCCACCGTCCAGGTTCACCGCATCCCGGCATCCCAGGGACAGCATGAATTCGGCAAGCTCCTTCAGGGTGAGCCCGACGGCTTCTTCATGCCGGCCGTCGGCCACCAGAATCAGGATCTGCTGTTTGCTTTCGGTTAGGTCATCCGGATGTTCTCTGCTGGAGTCGGAATCACGCTCACTGGTCAGGCAGATGGCCGTCCGTGGGTGACGCAAACCGGCGTGGCGCTGTTCGCGTCCGGATTGGTACGACTCGCCGGCCACCGGCTCCGGGATGCGGCCTTCTTCGAGAAGCCGATGCGCACCGGCCACGGCGGTGTACGCCTCCGGCCAGTCAGCCGGCCAGGTATCATCTTCCCGGTTGCGGAACAGCCAGTTGCCCTCTTCGTCCAGGCCGATGGCCGAACGGCCGACAAACCGGAGCTCTTCAGGTTCCTCTTTCTGGAATGGATATACTTCTCCCCGGACCTTGAAGATGCCGGAACTCACGTACTCAGGATGATCGGAAAAGAATCCGGCATTGACCACGGCCAGCGGATCGAAAAGATATGCGAACTCACTGGCTGTCAGCCGAGTTACTCTCTCGGGGATTTCGGTTGCCGAGTGGTCCCGGCGGGGTGCACCCAACCGGTCGGCCGCTTCCAGCCGGAAACGGGCAGCAGCAGTATCGGCGTCCATGATCAGGATATTCAGATATTGGGGCGCTCCGAAAAGTGAATCGGCGGCATGCACCCATACGATGCCGGGTTGCAGTTTTTCCTGCTCCCAGTCGATATTGAATTCCGTCAAGCCGGAAGGTGCAGTCAGAATCCATGACAGGAAAAGCAGAAGTACGGGCGAAATAGCGAGGTATGTTTTTTGATGGAGTGGCATAGGGGGATTCAGTGTTGCGAGGTTTCAGAAATTGGAACATCTTGGGCAGAATCGTACAACACAATATACGGATTGAATAAACGGCAAATGAATAAACGGCAAATGAAACGAACATAACAGCCTCCGGCTGATACACAGGAGCATGATTATATCCTGTCATGTGAGATCATTCTGACCATATAAATCGAAATTGATGTAACACATGAAAAACGTACTGCTCTTTTTGCCGCAGGGTTTCGAGGTCTACGAAGCCAGTGTCTTCACCGATGTGATGGGATGGAGCCGCGAGGTGAATACCCAGCCCGTAAATGTGACGACCGCCGCCCTGCGGGCAGAGGTCACTTGTACATGGAACCTCATTGTGCGTCCGGAAGCGGCGTTTGAGACCATCGACCCCGAAAAATTCGATGCCCTGGCCATTCCCGGCGGATTCGAATCGGCCGGATTCTATGAGGATGCCTTCGACGAGCGATTCCTTGACCTCATACGGACGTTTGACCGGGAGGGAAAGCCCATCGCCGCGGTCTGCGTCGGTGCCCTGCCCGTCGGAAAATCCGGTGTCCTGAAAAACCGGAAGGCGACCACGTATGACCTGCCGGACGGGGAGCGTCGGAAACAGCTCACAGGATATGGCGCCCGCGTAATGGATGAGATGATTGTTGTGGATTGGAACATCATCACATCAACCGGCCCGGCCACCGCGCCCGACGTTGCCTTCCTTCTGCTGGAAATGCTGACGAGCCGCTCCAACGCCGACGCTGTCAGAGAGCAGATGCGTTGCTTACCGGAAACGCCGGCCCACCCCGACCTGAGGTAAAATCGGTTAATTAAAAATATTTGGCATGGGTGAAATCAAGGGATCAAGGGGCGGTCGGGCTGAAAAAAATAGTTGTTTTTTTATCCCCAAAACTGCCATCTTGAGGTATCTATCGACAAATGGCATCGACCGTATCGTCAAAAGATCATAACAGCAAGCGCACGAATAGTTTGAAGCTGGAAGCGCTTTTCTGGACCGTTTTTACTTACCCGTAAATACTTCAGTCATGGCAGCAAAGGGAGACATTATCATCGACATTGAAAGGTGCAAGGGATGCCAGGTGTGTCTGGACGCGTGTCCCAAAGACGTGCTGGAAATGAGCCGGACCGTCAACGCAAAAGGCTACCATTACACCGTGAAAGTGAACTCTGATTGTACCGGTTGTGCCAACTGCGCCATTGTCTGTCCGGATGCCGTGATTACCGTATACCGGGCGAAGGAACCGGTCGGCTGAACCGGAGATCAGCCGGAAGGGAAAAACAGGGAGCTTATGAAAAAAGAGATCAGACTTATGAAGGGCAACGAGGCCATGGCAGAGGCTGCCATTCTGGCCGGCGTGGATGCCTATTTCGGATATCCCATCACCCCGCAGTCAGAGATCATCGAGTATCTGATGCGCGCCAATACGGCAGAGCGGACGGGCATGCATGTGCTCCAGGCCGAAAGTGAGATCGCCGCGATCAATATGGTCTATGGCGCGGCCGGTTGCGGCAAACGGGCCATGACCTCATCCTCCAGTCCGGGCATCAGCCTCAAGATGGAGGGGATATCCTACCTCGCGGGAGCGGAGCTGCCCTGTGTTATTGTCAACGTAGTGCGGGCCGGACCGGGCCTGGCGACCATCCAACCCTCGCAGTCGGACTATTTCCAGGCGGTGAAAGGGGGTGGCCACGGCGACTACAAGTTGCTGGTCCTTGCGCCGTCGACCGTCCAGGAGAGCGTCGATTTTATCCGTCTGTCGTTTGATTTGGCCTTCAAGTACCGTAATCCTGTCATGATTTTGTCGGACGGCATCATCGGGCAGATGATGGAAAAAGTGCAATTGTTCGCTCAGCAGCCCCGGCTGGACAAGCCCCCGGAGTGGGCGACCACCGGCAAGAAGCCTGGAGAACAGAGCACGGTGGTAACTTCCCTGCACCTGCAGTCGGAGGATATGGAGCAGGTGAATTTGCGGCTCCAGGCGAAATACCGGGAGATGGAAAAGAACGAGGTGCGGTTTGAAACCTACGGCTGCGAAGATGCCGAGGTGTTGCTGGTTGCTTTCGGTTCCAGCGCCCGGATTGCGCGCAAGTCCATGGACATGGCACGGATGAAGGGCATCCGCGCAGGGTTGCTGCGGCCCATCACGCTCTATCCCTTCCCGGTGGAAGAACTGCAGCGTCTGGCCGGACAGGTCGGCGGTATGCTGACCGTCGAGATGAATGCCGGCCAAATGGTCGAGGATGTGCGACTGGCAGTGAACGGGCGCACACCGGTTGAGCATTTCGGGCGGTTCGGCGGCATCATACCCGGACCGGACGAGATCCTCGACGCGCTGGAAAAACGCATGGAAGAATGGCACCAGAAGCAGCCGGCCTGAAATGGGCAGCGTCCCGTACCCGTCCGGCCGGACCGGCGAAAGCGTTGCGGCCGATTGGTTGCGGCGAAACCGGATGGCAGGCCGCGAGCCCCATCCAACAGAAAATGTAATCAAAACAGCAACAGTGGTATAAATATGGCAGAACAATCGATTATAAGCCCGGAAAACCTGGTCTACCAAAAGACCGATGTGATGACCGACCGGGAGCTGCACTATTGCCCGGGCTGCGGGCACGGCACGGCCCACCGCATGCTGGCCGAGGCCATCGGCGAACTGGAGATACAGAACGAGACGATCGGCGTGGCGCCGGTCGGATGTTCGGTGCTGGCCTACTATTACCTGAACGTGGATATGCAGGAAGCGGCGCACGGAAGGGCACCCGCCGTGGCGACCGGCATCAAGCGCGTCCTCCCGGAAAAGTATGTTTTTACCTACCAGGGGGATGGTGACCTGGCTGCGATCGGGACGTCCGAGACCATCCACGCCTGCAACCGCGGGGAGAACATACTGATCGTGTTCATCAACAACGGGATTTACGGGATGACAGGCGGACAGATGGCCCCGACGACGCTGGCCGGGATGAAAAGCTCGACCTGTCCGATGGGACGCGATGTGCTTACCATGGGCAATCCGCTCAAAATGACCGAACTGGTGGCGCAGCTGCCCGGTACCTATTACGTGACCCGACAGTCCGTGCATACGCCGGGCAATGCCCGGAAGACCAAGCGGGCACTCAAGAAGGCTCTCGGGTACCAGAATGAGAACAAGGGGCTCTGCCTGGTGGAAATCGTGTCCAACTGCCCGTCCGGATGGAAAATGAATCCGGTGGATTCCAACAAGTGGATGGAGGAGAATATGTTCCCGTTCTATCCGATTGGGGATATCAAGGTTCCGGGCAAGGGGCTGGTGGCCGAAAGGAAGAACGGCAGATAGATGGTTGATGCCGGTGTGTGCCGGACAGGAAGCGGCGCATTCAGACGCGGTACATATACGCACAAAAAGGGATATACCAAACGACCTTAATTTTTTTGCTATGACGGAAGAAATGATCATTGCCGGTTTTGGTGGACAGGGTGTGCTTTCGATGGGACAGATTCTGTGTTACGGGGGTGTGATGCAGGAGCTGGAAGTAAGCTGGATGCCGTCATATGGACCCGAAATGCGTGGCGGTACGGCCAACTGCACCGTGATACTGAGCGATGAGCCCATCAGCTCACCGGTGTTGACTACGTTTGATACCGCCATCGTGCTCAACCAGCCGTCGATGGACAAATTCGAGAAGGCCGTGAAGCCGGGCGGATTGCTGATTTATGAAGAAAACGGCATGACGCGCAAACCGGAGCGAACGGATATCGAGGTGCGGTCGCTGGGAGCGTACGATGAGTCGGTTCGCATGAAAAACACCAAGGTGTTCAACATGATCGTGATCGGCGGGCTGCTGGCGGTCAAACCGGTGCTGGAAGTGGAGAATGTGATCAAGGGACTGGAGAAGGTGCTGCCGTCACGCTACCACCATCTCATTCCGCTGAATGAAGAGGCCATCCGCAAGGGAATGGAACTGATGCAGGAGCGGACCGGGGAACTGAACGGGCAGGGATGACCGGCCTGAGATGATTGACCGCAGATGACCCGCCCGAGGAAACCGGCCAGTGATGATTGGCCAGGCCGGCAATTCCGAATCGCGATGATGCAGGTACATATCAAGAAAGGTACGCACGCACGCCGGATTTGGTAGCAGAAGAAACAATGCCGGACCGGAATCGTACATGGGTTGACATGCCCGGCCTTGCGCGCACCCGAGTACAGCTTCAGGGACTATCTGCGCTGGCTTAATGGCGCCAATCGCGGCAGCGGTCCGATGTGGGAGGAAGTATACGCCACCCGCACAAACTACATCGAGAAGATCCCTTCAGTTGGAATACCGGTCTTTTTTCTTGCCGGGAAAAACGATTACAACACACCCTTGAAGCTTGTTGAAGAGTACCATCGGCAACTGGAAGTTCCCATGAAAGAGCTGATAGTTTTTGAGCAATCGGCCCATACACCGTTTCCTGGTGAAAAAGAATCGTTCAGCGCTGCGTTGATTCGGCTGAAAGTGAAAGTTGAAACTTTCCGGGAAAAGTGATATCATTATGATATCAAAAGCTTGCAGCGAAGGTTACCAATTTCCAATTTCCAATATCCAATTTCCAATTTCCAATTTCCAATACCCAATAACTCTGTTTCGTGACTTCTGCTAGCGAAATCTCTCAATCGCCTTCAAAATCTAACGATCATGGCTGACATATTAATCAGAAATATCGATGATGAAACGCTAGAGCGGCTCAAGAAGAAGGCCATGGCTAACAACAGGTCCATGAATGCCGAGATCAAGTCGCTGCTTGAGAAATACGCCGGCACATCCACCCGGGAAGAAGCCATCTCCATGATAGCCGAAGCCAGGGTCTCCTACGAAGCCAGGAAAAAACCTGTACCTGACCTCATGGGTCTTTTGAGGGAGGACAGGGACCGATGACGCACTGTATTCCGGACACCAGTGTCGCAATCAAGTGGTTTTTTCGTGACGAGGAGCTCACGGAACAGGCGGACTCCGTTCTTCAGAGTGGAATGGAGCTGGTTGTACCGGACTATTTCTATCTCGAGATGAACAGCGTGCTCACAAAGCTGACAAGGAAAGGAACGCTATCACCGGCACAGGTGCGGCAAATGAGCCGGGCATTGCGGGCTTTGCCCGTGCATGTGCTGGAGACGGCCAAATACCGCGATCTTGCGCTGGATCTATCGATGGAAAAGAACACCGGCTACTTCGACTGCCTGTATGTGGTACCGGCGCAGATTACCCGGATTCCCCTGATAACGGCGGACCTCCGTCTGTATCGGACGTTTGCCAATTCGGAGTATGGCGAATTTGTGCAGTGGCTTGGCGATTATCAGTGAGTGTTTTGTTATTTTGCGGGCAGGCCGAAACGCATGGCCACTCACCGAAATTTATTCAGTAAATCCAGCCCCTCTCATGATAAATCCGCTCAATTCCCTGACCCGCACTGTCGTGATGCTACTGGCATTGCTTCTGACCTGCACCGTTTCATTGTCCGCCCAGACCGGACTCACCCCCGAAAAAATGCTTGAACTTGGACGGGTCGGATCGCCCGTGGTATCCCCGGACGGGTCCACTGTGCTCTATACCGTGACCCGGATGTCGGTCGAGGAGAACAGCGGCACGACCTTTATCTATGCTTCGCCGGCAGAGGGAGGGGAGCCGGTCCGGCTCACAGACAGCCTTTCGGCATCTTCGCCGGTCTGGCGTCCCGATGGTCAGCGCATCGGATTCCTTCGCGACGGACAGTTCTGGGAAATGAACCCGGATGGATCAGACGAAATTCAAATTACGGATTATGAAAATGGAATTGCCAATTTGCAATATAGTCCGGATGGACGACACATATCCTTCACCCGTCATGTGAAGGTGGGAAAAGGCACGTCCGATTTGTATCCGGAATTCCCCGAGGCCAATGCCCGCATCATTGACGAGCTGCTCTACCGCCACTGGGACACCTGGCATGACGGAACCTATAGTCACCTGTTCATTGCGCCTTACGCCGAGGGCAAACTTACCGGAGAACCCGTCGACCTCATGGAAGGCGAGCCCTACGACACCCCGCTCAAGCCGTTCGGCGGCTCCTCACAGATTGCCTGGCATCCCTCCGGCACCATGATTGCCTACACATCCAAAAAAATGGACCGCACCGAAGCGGCCTTCAGCACCAACTCCGATATTTACCTCTACGACCTGGAAGCGGCTTCCACCAGCAACCTCACTGCTCCAAATCCGGGCTATGACCGGTACCCGGCGTTCAGTCCGGACGGCACCTCGATGATCTGGAACCGGATGGTCACGCCGCAGTATGAATCAGACCGATATCGCCTGATGCAGCTTACCCTGGAATCGGGTGATATCCGTGAATTGAGCCGGGGATTTGACGGCAACATGAACAACGCCACATGGAACCACGACGGCAGCCGCATTTACTTTCTCAGTGGTACTGATGCCACTGTGCAGCTGTTCGAGCTGAATATGCAGGCCCGGTCGGCGGTACCGCCGGTGCGGCAGGTCACCGAGGGCATCCACGACCTCACGGCTTTTATCCCCGTCAACAGTGACGGCGAGCAGTTCCTGATCGCATCGAAAATGTCCATGTCCGCACCCAACGAGCTTTTCCGGGTGGATGCGGCCGCCGGTGGAATCACCCCGCTCACCCACATCAACCGGGAAATCCTGGATGATGTCACCATGGGCCGGGTCGAAAAACGCTGGGTGACCACAACCGATGACAAGGAGATGCTCGTCTGGGTCATTTATCCACCCGATTTCGATCCGGAGGAAAACTATCCGGCCATTCTTTATGCCCAGGGCGGCCCCCAGGGTACGGTGAGCCAGTTCTTTTCCTATCGCTGGAATTTCCAGGTGATGGCCAATGCCGGCTATGTGGTGGTGGCGCCCAACCGGCGCGGGCTCCCTTCATTTGGCGAAGAATGGAACCGGCAGATCAGCGGCGACTGGGGCGGGCAGGCCATGAAGGACCTTTTGAGTGCCATCGACCATGTCAAGGAAGAACCGTTTGTGGATGCGGATCGGCTGGGCTCGGTCGGTGCCAGCTTTGGCGGTTATTCCGTGTTCTGGCTGGCCGGCAACCACGAGGGCCGTTTCAGCACGTTCATTTCCCACGCCGGCGTGTTCCATCTTGAAGCCATGTATGGCTCTACCGAGGAGTTGTTCTTTGTCAATTTCGATCTGGGCGGGGCCTACTGGGAAGAGCCACAGCCGGTAAGCTACAACCGTCATTCGCCGCACCTGTACGTACGGAACTGGGACACTCCCATGCTGATCATCCATGGAGAGCACGACTACCGGGTACCGGTGACCGAAAGCATGCAGGCCTTCACCGCGCTGCAGGCGATGGGCATCGAAAGCCGGCTGTTGCTGTTCCCGGATGAAAACCACTGGATACTTACACCCCAGAACAGCCTGTTATGGCATCGGGAATTTTATGGATGGCTGGACAAATACCTGAAATAATGCTTTTTGGCAGGTATTCGGAAGCCAAATCAGGCACCTGTTAATGTTCGCCAGGCCGATGGCCGGGGAACTATGTCGGTCAATTAGATGAACAGGTTGCCTGAAAAAAGGGTAATGTCCAGCAGATTTTTCGGATTATATATTCCGGTTTCTGAGAAGAACAAATTCCGGAAGATTCCGAACCAGTGCCATGATCCAGCGCATTTTCGCACCGGTGTATATTTTGTGTCTGCCCTTTTTCCAGGCGTTATAAATATCCCTGCCGGCGGTGGGTAGCGGAGTCGCACCGAATTTTGGTTTGCGTCCGGCGACCATCTTGGTTTTCACAAAGCCGGGCAGCACGGTGATCACGCGGGCACCCGAGCCGTAGATCCGGTGACGCAGTCCATCCAGATAGACCGTCAGTCCTGCTTTGGAGGATGCGTACATGTAGTTGCTTTTGCGTCCGCGCTCGCCGGCCACGGAACTGATACCGATGATGATGCCGGTGCCTCTCTGTTCGAAATCGGCGGCAATGATCTCCAGTATACTGACAGCACCCGCCAGGTTGATATCCAGCATTTTTTTGGTTTTTTCGAAATCATCCTGACATTCTTTCTGGTTCGTGAGCACTCCGAACGCCTGAATGACCACATCCGGTTTCGGATCCAGATCCTCGTAAAACGGTCGGTGGCCATCAAAATCAAGTGCATCAAAAGCGGCAGCCTGAGCGGTGACACTGAACGTACCCTCCAGATACTGTGCCTTCTTCCTGGTTTCCTCCAGGTTGCGTGAAGCCAGGACGATCTCGGCCTTCTCTTTTTCTGCAAATTGTTCGGCAGCGGCAAGGCCGATTTCAGAGTTGCCGCCCAGTACGAGTACACGCATAGCCGGGTAGTTTAAATTTCAGGCTTTTTACTGAATTCGGTTAGATGTAAAGAAGGGATGATGTAAAAGCAGGTGGCATGTAAAAGCAGTTAGAATGTAAAAACAGGAAGGATGTAAAAACAGGAAGGATGTGAAAGCAGGAATAATGTGAAAGTAGAAAGCGTGTGGGATTCGGAGCGGTCAGGGACCGGTTTTCCCCAGGGGCATGATGTAGAGCGGGTGTTCCCCCTCATCCAGCTCAAGTACTTCCCGCACCCCGTCGTCGTCGAAGGCCCCGATGACCACGGTGCCGATATCCAGGGCCACGCCCTGAAGGTAGACGTTTTGTGCAACATGACCTGATTCCATGTGCATGTAACGCAGGGCGCGATCGCCGTAACGCTGGCGGGTGTTTTCCAGGACGCCGGTGATAACCATTACGACCGGAGCCTGGATGATCGGATCCTGTCCCAGCGCAACCTGGTGGAGGTCGGCCCGCCGGTCACCATCCTGCATCAATTCCAGTGTATGGTTTTTGTTGTCGTACCGGTAAATGCCATCCGGCATCTCGTCGACACCTGTTATAAGCAGGTAAATCTCGATGGGAAATGTGGCCCCTGCCGAGGGGGCTGTCCGAAATCCACGGGCCGGGTCGGTTATGCCCTGGGCGGCCCATGCAAGCTGTCCGACTTCCTCGAGACCAGGCAGTTCCCGGGTGTATTCCCTGACGGATCGTCGTTGTTGCAGGGTAGTTTCCAGTGATATTTCTCCACTTGTATTGGGGTCCGGCAGGGCTATAACCATATCATCTTTACCATTATCGGTCGGCTGCAGGCATAAGGTAAAGACCAGAGCAATGCAACCGCTCATGATTAGTTTCATAGGTAAGGGTCTTCGTAGATACGCAGTCAGTAATGCCTTAAGTCAAAATCATCGGGGATTCTCAGTGCCGATCCCTCACTGTCATACGTGCTCTTCGAGAAAGATAAATAAAATGTAGTTGCTTTGCTTTTTTCCAGCAAATGAATATGTGATGGCACCGACCTGGCCCTGTGAAAGAAGCGTACATTTTTTATCTTGTGACAATGACAATAGCAGGTGGAAAACTGAAGCGGTCCGGGATAGGTATCATATCCTGTTATGCCCGGGAGTGCGTATCCACGCGGTTAAGTTTATAACGGTTAAGTTTATATCTTAAATAGTTTTTTTGAAACCATAAGCAAAGAATAGTAAGTCAACATGGAATTAAATATTCAGGGAAAAGTAGTAGAGGTATTGGAAGAGCAATCAGGAGAAGGAAGGAACGGCCCTTGGCGGCGGCGTGACTTCATACTGGAGATGAATGACCGCTTCTCAAAGAAAGTATGCGTCTCCCAGTGGGGCGACGCCATCGACAACGATCCCGTATCACCCGGCGAGGATCTGAAAGTATTCATCAACCTGCAAAGCCGTGAATATAACGGAAGATGGTACACCGATGTAAGGGCCTGGCGAATCGACAGGGATGGTGGTACGCCCGCGGCCGATAGCGGATTTCCGAACGACCCGGCATCCGGGATGGGGAATGCTCCCGATATGGGTAGTGCGGATCCATCGTCCCAGGGTTTCAATCCGAAGAAGGGCGGGCCCGGAAGGGACCCGAATACGTTGAGTGACAATCTGGAGGATGTCGATGACGATCTGCCTTTCTGAGAAGACCTGAAAGGAACAGGCCGGCAGATATTTCCGATCGCCTTCGGCAACAGGCAGGTCAGGATCCGACTCCGACTCCAATGCTTCACTCCATCTTGGAATGCCGACCACATGGCAGATCAGCCATCCACAAGCGCCTGGTAAATAAGGGTCCGGACCTTGCCGTGGATATCGGACCCACCCGAAGGGATGAGCTGCGTGAGGAATACCACGACCAGACGGTCCTGAGGACTTGCCCAGTAGGTGGAATGATAGGCTCCGCCCCAGCCGAAATCGCCTTTGGCACCCGGAACGCCGTGAATTCCCACATTGGTTACCACATCGAAGCCGAGCCCGATGCCCAGTCCGGGACGAAACGGGATATCGTCAAGATGATTTGAGGTCATCAATTCGACGGTGCGCGGGCTGAGGACGCGGCGCCCATCCAGTTCCCCGCCATTAAGTATCATCTGCAGGAAACGGGCGTAGTCGGCAGCCGTCGACACCAGCCCCGCTCCTCCTGAAAAATTTTTCCGGGGTCCGGTGAGGTAATGACCCTGCCCGACCGCGCCACCAGGATCGGCAGCCCGGACAATTCCGCCTTTGCCATCCGATGAGTAAACCGTGGCCAGGCGGTCCGCCTTGTCCTCAGGAACATAGAAATGGGTGTCAGGCATGCTTAGCGGATCGAATATCCTGTCCTGAAGGAAACGGTCAAGGGACAGGCCGCTGACAACTTCGATGACGGCACCCAGGATGTCATTTGAGTAACCGTAGACGAAGCGTTCTCCGGGATGGGCATCAAAGGGCAGTGAAGCAATGCGCCTGACCGTCTCGCGGATCGGTTCGTCACGATCGGAAAGGTACCAGCCCTGGATTCCGGCTTCTTTCCACAAGTCGGCTGCCGGCCCAAAACCATAGCCTATGCCGGACGTATGGGTCAGCAGATCACGAATGGTGATGGCGCGGTTGGACGGGATAACAGCCATACCATCCTGCTCCTGTTCCTGGCCCTGCGCCTCTTCCTGAAGCACGGCCACGCTTGTGTGTTCATATTCAGGAAGGTATTTAGACACCGGATCGGAAATCAACAGCAACCCTTCTTCTTGCAGTATCATAATGCCTGCACTGATGATCGCCTTGGTCTGTGAGGCAATCCGGAACATGGCGTTGCGGGGCATGGGAATATCCGCTTCTACATCCTGTTTGCCGAAAGCTTCGAAGAATACCGCATGTCCGTCTCTGGCAACCAGCATCACACCACCGCTGAGGCGTTTGGCATCGGCATAATCCGTAAGGGTATTGGACAGTCGTGCGAGTCGATCCGGACAAAAACCTGCTTCCTCTGCGGCCACAACCGGGAAACCAGAGTGTTGACGGTCCGTTGTATTTTGAGCGTAAAGACCGGAAATTGCAGCAAGCAGTGTCAGCTGAAGCAATAATACCCCGGATAGCACAAGGGCATACCGTCCGCATGACAGTGATTTATGCAGCTGCCAACCGGTATGGCCGACAGATTTCAGGGACGGTCGAAAACGCAGACGGGATATGTTCATATGTATTAGGTCGGAATTGCGAATTTTGACACGCAATCAGTTCATGAGGCTGGAGCTTCACCGGATGATACGAAAGTTGAGCGGGATATCCATTCATTCTGATCAGAATGGCAATGGTTTCCATATCCAATTATTGTATCATTAACCATGTGAACTTGTGAATTCCTGACGGATTTCTTGTCCAGAATAAACCGCACTGACCATGATTGTGATGACCACGAAATGCATCGTTTTCGCTAGTATACTGCCTTTTATTTTTCTGATATTGGCGGTTTCAGGAGCTTCGGGCTACTCCCTGACCGAAGATTCCACCAGTGAAAATTCTTCCAGGAAAAATCCCTCTATAAAAGACTCCGGCAACGAAGATTCCAACAGCGAAGGCTCAGGAAACGAA
>JAWOCT010000038.1:0-8218 GCA_046483675.1 Cyclonatronaceae bacterium
TTTCGTTATAATGCTATCTTTTGTTATAATGCAATAGTTCGCTATGACGATGGTTTTTCGTGAATGCGGGAGTAGCTCAGGGGTAGAGCATCAGCTTCCCAAGCTGAGGGTCGCGGGTTCGAATCCCGTTTCCCGCTCACTGTCCGGTGCCGTTACCTGAGGCGGGCACCAGCTTGTAGAGCTTGTCCGCCCGGCGCACCTTCTCAGGCACCACGAACGTGAACAGGTCGCCCCTGCGCACCTTGTCCACCGCCACATCGTCCACACGCAGTTCATCGGCTTTCATCTTGATGACGCCGGTGGTGGGACCGGTGACCATGATCTCGTCGCCTGTCGACAGCGTGCCGGTTTCCATCAGGAACACCCCGGCGCCCACCTTCTGGTAGTAGTTGTCGCATTTGGCCAGGTAGGTCTTGCGTACGGTCGCCTTCGACCCGTACGAGTCGCTCCACTCGCCCATCGTGCGTCCCAGATAGTACCCGTCCCAGAACCCGCGGTTGTACACCGTGGCAAGCCGCTTTTCCCACTCGGCCACCTTCGCGCGCGTGTAGGTTCCCTCTCCGATTGCCTCGAGCGCTTCCCGGTAGCAGCTCACCACGGTCTGCACATAGTCCGCCGACCGCCCTCGACCTTCGATCTTTAGAACGCGCACACCCGCATCCAGCAGTTTATTCAAAAAACCGATGGTGCACAGGTCGCCCGCGCTCATGATGTATTCATTGTCGACCTGCAGCTCCGTACTGCTGTGCTTGTCGCGCACCTCATAGGGCCGCCGGCAGTTCTGCACGCATTCCCCCCTGTTGGCCGGTTTGTTGTGGGTATGCAGGCTTAGATAGCACATGCCGGAGACAGCCATGCACAAGGCGCCGTGTATGAACATCTCGATTTTCACCGGCTCGCCTGAAGGGCCGGTGATATTCTGGCGGTGAATTTCCCGCGTAATGTCAGCTACCTGCTCCAGACAGATCTCACGTGCAAGTACCATCACATCGGCCCACTGTGCGTAAAACCGTACCGCCTCCACATTGGTGATATTGCACTGGGTGGATATGTGTACGTTCATACCCGCCTGCCGCGCGTACGACATGACGGAAGGATCCGATACGATCAGCGCCGAAACCCCTGCGTTGGCGGCGGCATCCACCAGGGACCGCATCTGGTCCAGCTCCCGATCGAACAGCACGGTATTCAGGGTGAGATAGGATTGGGCCCCGTATTCCCGGCAGGCCGCCGTAATCGCCGGGAGGTCATCCACCTTGAAATTGTTGCTTGTGCCGGCACGCATGTTCAGCTTGTCGATCCCGAAGTAAACGGCATCCGCTCCTGCTTTGAGTCCGGCCGTGAGCGACTCCCATGACCCGGCAGGAGCCATGATCTCAACAGATTCTTTCATATTTCAACTGCTCCGGCAGTCCTTTGCTGCACTGTTTTTGACAATCAAATGGGGTAACAAACGGTAATATTATTAACGGCTTAAATATAATCATTAACAGAGAGAATTGCGAATAATTGGATTTCTGTCCGGCTGGCGCTAATTTCCACTCTTTACGAACAGGAGTCGTTTTCCCCGGCGAAGCCCAACGCCCCTGCCGGATAATACTATGTGTACCCTCAGCTGGCAAATCAGAGATGAAACCTTGTCGCTGGTTTTCAACCGCGATGAACAACGGAGCAGGCCCGTTGCACGACCGCCCGAAACAGAGGCCATCGATGGCGTGCGCGTGCTGGCTCCGCAAGATCCGGAGGGTGGCGGCACCTGGATCGCAGCCAACGAGTACGGCATGGTCGTTTGCCTGATGAACAACTACCGCAACGGCTCGCTAGTGCGGTCGGACAGGGAATACCGCAGCCGTGGACTGCTCGTCCGATCACTTGCTCCTTACCACGACCTTCGCGAACTGCGGATTGCGCTCGCGGACTTTGATATGCATGCCTATCGCCCGTTTCATCTCGTTGTTTTTCCAGGGGTGTTTCCTCCGGTCGAGTGGCAGTGGAACGGCAGCAAACTCACTGAAACGGTCGGTCCACCGCCGGTGATGACTTCCGCCGGCCTTTTCCCAGATTACATTCCCAAAAAACGAATCCGTCTTTTCCGGAAGGCCACCGATGGTTTCATGAAGACGATCACCGGGGAGGAACAACTTGCCCTGCACCGGAGCCGGCGTCCCTGGCCACCGTTCATGTCCATCGCCATGAAATGGCGCGACCGCGGCACAGTCAGCCTGACACATATCAAGGTCGATGCCGACGCCATCACCATGGGTTACCAGCCGGGCGATCCGGTTACCACACCGCATCCCATGGAAACATCCCGCCTTGAGCGCACCGGCTCCCCGAAACCTGCACGTAAAACCCTGTCATGCGAGCCCTATCCCGAAAACTCCATTGATGTCATACGGCTGCTGCGTGAGAAGAACCCTGCCATGCACAAATCACTGCCCGGCATAGCCCGCTCCGGCCTGCGCCTGATCGCGCGCGAAAACGTAATCAATGACCGTCTCAACAAATTCCGGGGACACCCTTGCAACCTGTTTGCCGCCAAAGTGCTTCACCATTTCGGAGTGTGCGGACAACTGACCCCGGCCAGCGGTGCCCTGCCGCCGATAGATAGCCGGCCCGTATTCCTGGCCAATCATCCCACCGGCGGACATGACGGAATCCTTTTGTTGCACTGGCTCTCCACCTACTACCCCGGCATCCACCTGATTGTCAACGATCTGCTATGGAGCCTGCCCCCAATGCGCCCCTATGTGGTCCCGGTGGATGTGTTCGGCGACAGCCGCAAAGCGCTGAAGATCGTAATGGCGGCCTTTGCAGGTAACCACCCGCTCCTGGTGTTCCCGTCCGGCAATACCGCCCGAAAACAGAAGGGAGTGCTCACAGAAGCACCATGGCAGAAAAATCCGGTCAAAATGGCTATCAAGCACCAGCGGACTGTGGTGCCTGTACAGATATCGGGGTACAATTCACGGCTTTTTTATGGTGCAGGCCGGCTGCGGAACCTGTTGCGCATCCCGCTTAACCTGGAAATGCTTTTGCTGTCCCACGAGTTCTTATCCCCGAAATGGAAGGAGTTCGGGTTGACAGTAGGCCAACCGATGACTCCGGAACAGGTGCAGGCCCTGGGCATAAGCGATGAAGAGCGGGCGGAGTCTTTGCGCCGTATCTGCATGCGACTAAATCCCCCTGCTGCCCCGGCAATCGTTAATCCATCCTGACGTATTTCTGCATGTAATGCATTTCAGCCAGTTCCCAGTCGTCATTGACCGGCCAACGCTGGGTGAGCGTGTCGCCCCGGATTTCCACCAGGATGCGCGTGGTTGTTCCGATGACTTCCTCGGACCGGTGGTAGTCGAACATCTCCGAATAGCGGTTGCCTTCCAGAGTGTACCTGCCCCCGCCCAGATAGTTCATGGGGACGTCGTCCACATGTAACCGTCCGGCAAATGCAAAATGCTCTTCGCAAAAGAACTTGATCGAGCTTCCGGTGATCTGGTCGGGAAATGTCATGTCATGACCCGGCCATTCCGAATAGACCAGGTCCCAGGCTCCTTCCAGCGGCGACCTGTCTTCTTGTTCTTCTTCAACAGAACAACCGGAAAGCAGCAGAATAATCAGCAGACTTGATAAAACGGATGAAACCTTCATAATAACCCCTTTTTTTGTGCAGCTTAATGTCAGGTGAGATAATAATCGATTGAGATTGCAGGCTGTTTTTGACAAATAGAATTTCAGCTATCGGCTGCGGGTGGTATGTGCACCGCCCTGCGACAGTCATTGCTACAGCGCCATGTTGATGTATCCCGTTCATCGCCAGCACCGTTTGTTGAATGACATTACCTGCTAATGAATCTTACCACATTTTGCCCTTCCTGTCAAGATTTTTCGCCGTCACTTGACCAGCACCATGGCCCGGGTCCGGGTGTATTCCGGGGCGGACAACCGGTACAGGTAGACGCCGCTGGCCAGCCCGGTCGCATCCCAGTACCGGGAATGCGTTCCGGCGTCCAGACGTCCTGATGCCAGGGTGGTCACCCGCTGTCCCAGGATGTTGTACACCGTCAGCGTGACCATGCCCGGCTGTGGCATCGAAAATTCAATGGTCGTACCCGGATTGAATGGATTGGGATAGTTCTGGTGGAGTTGGAAGGCGTCCTGCACACCGGCCATCGTTTCCTCTTCGACTCCGACCGGAGTCGTCTTGCCCAGTACGTTCCATCCCTTGTTGTTGCCGGCGTGGATTTCGTCCATCGTGTTTTCCGGATCGATCAATCCATAGATCCTGGGAAAGGTCCCAACGTCGGCGGGAATCCTCCATTGCATTTCTGCTGCCTTTTTACCGCGCGCCGGGATCGCCGTGTCGGTATACACCACTGCAGCACCACCCTTGCCTTCGATTAACCTCCCCCCCTCGTCGGGATCGCCAAGGTAAAAACTGACTCCGACCGGATAGTCCGTTGGCAGCAAACTTAAATTATGAATTCTTGCAGTGATGGTGACAAGATCACCTTCTGCGGGATCCACCGGGAAAAAAATTATATCCTTGGTCTGAGATCGTTTGGAAGGATCCTGAAGTTCAAATCCCTTTTCCGGATCATAGCGCCAGGGTAAAATAAAGCCGGGATCGGCATGGTCGCTGTAATGATCCTGCCACCATGTATTTGTAAAACCTTGCTCTGCGAGCTCCGGCTGGACGGCATAATCGATGACCAGCGCCCCGTTGTCAGCCCAGTAGGCATAGGGGGTGACACGGTATGCCACCTCGCCCAGCCCGGTATTTAATGCATCCAGTTCAACACCCAGAAATAAACCCTCAGAAACCGATGTACGCTGCGTATTGATTTCCTCACTGCTGTAATGCCCGTTAATGCTTGCCTTGACCCCCCATTTTTTAATCGAAGCGCCCCACTCCATGCCAAACTCTTTTTGGGTTGTGGTTTCGGATGCCTCGAAATCCTCAAACTCCAACGACCAGGCATAACTTGAATTACCATCCAGAACGAAACTTGTGTTGTGATCTCCCTTTATGAATCCGTTCTCATCCACCGCCGGATTTTCAGAGAGTGTGGCATATTCGCGGTACGATAAAATGTTTCCGACTTCATGATCGGGAACATACGAGTTGCCGCTCCAGCTTTTACTCGGGAACCAGCGGTTCTCGGTAATCACGGGATCGACCACCAATACGTGACCCTGTTCAACGCCGTTTCCATAGACGGGATATTCCCACACATCATAATCTACTACGGTGGCATATATCCGGTCATCCTCAATAGCGTCTACACTTATATTCACTTTGATTGTTGTGGAAGATTCGCCCTTTTCTGAAAATTTTTCTCCGTATGTACCTTTCAGATGGGCCTTTACCGAACTACCGAATAGTTTTCCACCCCCACTCAAAGAACCGGAAAGCCCCCAGTCCTTGTTGAATTCGGTCTGCACTTCGGTTTGCTCTTCAGAATTTATTTCATAAGACGATTTGAAGCTCCCCTGGCTATCACCATACATCTTGTTGAGGTCATATATATTCCCATCGATAATATCAAAATGTATCGGCGGAGCGTTCAGTATAACCATAGGCTGCAGTATTTTCGTAATGCTCGAACGCTTCGGTGTGCCAAGCCAAATGTCTCCTTCCAGTTCAGCCGTCAGCATCCCTGAAGAGTAGTCGTAGGGTTGAAGCCCATTTGGGAACCACCAGCCATAGCCGCCCTCATAGCTTCCCGCAGCGGTTACACCCTCATAACTCCCATCTTCATTGATAGCGAATTCATACATCGTGCCGGCAACGATCAGTTCGGGTATATTACGGGTATCTGCGGTATCCGCTATAACATCCCCTACGGCAAAAGGCCCATAACCTCCCGCACCTTCTGCCTGGGCGAACAGATTGAGTTCCAGGGCTTCATTCAGCTGGTATATCGAAACGGAACCGCTACCGGCGAGAGATACTATTTCTTCCAGACCATCGCCGTTTATGTCGGCAATATTCAGGGAATTGGCAGTATAGTCTCTGTTTGTATTTCCACTTCCAACGAAAACCGGCACCGAACTTGTAAATCCGGTCAGCGAGGCATTAAAAGAGAGGGCAAACAAATAAGGTTCAGCTGTATGTAGCCATCCCTCGTCAAAAAATTGGGTAAAACCTATGACCGCCTGATGTGAGGATACATCGTTCAATTTTCCCACTCCCATACTGAAACCAAGGATTTCATAGCGTTCATTTGAGTCGGTATCCGGACGGGAATAAATAACCTCATGCATATTTTGTTCCCACCTGTCGTCAGAAGTCTCAAAGCTGTATACACTTGCGAAAAGATTCCATCCATATCCCGTTCCGGCGGCTTCTCTGCCGACAAGCAGAATTTCATCCTTGCCATCCCCGTTGAAATCGCCGCTTGTCAATTCAAATAATCGAAGAGGCTGCCGCTTTCCAACATCAACTCGAGGATCTTTTCCTCCACGCAACGAGGGGTCATGGTTCAGCACCATGTCCTGCTCCATGACAGGTATACGTTCCGTTACCTCCAGGCTGTCTCCAATATTCAAGTGGGCAAGGCGTAACTTAAGCGTGTCACTGTAATTGCCGTACATATACGCCAGCACGAGTTCATCCCTGCCATCCCCGTTATAATCTCCCGATGTTAACAGCGGGGCATTGGCCAACCACGGTATGATTGCATCTGGAGGTGAATCCTCCAGATACTGAAAATAGTCGGGAGTATCTACTTTGTACGTGGTTGCTGTTTCCCAGTTTTCAGATGGATCCGGCTGAATGGGAACAGCCAGTTTTTTGGGATCAGCCTTGAGTAAAGTGACTTCAATCGAAGAGTTAACAAACCAGGCCGCAGCTATTTCAGATAGCTCATCCAAGTTGGCATCCAGCGTAACCATATCGTAAGCGTTGTACGATTCATAGTGCGGTCCCATAAAATTCCACGAAACAGGTCCCCTATATTCCAACACTTTTATCAATGGCTCATCATCATCAGAAGTTCTCTCCGAAGCCGTAAAATACCTGTAACCTTCAATTTTTACATCGAAGTTTCCGGCATCAGAATTATAAACAGGACCTATTGCAATTATTTCTTCTCCCCCTCTTATTATGACCCGGGATTCTGCCAGCGGATCGTCATCCGTATTCTGTGCTGAAAGCGGCTGCAGGCTGGCGAGGATTAGAAATGCGAATCCTGAAATTAGTGATTTCATGATATGCTCCCCCGTTACATTCATCTGGTTTTCAATGGCAGTTCTTTGATGTCACGTTCTCCCGTTACCCCCGGTGCCATGCTGAAATATGGCAGGGAATTACTATCGTTGTGTTGAAGAAGTCATCAAATCCACAGATGCCAAAAGTTCACATCTGCTCAAACGGACAATCATCACATTGCCCGCTGCACGCGAAGAGATCCTTTTCAGAATATTTTACTGCGGTTCCCTTCCATCAAGATGTGAACCACTTTAAGATAAAGCAATGATATACATCAAGATAAAATAACACCAGGTTGTTATTAATTTTCAGATTATAAATGTCGACCTCCGACTAAAAGAGCACCCTCATTTCATCAGCATCATTTTGTTTGTCAGGGAATACCCACCCGCGGACAATCGGTACAGATAGACGCCGCTGGCCAGGCCGGTCGCATCCCAGTATCGGGAATGCGTTCCGGCGTCCAGACGTCCGGATGCCAGGGTGGCCACCCGCTGTCCCAGGATGTTGTACACCGTCAGCGTGACCGTGCCCGGTTCTGGCATCGAAAATTCAATAGCCGTACCCGGGTTGAACGGGTTGGGATAATTCTGGTGCAGGGAATAAACCACCGGAAGATCAGCCAGAAGCCCGTCTTCAACCCCTACAGACTCTGGGCCACCCAGCCTGTTCCAGCCCTTGTTGTTATGCTCATGAATCTCCGGTACGGTCTTTTCGGGATCGATCACTCCATAAATGTACGGCCTTGTACCTATGCCACCGGGTAGCGTCCATGGCATCTGCACGATCGAGGAGTGTCGCGCGGGTATGGGCGGTGCATACACGATGGTGTTGCCATCTTCACCCTCAATCAGCGTCCCGCCATTGTCTGGATCCCCCACATAAAAACTGATGCCAACGGGCCCGGTTGTCGGATGTTAATATTGATACCACAAAAGATTGGGAGAGAGCTGAAAGCTTTATTAAGAATTTACGCTAATTTATGTCATCAAAAAAAATACTTATTTT
>JAWOCT010000136.1:0-19738 GCA_046483675.1 Cyclonatronaceae bacterium
ACTGGATTCAATAAAGGAATTTGAGGAGCAATACACCGAGGCGGTCAAACTGAAATTTTCCGATGAAATGGAAAAACTCGACAAGAGCGGTGTACTGGACGATGAGCTCGCAGAAAAACTCGAGAAAGAAGCACTGGCTGTACAGAAACAGATACTAAGCGATAAGGAAGCATCCTGATATGGCCAACTTACGTGACATTCGGGACCGGATATCATCCGTCAAAAGTACGCAGCAAATTACCCGCGCCATGAAAATGGTTGCTGCGGCACGCTTGCGGAAGGCGCAGGAACGCATGACGGATGCGCGCCCCTACACCTATAAATTGCGTGAGATCGTGGCCCGTCTGGTGAAGAAAAGCCGGGTCGAGAATGCGCTGTTCAGAAAAGAGCATAAACCCGAAAAGATCCTTTTGATGGTGATGGGATCCGATCGCGGATTATGCGGCGGCTTCAACAACAATCTGTTCCGCATCGTGGAACACCGGCTCCAGGATGAGTTTTCCAGTCATATGGAGAATGATAATCTGTCTATGATCTGCTTCGGCAAAAAAGCCAATGACTATTTCAGGAAAAGGAAGTACCCCGTCATAGATCAAAAAATCGGTTTTTTTGAACATCTTGAATTTGATAATGTGGCTGAGGTTATGAACCGTATCGTGACCGATTTCAAGAACGGTACTTACGATGAGGTCTATGTGGCGTACAACGAATTCAGGACGGTCATTGCCCAGCGTCGCAGGTTTCAGAGACTTCTGCCTATAGATTTTGAATCCGAGGAGATGCCTTCTCCTGCCAACAAATCCGACGGCAAATCAGTAAAAGAGGAGCAAAAAGAAGATCTCTCTGACATTGATTATCTCTATGAACCCGATCCTGACACCATCCTGGATGTGGTCCTTCCCCTTTCCGTGAATATCCAGGTGTGGCAGGCATCCCTTGAATCCTTTGCTGCGGAACAGGGTGCACGAATGACCGCTATGGACAGTGCTACTGAAAACGCAGGGGAAATCATCAGTGACCTTGAACTTAAATACAACCAGGCGCGCCAGGCCGCAATTACCACCGAAATCTCTGAAATAGTTTCGGGGGCCGAAGCGTTATCTGAATAATTTGTATCTTTGAGTTGCTGGAGAGATGGCAGAGTGGTCGAATGCGGCGGTCTTGAAAACCGTTGAGCTGCGAGGCTCCGGGGGTTCGAATCCCTCTCTCTCCGCTCACAAAGCTCCGGCAGGAGCTTTTTTTTTGGAAAATAATCAATTCATACGCCATGAAGGGAATACCGTTTCTCCGCGCATGCCTCTGCATGATGACGTTCATATCATTATCTGGCGTTGTGAGCGGAGCAGCAGCCCCGCTCACCCAGCTACCTTCACAGGCATCGGAAGCAACCGTGGACACCGTAAAGATTACGTTCGGGGAGTTTACCGATATCGCCATGAAACATTCCGCCAACCTCGAGGCACGCCGCAAAAACGTATCCCTTGCAGAGAACAGGATCAGGCAGGCCCAGAGCAACCGGTTGCTGCCCGATCTGAATTTGACCACTGCACACGGTCTTGTGCCCGGCGTGACATCGCAGGATCCGGATATCACTCCGGGAAGTTATTATTTGGATCCCAACCTGGAAAACGACTGGGAAGATTGGGGGATCTTTACACAGGCGGACGTTTCCGGTATCCAACCGGTTTACACCTGGGGAGCTATCGGCAATCTGGTCAACGCCGCAAAAAAAGGTGCTGAAGCAGCCCGCCACAAACTTGACGCCGAAAAGGAATCGTTCGAGCTTCAGTTGTTTGAACTCTATCAATCCGCTTTGCTGGTAAGCGAACTCGACCGGTTGGTCGCAGATGCACAGGACCAGCTGGCTACAGCCGAAGAAGAACTGGAAGCGATGCGCGAGGAAGGCGACCCATCCATTGAAGATAAAGATGTATTTGAGTTCTATATCTTCAAAGCCGAGTTTCAGGCCATGGTGACCGAGGCGCAACAGACTCGCGATTTTGTACGGCGCTCCTGGAATATGGTGCTTGCCAGCGGACCGGAAACGCTGTATCTGCCAGCAGAACGCTTTTTTGACCCCGTCCCTGTCACACTTCAGGACTTTGGTTTTTATGAGAACAATGCTAGGCATAACCGGTCCGAGTTGCGCGGTCTCCGTGCCGCAAGTCAGGCGGCCGGCTATGGAGCCGAGGCCCTGCGTGCCCAGTACTACCCGAGTCTGGTCATCGGACTAAGCGCCGGATTTGGCTACACCCCAAACCGTCCCCGCCAGAACAATCCCTACATACGAAACAATACAAACTTTCTGTCTGCCCGAATCGGTTTCGGATTTCGCCAGAACCTTAACTTCTGGCAGCTCCGCACCCGTGTCGCACGCTCGGAAATCCAAAAAAGCCAAGTGGATGATTTCCATGATGCCGCCATGGAAGGGATACTAATCGAACTGAGTGACCGCTACCGGGAAGCCCGGATCGCCGAGTCACGGCACGAAAGCAAGCAAAACGCCCTGAGTCTGAGCAATGAGTGGCTGCGCACCGAACAAATTGATTTCGATATCGGATTCGGGGATATCGAAAACCTGGTAGATGCCGTTAAGAAAAAAATGGAGCTGGAACTGGAAGTG
Organism: Cyclonatronaceae bacterium; assembly: GCA_046483675.1. GTDB lineage: Bacteria > Bacteroidota > Rhodothermia > Balneolales > Natronogracilivirgulaceae > SKNL01. Next base: position 2,624 of record JAWOCT010000136.1, read on the forward strand.
AGTCAGCTCACATTCGACCTTAATCTGAAAATGGCGCGACTCTACCGTTCGGCAGGAATCCCACTCCATGAAATGATCCCCGCCGTATCGGCACGCTGACAGATCAGCACCGACACACGGACATCTACAAGATCGACTGACGCCAGGTGCATATTGCCTGGAATAGCTGAACGAACCGGAATCCTTCACTGTCGTATAATAACTTAGACATTCTCTTTATGGATTGTCCATCCAACGGACGATGGACTTCCCCCATTTTACCTGATGACCCAATAGATCAAATCATGAAAATAGCTTTTTTTGTACTCATCTTGTCTTTCTGCATGCCGTTAACCAATTCGGTAGCTCAACCTGCAAGCAGTGAGAAGGAGCAGGAAATTCGATCGATCCTGGAAGAACGTGACCGGCAGATCAAGGAGTTGCTCGGACCCAAAGGGGCAGAATATACCGACGAGCAAAGAAGTGAATTGCGTGATATCATCAACGATATCATAGACTACCGGGCAATGGCCAAGGTGGCGCTAAATGAAAAATTCCAGGAACTTTCCAGTGAAGAACAAGAGGAATTTGTAGATCTGTTTTCTACGATCATCCGGGACCAGTCACTTCAACAAATGGATATATACCGGGCTGAAATAGTCTATGAGGACATCGAAGTGGATGGCAACAAGGCAAAAGTAACAACAACCGCTATTCTTGACAACAGAAGAATACCTGTCCTGTACCGGATGAATTGCAAGGACGGGCAATGGTCAATTACCGATATGTCCATTGATGACGCCTGGACAGCTGAGTCTTATAGACGGTCGTTTCAGAACATCATCCGTCGCCGTGGATACGACGCACTCATAACCAATCTCCGCAAAAGAGCAGAGGAGGCTTGATTTATGAATCGGTGCCAGCCGTGTTCCGGGATATCCGTCTTGAACCGGACGTGAAACGATCCGATCCTCTTTTTCCAAGCTGACGTATTTTCACAGTTCATGAAATGGCCGTGATAAGGCCCAATGCTCGGGATTCCTTCAGATACAGTTGAAAACTCTCCCTGGCCTTGGATGTGAGATGAAATCGTGGATGCTCCAGCCGGTCGCGGCCCCGAAGCCGCAGCCACGCCAGTCTGGCGATATCCGAAGAACTGTTACGCAGTCCGGATAAAAAACGCTTGCGATCCCGGTTGCCGCCGCCCAGTCCGCGTACGATCAGCCAGGATGCTCCGGGATCCACTTTCCTGGCAACCGACATTTCCCAGGTAGAGATGAAAGCCCGGTCGGGATGCCGGTGCTTTTCCGGATACCGCTTCATGTTATCGTTTACATGCATCAGACTTGCGGTATACCCGGATTTGGGTAAATCCACATAGGGATGGTGGACCATCTCGGGGTGATCCAGGTGCAGTAATGTTCCGCTCAACCAGTTAATGGCGGCGCCTTCTTCAATAAGCCTCATCTGCCTTCGAATACGGTCCGGATGGTGCCAGTCGCTTTCATGCCAGTGTATGATGTAATCTCCTCTGGCTGCATCGATTCCCAGATTTTTCAGTAATCCGACAGGATTGCCTTCAAACTTGTCGTTTCGCAGATACAACAACTCGTCGGCAGGTATATCCTCAAGCAGGGGTGTAAGGTCCCGGGAACCGTAGTCAACGACCACCAACTCCCTGTTTTCCCAGCTTTGTTGCTGATAACACAATATGGCCCTGGCGGTGTGTGCCGGATTTCCGCCGGCTACCATCAGGCAACTGACCCGCGATGCTTGTTCCATGGATAATCATTTTGGACTGGAAGACGGAAAAGACCGACTTCCGGCCCGGTTAGTGTCGAACGTAACTGGGTGTGAAGCAGCCAATTATTCGACCGTTGGAAGAACATGGGTTTCGTTCTGATTCTGCTTCATTAGAAATAAAATAACACTATTTTTGTACCGTGTCGACATACGGGACCCTTTTATCCATACAGATGCGAAAATCTCAAATCGTTATGGATGCGGGTCGTTGAATTTAAATATATGTGAGCCTTTTGCATGGGTGACTTGTCAGAATGGAAACAGCAATTACAGCCTGCTGAAACAAGACAAATATCTTCGAAAGAAAAACATCCGGAAGGATACGTATATGCAAGCTATGGTGATGAAAAGTACCTGAAAGACGCCGTTATTTCGGCGCTGACGCTGCGTCGCTACGATTCGGAACGTCCGATCACCCTGGTTTGCAGTGGAAAACACAAGGAATGGCTTCAATCCTATCTTTTCACCCATCCATTCGATTTAGTTTTGCCGCTTGAGCCGGAGCATCAGTCCATCGTGGGGTTTAAACACAACATTCACCGGTATATGCCGTATCAGCGCAATCTATATCTGGACTCAGACATGATCTGGTGCCGAGATCCCGATTCGGCCTGGCAGGCACTCAAGCCGTATCCTTATACCATCACCGGGCAGGAATCGGCCGATGTGTTTTTTGGATCGCACAAGAATATCCGGATTCTGAAAGACATAGTGTTGCGCCGCCGGCAACGCACCATGAAGCGGTTCGGACTCACCTATCTTCCCAGGGTACAGACGGGGGTCATGTATGCCGCCGATCCCCGGGTTACCAGGAAGGTGAACGATCTCGCGGCTGAATGGCTGAAGCGGAAACCCGAAACCCATTTCATAAGTCGCAAAAGAGAAAGGGGGAGAAGCCTGGAGAGCTGTGAATGGAGTCTGGGCATGGCCGTATCCAAACTCAATCTTTTTGTGTATCCCTGGTTCCTGGCCCAGGAAAGCATCCAGCTGGACTACATACGGCCCCTGACAGAAGCCGATGAAGAGTTCAGGCATGTCCGTTGCAAATACTTCTGCAACCCGTTTATTCATTCACTACGCGGAATTAAAAGCGGATGGATCCGCCGTATGTTGTTTGGATTATTCCGCATATTGCCGCGAAGCAATGACCACATGTGGGTCACTCCCTACCTGCTCCATTTTGGCTGGCAGCACCATAAACAGTGGTTTGATGCATTCGTGGCGCGCGAATGGAAGAAACTTACCGATTCTTCATGAATCGGATGCGGGAGGACCTTCCCGGTTCCGGACCGGTTCCGGACGAACCGGTTCCCTGCGCTCACGAAACGAAAGCCATGCAAAAACCAGTATGTTCATTATCCGGTCGAGCACCTGGTTGACCAGCAGTAAACCCGCCAGTCCGGCTGGGGACAGGTCTGCATGTCGTGCGAACTCCAGACTTGTGCCAATGAAGACGAGGTCTTTATTGGGCAGGAGGGGCAGACGACTGAGGATCAGCTGGATAGCGATGAGCGTGAACCAGATATCCAAAGGGACCCAGGGCATTACTATACGCCATTGCGCTATCTGAAATACCACCAGTATGATCATCCGTCCACTGTGAAGCGAAAAAATAAGGGCGGAGTCTCTCCGGTCCATGGAAAAGAGATACGACCGGTACTTTCGGAACAGATAGGCTGCGATGACTGCAAATATGGCAAAAACAACTGCGAGCACCCTCAGATCGTAATCGACCCAATTGTAAATCTCAAGCCTGCCCGTACCTGCAAAACCAGCCAGCAGCAACAGGGCAATAGCCGTAGAAGCCAGGGTGGACAGGATGTTATTGTCACGGACCACTTCATAGGCTTCTTTCTTTTCTATGCCCGCATGCTTCTGGAGCCAGAAAAAAAGCTGGACCTCTCCTGAATACCCAAGAACAACTTTATTGTACACCCGTTTCTTTAAAAAAATCGCCTGGCTCTGAAAGAATCGAAGCGGCCACCGGATACCGTAAGCCAGGTATTCGGTTACGGGTAGTGCGAAATAGATCAGCAAAAAAAGCAGGTAGAACAGGGGATGGGTCGGAAGCTCGGAGAGAATATTCCGCCATCCTATTTGAATAATCTGGTAGATGAGTATACCGATAATGCCCGTCTGGAAGGCATACTTCGCAAGGCGGAGAACCCACTGTCCGGTCGATGTGTGCCCGAACGAAGAAAGAGTATCAAAAATCCGTTGGAATCGGTGGATCATACCGGGTTTTTGCGTGAACCACGGATCAGGGCGATCATGTCACGAATCGCCGTTGAGGAAGAAAGATGATGCAGGTGCTTTTCCGCATATTTCCTCGCAGCCTTTGATTTGGCTGCAATTTCTTCTTTATTAGTCAGCAATTCGGTAATTTCACTTACAAAATTCTTTTTTGTTACCCGGAGACCGATCGTTTCGGGTATGACATCCTCTTTTATGATATCACCAAAGGCGACCGGGGGGACCCCGCAAGCCGCGGCCTCGGATATGGTCCTCGGGTTGTGATCGCGATAACCACTGTGGAAAAAGATTTTTCCCTTGTTCAGGTATTCAGGCATGCGGGAATAGGGTAGCGGACCAAACCAGGTGATTTCCGGGTATTTCCTTCGAAAGCCAGGGAGCAAAGGACCTCCTCCAATAAACCCGATCTTCAGCCGGCGTGACAGTTCAAAAAGGGCTTCATAATTTTTATAGTTCGATATCAATCTTCCGGAGGCAATGATGTCATGCGTTTTTTCCACCTCGGGATCGGGAGCGAAATGCCGGATGTCCACGGATTTGGGCAGGTGGATGAGCCGGTGTTCCGGTACAACGGTGCGCCAGAAGCGCAGGGAACGGCTGGTGAGCTGTTGGAATTGGTTCCGGGTCTCATACAACACCGCCTTGGCATGTTTTACGATCGGATGATACCACTCCCCGCCAATCACGATGGCATAGGGGATGCCGTTTGGTATAAGATACTGCCTGGCGAGCTGAACACCGATACCCCCATCCATTCCCTTGAGTACAAACAGGGAAGCTTCCGACTCCCTGGCTGCCTCTACAAGGGCCCTGGATGTGTGGTTACGACTTTTTCCATCCGTGCTGTCCGTTTCAAATATGCGGAGGGTAACCGCCGGAAGGGTATCATATTGCCATTCCGTGGTCAGGGGACGACGGCCTGCGGCCCACAATTCAGAAGGAAACCCCCGTTGTGAAGTCAGCGCGGGCATCCACTTGTCACGGTTGGCGATTTCAGCGAACTCTTCCTCATCGATCATGTCATGATAGACAGGATAAGTCTGTACGTAAATAATGTTCATGTCTCCTGCAATGAAGTCGTAGAAAAAAGGTTCATATTCTGTGAATCCCGGACATACTGGTCGAAAGCTGTTTGCATATGGGAGGGAAGGCGGAATCGGGGGTGACCGGTCACTTCACCACGTACGAAGCGGTGGTACAGGTAATGCATCCAGCTGGATGGACTGTTTCGGATGCGGCGGGTGAAATGAGCCTCTTCCCAGGTGTTGGTACCGTGAAAACAACGGATGAACAGCCCGGCAAAATGCTCTGGAAGTTTAATATAGCGCCGCTTCATCCACTGCTTGAGATAGACTGTATCCTCGGCCCGCCTGTACTCCGGATACCGGATCGACCCGCTTCGCCGGTGCATGATGCTCCCAGGAATCCCTTTCGGGAGATAGCCAATGTAAGGATGGAAGAAATATTCAGGATTGTCCAGGTGCATGAGCGAAGCGGAAAGGCAGCACGCGTCATATCCCATGTCCAGGTAAGCAGCCTGTTTTGTGATGCGGTCGGGATGGTACCAGTCGTCGTCATCCCATTGTACCAGGTAGTCTCCGGTGGCATATTGCAAAGCGATGTTTCGCAAGGTGCCAAGCACCAGATCCGAGGTCTTCGGTATCCTGATGTAGGTAATGTCAGCAGGATCGATCCTCTCGAAGAGTGGCGAATAGTCCTGCTTACCGTCATCAATGACGATCAGCTCTTTATTAGGGTAGCTTTGTTGCTCAAAGCAGTTCACGGCCCGACCCGCAAAATGCATGCGGTTGGCAGTGATCATCAGGCAGCTGACCCTTGGCTTTCCGTTAGTTGAAAAATCCCTATCCTCCATAGCAGACTATAGTATAGCAAATGTACGGCTCAATGCACCATGAAAAAATTATAATTTATCGATATGCTGCCGTCCTTTTTTCCCGTCCCGACATATTCTATAACCTCACCTCCTAAAAAACTGCGCACCAGCCTGCGTCGTATCCCGCCCATTTCTTCAAGGAAGGAAACATGCTGAAAATCGAATTCCCGGCTGATAAGGCTGCGATTGCCTGATTCATAAACGATTTCTATGTGCCGCGGGACCGATTTTCCATCGATTCGATCCGAGTCCAGGACCGTGACCTGGCTTGGTACCTCAAGGATTAAGGGTGAATTTTTACGGGTAAGACTGAAACCGACTACCTCATCCCCAGATCGGCGGCTGGGAATCAGGTAATATCCAACCTGGAATCCGTCACCGGCATGTGAAATGTGCCGAAAACCCATGTCGAAGACCTTGGACGTAAGGTCCGTCTGGAAGGTATGGTCCATATAGGCCGTACCGCTGACCTGCAAAGTGTCTTCATTGATAGCGACAACCCCGCTCACCGATGCACGCGGTATGTGAATAAAAATTCCCATGTCATCTTCACCCAGTCGGAAGATGCCGTCACCCCCGGTGTAACCGGGGTGGATATCATGTAAATCGAGATCAACAAGGTACGATATGCCATCCTTGCTGGTCCGGAAATAGACATGATGTTCATGCGGCAGTTCACCGGACAGATAGATATCACGGTCTTCACGAAGCCGTATTTTCTGCTGCCCCTCGTCAACCGTGAAATATTCCAGGGGATATTCCCGGGCGATATTGTAATTTTGACCGTTGAAATTGGAAACGAACAGCTTTCCTCCGCTCACCGGACTTTTCAGCGAGCCGAAATTGGCCAGGGAAAAGGTGAGGTGCAGATGCAGATCATCCTGAAGGAAAAAATGGTAGCTCCAGAACTCATTATAATGGGATCCCTGCAAAGTGTGGGGCAACATATCCTGCCAGCCGGTCTGGCGCAGATCGCCATCCGGTTTGCCGGAGAGATTGGCCATGCCGTTTTCACCGGTATCAGCTCCATGAACAGTGCCCTTCAGGGGGACCAGGGGGGAGGATAATATGATAAGTATGAATAACCAGAGGCTATAATACATAGGATTTTTAACCGTAATAGATGTAATGCGGATCTGTAAGTACTGTCATCGAGCCGGCGGTTCCGTCAGATTCTGCAAGAGACATGAATCAGCCGGAGTAATCGAACCAGTCGCAGCAGAGTGCCAGAAGTAACAGGCGTTGCGGTGTGTCAGAGGTAACAGACGTTGCGCGCGGACCATTCGATAATCATGTATGGCTGGTACCACGTACGTATAGAAACGATGTTGTTGCCACAGTATTACGGTTGATTCCCGAATCACGGAAACGAGCTCATTTACGGTTTGAACACAGCAGCCGATGGCTGTACACGGTCACGAAGTTTCTGCTTTTTTTTGTAAATTCCCTAACCTTTTGTTACGAAATACGCTTTCCTGTATATTCCATGCGAACGATACTCAACCTGCTCAGGCCTCTCGTACAGATCAATTATTGCTATCCCGTCGCTGTATTACTGGTTTCCATTCTTGTTGCTGTCATTGGTGCGTATTTTGCCACCAGGCTGGTTGTCGATACCGACATGGCCAGCCTGCTGCCCGACCATTATGAGAGCGTGCAGGCGCTGGAACGCCTGCGTGATTCCGTTGGCGGAGAGACTCCGCTGGAAGTTACGATCAATTCCCCGGATTTCGAAGCCAATAAATCCTTCGCCGAAGCGCTCATTCCCCGTGCCATGGCACTGTATGATGAGCGCAGAAACGATTATTTCGTAAACCGGTACGAGTATCGGCGTGATGTCGAGGTACTCAAAGACTATGCACTCTATTTGTCGACCGAAAGTGAAATCGATCAGGTGATAGAATATCTGGAGAATCGGCTCGAACAGGCTCGTCTTGAAGCAAATCCCTTCTTTATTGATTTCGAGGATGATTTTGATGACGAGGAGAAAGACGAGGAGGATGAGGAGGAAACGCTCCGGAAGTTCGAGGAAATGTATGATGAGCTCATCCCCTCGGAATACCCGGTGAACCAGGACAGCTCCAGTCTGGTACTCAGCTTTTATCCTACCGGGGCCCAAAGCGATCTGAAATATCTGAGGGACCTCTTCGGGGCTTTTGAACAACTCCTCGAAGATATGGATCCAGCACAATACAATCAGGATATGGTTGCCGTAGCCGGCGGAAGGCTGGAAAGGCACCTCATGGAATTCGACTCCATCATCAGTGACGTGGTGACCAGTTTTGGTTCGGGGATCACCGCGGTGATCCTGCTGGTCGGACTTTACTTCCTGATTAAGCTGATCATCAACTACCGGCGTGGCCATCATCGACACCGCACCCACTCTTTGTGGCAGCATCTCGTACGTTTTCCGGTTCCGATCCTGGTAATCGGCGTTCCGTTGCTGGTGAGCCTAAGTATAACCTTTGCGATTACCTATTTCGTGTTCGGTACCCTCAACACGATGACTTCTGTACTTTTTGTGATCCTGTTCGGGTTGGGCATTGATTACGGAATCCATTTTTATGCACGCTACCTGGAGAAACGATCCAACGGAGAGAAAGTCCGGGAAGCCCTGATCAATACCTACGACAGTACCGGAGCGGCTATCATGACCAGTGCTACGACAACGGCAGTGGCCCTTTTCGTGCTTATTGCCGCAGATTTCCGCGGATTTTCTGAATTCGGCTTTATATCGGGTATGGGCATCGTTCTGGCCTATCTCTCCATGCTGTTCGTCCTGCCGGCTATTATTGTCATATTTGAGCGCTTCCGGCTCATTTTGATCAACAAAAATCTCTACCAAACGTACACTCCATCCGGAACAGCATCTCCCTTTCCGTTTGCCCGGACAATATTCATCGTCGGCACGGTAATCGTCGCACTGGTATTGATCAACAAGGATAAACTGTATTTCGAGTACAATTTCAGTAATCTGGAACCAGAATTTCCAGAATACCGTGAATATCGTGATCTGAGAGGTGACATCGATCAAACATCCGGGCGCAGGAACCCGGCATACATCCTGGCGGACACGGACGAAGAGGTCCGCCTCATTCTGCAGACTCTTCGTAAAAAAAAGCAGAATAATCCCGAAAGTACGATTCTTGCCGTTGAAGCCCTGCAGGAGCGCTTTCCGGTCAACCGGGCGCAAGAGGAGATCAAGCTGGCAAAAATCGCCGAGGTCAGGGAATTGCTTCAGGATCCCTTCCTTCGAGATGAAGACGGAGAGTATATCGATATCATCAGGCGTGCATCGCGTGTGAACGAACCACTCAATGTGGATGATGTTCCTGAATTCCTGAAAAACCGTTTCCTCACTCGTGACGGAGAAATCGGTCGGTTCGTCATGGTGTATCCGGCCGTTGGATTGTCGGACGGACGGAACTCCATCGCCTTTAAAAATGAGATCGGCGTGATCCAGACACCGGACGGTCAAACCTATCATGCCGCGAGCACTTCCATCGTGGCTGCGGAAATGCTGGAGCTTATGCGTGATGAAACTCCCTACATGGTGGTGGCGACATTTGTCATGATATTCATTCTCGTATATATCGGATTCCGTTCATTTCGCTGGTCGGTCATTGCCATGCTCCCATTGCTTATTGGCCTCAGCTGGACCTTCGGAGCGATGATGCTTATGGGCCTCTCGTTCAATATGTACAATCTGGTTGTCTTGCCGGCCATCCTGGGAATCGGAAACGACAACGGGGTGCACCTCGCCAGCCGCTATCGTGAAGAAGGCAAAAAGAGCATGTCAGCGGTACTCAAAAGCACAGGACAGCACATTACCATTGGTTCGTTTACCACCATGCTCGGTTTTTCCGGCCTTCTGCTGACCAACCATCCGGGTCTGACATCCATCGGGGTGCTCGCCGTGATAGGTATTGGCTTGACCCTGTTCTCGGCCCTGACATACTTGCCATCTCTCGTTCAGCTGCTTGAAAACAGGAGCTGGATCCGATTCTGAATGTTTCACCATGATTACCGATACCACCGCCATAGTGCTGAAAACCGTTCCATTCAGCGAAAGCAGCCTGATTGTTACGTTGCTGACGGAAAAACACGGTAAACTGGCTGTTATGGCACGGGGTGCAAGACGGAGCAAGAACCGTTTCGGCGGACTCCTTCAGCCCGGAGCTATTCTTGACACAACCTACTACTACAAAACCACTAGGGATGTTCAGAACCTGAGTGAAGCAGCTCAGAACAGACCAACCTGGCGCATTCACCAGCACATTGAAAAAATGGCCCTGGGACTCGTAACCCTCGAATTTTGCGAACAGCTATGCCATGAATTCGAGCCAATGCCGGAAATTTCCTCGTTTTTGAGAGATTTTCTGGGATGGCTTCATGATACCTCTTCCAACACGCGGTACCTTTTTCCCTATATTCAATTCCGCCTGGCACAACTGGCCGGCATCGGTATCGCCTGGGAAGTGGATGAATCCCCCGGTCAATCTGTTTCTGATAGCAGTTGCGAAAATGAACCGAATACCCCGTTCGCGTGTTACCTGAACGTGGAAAGCGGCAGTATTGCCCGGTTAGCTGACGGCGGTTTATCTTTCGGGCTGACAAAATCCCAGCACGATTATCTTCGTTATATAGCCGAAGGCAGGAAATTCATGCTGCTTACCACCGCGTTTCCGTCAAGCGATGTCAGAAACCTGATCCATCACCTGGATGCTTATTTTCAGTTCCATCTGGAGGGCATCAGGGAACGCAGGTCCGACGCCATATTTCAACAAATACTTTGATCCGGCATGCTTTTACATCAAAAACTGCTCACGGGCCTGTTGATCCTGCTATCCGGCATGCTGCTGGGAGTGCTCCTCATGATCACGAGAGGGTCCTGGCTGCCCCCCGAGAGGGTCGAGGTGCGATACACGGACATTTCTCGCAGTACCCATCCACCCGATACCTCAGGTGACCGCTTCCCGGATTCAGTTAGCCATGCTTTTACGGATATCGCTGATATGGTCATCCCGGCTGTGGTCTATATAGAAACGGAACTGGATATGCAACAGGCGTTGCCGGATGACGAGCTCCATAATTTTGAAAATCAGTTCTGGGACCGTTTCCTTCCGCGTCGCAGGGCGCAAAGCATCGGCTCGGGAGTAATGATCTCCAGCGATGGTTATATCCTGACCAATCATCATGTCATCGATGGAGCCGGGGAACGGATCCGGGTAATTACCCATGACCGCAAGGACTACCGCGGCAGGGTGGTCGGGACGGACCCTTCGACCGACTTGGCGGTAATCAAGATCGAAGCGACCGATGCCACTCCGATCGTCATTGGCAATTCTGATTACGTTCGCATAGGAGACTGGGTAATGGCTGTGGGTAATCCGTTCCGTCTGCGTTCCACTGTTACGGCCGGTATCGTCAGCGCAACCGGAAGGGACGTCGATATCATAACCGATCGTATGCGGATTGAAAGCTTCATCCAGACCGATGCCGCCATCAACCGGGGTAACAGCGGGGGCGCTCTGGTCAACACCCGGGGGGAGCTGGTCGGCATCAACACTGCTATTGCCTCCGAAAGTGGAACCTACCAGGGCTATGGATTTGCCGTTCCGGTTAACATGGCCATGAAAATCGGACAGGATATGATTGAATTCGGAACGGTTCAACGCGCCTTTCTTGGGGTGGAAATTGCATCCATTGATCATCAGCAAGCGCTCAGTGCAGGCCTCGAGCACGTCACTGGGGTCGAAGTACGAAGCCTGGTGCCCGGTGGCAGCGCGGATAATGGAGGCTTAAAAAAGGGAGATGTCATTCTAAGTGTGAATGGATACCCTGTGGATGCGGCCAACCGCTTGCAGGAACGCATCGCCATGATGCGACCGGGTGATGAGGTCGCGCTCACTTTGTGGCGGGACCAACAAAGTACAAAAGTTCAATTTCCGCTTATGGGAATGGACGATCCGGCCATTCACGAATGGGCAACCGCTGCAACTGCTCCGCCTCCGCGCATGGAATTTGATAATGACAGCGAAACAGCTGTCCCGCAGGAGACTTTCGACGCAGGGTTCACACTGGCTGAACTGGTGGGATTTGAGGAACTGTCGACGCTGGAATTGGTTGTTATCCATGTTGAATCAGGCCGTGCTGCTGACAGGGCGGGTCTGCAGCAGGAAGACGTGGTGACCCGTATCGGAAACCAAACACCGGATACACTGCAGGATTTTGTACGCTTATGGCAGGCTGAAGCCGAAAGGGGAGAAGTGACGCTGCATGTCAGGCGTGGCCCGGAAGAAATCGCCATAGTTATCCATTTGTGATCGGAGCATTCCCATCTTTCACGAACTGTTTAATTTCATTCTAAATCCACAAAGAAGATAATATGCAATCTGCTTCCTCAATGTTCCGACTCACGTCCGGCCTGATTCTTTGTTGCTGCATGTTTTTTTATGTTCCGGCATGCAGCCTGCCCGGTGATCTTGCTGAAGAAGAACCGGAAAGCGTGGAAGACAGGGAGGTCGTGGAGGAACCGGAAGAGCCCGTCACCGCACCTGCCTGGTATGATGCCGCTTCGCCGGTCCGTATCACCGGGGACTCGGTTTATGTCACCGCCTCGGCGCTGGCAGCTGATTATGACGATGCCCGAACCATCGCTCTCCTTGCCCTCGGGCAACAGAAGGAAGCGGCGTTCACAAACCGGATCCTGGCATTGATGGAAGACGATGATTCTTTTCCCGAACGCACAAACCCCGACGATTCTGAGCGCAGGAAGGAAGCTCTGCTGGTGCTTCTTGCACTCGATGGTTCAGAGACGGCAAGTGATATACCCTATTCTGACAGCGAGTTTCATTTCGAGGCCAAAGGTAAGGTACGATACTATATCCGGCACGGTTATGAAATGGAAGCGATTGACGCCGCTATTCGGTCCGTTATGAAAGATGCGTTATGACGAATTCCGGACCGCCGTCCGTAAACAGAGGTCCGCGCTACGCTGTATATTCGCATATCAGGATCAGAATCAGGATCAGGACATGTATGCGATGATCTTCTCCCCGAATTCCGATGTTTTCAGGAGTGTAGCATCTTCCATTTGCCGCTCGAAATCATATGTCACCTCCTTCTTGCTGATTGCTTCTTCCATTCCGTTTTCAATAAGCCGTGCGGCTTCGGACCAGCCCAGATGGTCCAGCATCATTACGGCAGACAGGATAAGTGAGCCGGGGTTGACCACATCCTTGCCGGCGTATTTCGGCGCTGTTCCGTGCGTAGCTTCGAATAAGGCATAACCGCTCTGAAAGTTGATATTGGCACCCGGTGCAATACCGATTCCGCCCACACAGGCAGCCAGGGCATCGGAAATGTAATCACCGTTCAGATTCAGTGTGGCAATTACATCATATTCGGCTGGACGGGTTAGGATTTGTTGTAAAAAGGCATCTGCAATAACATCTTTCACGACTATTCCATTGGGAAGCTCACACCAGGGCCCCCCGTCTATTTCCTTTGCACCGAATTCGTCCTTTGCCAGTTCATATCCCCAATTCTTGAAACTGCCTTCTGTGAATTTCATGATGTTGCCCTTGTGAACCAGAGTGACGCTTTTGAGACCGTTTTCGATGGCATAAGCTATTGCAGAACGGATAAGACGTTTACTGCCTTCTTCTGAGACCGGCTTGATTCCGATGGATGAGCTGTTGGGAAATCGAATGTTGGTCACCTTCATCTCGTCAATCAGGAATTTCTTCACTTTGTCGGCTTCGGGTGTACCGTTTTGATATTCAATTCCGGCATAGATGTCCTCGGTATTTTCACGGAAAATGACCATATCGGTGAGTTCCGGCTGCCGGACGGGACTCGGTGTGCCCTTGTAGTATCGAACGGGACGCACACAGGCGTACAGATCGAGCAACTGACGCAGTGCGACGTTAAGGCTTCGTATTCCTTCCCCGACGGGGGTGGTAAGCGGACCCTTGATGGCAACTCGGTATTTCTTGATCGCCTCAAGGGTGTCATCGGGGAGCCAGGTGTCGCCACCGTAATGCTTAAGTGCTTTTTCACCTGCATAGATTTCCATCCAGGTGATTTGTTTTTGGCCGGAATAGGCTTTTTCTACAGCGCTGTCAACTACATGTATCATTACCGGGCTGATGTCCGTCCCGATCCCATCTCCTTCGATAAAGGGAATGATCGGATTATCAGGAACATCAAGTGTCGCATTCCGGTTCAATTGTATTTGTTTTCCGTAATCTGGCGTTACAATTTTCTCGAAATTTTCCATAAGAAAAGGACTAACTGCTTGTTTTGTGTGTTAAAGTGATCAGACGCACGAATACGTGGATGAAATGCCGGCAGCAAATTGTCTTGAAACAATTTAACAAAATTACAACACCGTATGATTCCCGTTCCGCCGGAATATTAGTATATTTTATGCACACGCTGTGCCAATGCATGAATACTTTTTGCGTCAAGGTATGATGATCCTGCGACCAAGCTTGGCCATGAATGATGACAGGGAATAACCCGGCCTGTGTGGACGTTATCGAACCTGTCGCACCAAAATCACATTACGGAGACTACGGACTGAACAATGCTTTCACCTCTGATGGGCAAAAGGCCCCAGCACAAAAGATTTGAATATCAGTACCGGTATTACAAACCACGCCCCTTGCAATCTCAACGCATTAAATTCCGCCGTATCTCACGACGGGGCACTGCGGGGTCAATCCTCCTCTATGCACTGCTGTTGTTTCTGGTGCTCTGGATCATTACTTCCATCTCCTGATCCACCTGCACCCAGAAACTTCCAGTATCATTCCGAATAACCGCAATATTCCGACTGCAAGAATTTACATCCCGTTTTGACACCACCAGGCGAACATTCTACATTGATCCGAATCCTGCCGCCGGAAATCTCCAATAAAATTGCGGCTGGTGAAGTTGTACAACGCCCGGCTTCGGTCGTCAAGGAGCTGCTGGACAATGCCATCGATGCCGGGGCCGACCACATCTCCATTTCGCTGCAAAATGCCGGGCGCACGCTCATACAAGTCCGCGATAATGGCTGCGGAATGTCCGGCGATGACCTTTCGCTTTGTTTTCTGCGTCATGCGACCTCGAAACTGTCATCCATCAAAGACCTTCAGAACATCCGAACACTTGGGTTTCGTGGTGAAGCCATGGCATCAATCGCATCGGTAGCACAGGTGACGGTGACCTCTAAAAGAGTGGAAGATGAATCGGGTGTGGAATACGAGGTCCTCGGGGGAGAAGCGAGCGGCCTGCGTCCGGCTCCTTCCGACAACGGGACGACGGTCAGTGTGCGAAACCTGTTTTACAACGTTCCCGCACGAAGAGCTTTCCTGAAGACCGATGCCACCGAATTCAGACACATCCTGCTTGCCGTGCATCAGGCAGCACTTGCCTGGCCCGGGATTGCTTTTGATCTGGATTCCGACGGGGAAATGGTTTATCGGCTTCATCCCAAAGACCTGGAGACCCGGGTTTCGGACCTTTTTGGCAAATCTTACAAGGCCAGTCTGATCCCGATGGCCGAGTCCACCAGCATGGTGCGCATCCACGGACTGCTGTCCGATCCTAAACTGGCCAGGAAAACCCGGGGCGAGCAGTTTCTCTTTATCAATAAACGTCCTTTTTTTCATCGGCATCTTAACTATATAATTCAGGAGATATATCGCGACTGGATTATGCAAAATGAATTCCCATTTTACGCTTTGTATTATGAAGTAAATCCGGAATTTGTGGATGTGAATGTTCATCCAACCAAGCAGGAAATCAAGTTTGAGGATGAGCGGACCATATCCACATTTACCCGTTCCGTAGTG
This sequence comes from Cyclonatronaceae bacterium, assembly GCA_046483675.1. Taxonomy (GTDB): domain Bacteria; phylum Bacteroidota; class Rhodothermia; order Balneolales; family Natronogracilivirgulaceae; genus SKNL01. The sequence goes on from JAWOCT010000136.1 coordinate 18,401, forward strand.
AAGAAAGCGCTGAATGATCACATGAAAGTGCCTGTTTGGGATCCGGGTGAAAGTGATCTTCCACCAGTGAATAAAAAGTACCAGGACCGGTTCGGTGATTACGGATTTGCACAAGGAAGGTCAGAAAGTAGAGTCGGCTATGCGACTTCCAACTTCAGCAAACCAGGTGGCGTGCCTTGGGATGCGGCATCCCGGATGTACGGGGATAGAGATGATCGACACCACGATTCGCATGATACAGGGAGAAGACCGGCCGGGGAGGGATACGGTACAGAAGCAAGAGGTTCTGCAGTGGATTCGTCCGGTATTCCGGACTTGATAACAGGCAGCGGGCGCAATATTTCCGGCAAAGTCGCTGTTGGCTACCGGGACCGCCTGTTCAGTCAGTTGCATAACCAGTTCATCATCTCGCAGACGCGGAACGGCATGTTTTTTATGGACCAGCATGCCGCCCACAAGCGCATTATCTATGAAAAGGTGCTCAGTGAAGCAGAAAGTGGACTTCCAAGTACGCAGCAGTTGCTTTTTCCCAAGACCATCAACTTCTCCGCCAGTGATTTCAGTCTGCTGGAGGAACTTCATCCCGTCATTACACGCATGGGGTTCAATGTCCAGCTGCTCAGCGGAAACTCGGCCATGATCCTGGGCGTTCCCTCAGATATCCGCCTGGACAACGAACAGCATATTCTGGAATCGATCATGGAACAGTATAAAATGATGTCCAGGTCCCTCTCACTTACCGAAAAGCAGCGAGTTGCTCTGGCCATAGCCAACAAGGCGGCCATTCCAAGAGGGAAAAAGCTGTCGGAAGAGGAGATGGAGGCACTGGTCGATCAGCTCTTTTCATGCGAGGATCCTTTTCATGATCCCCTGGGGAAACAGACCGTGCGTTCACTCACCGTGGAAGAAATCCGGTCCCTGTTCCGCTAAAGGTATTAGATTAGCAAGCTTGCCGGATAATGTCATTCCTGCAGACTTATTCTTCATCCTGAATCAGGGGAATGATATTATATCCCTGTCCCAGCAATAGGATCGCATGCTCTTCCAGCATATTCCGGATTTGTGTACTGGAAATAATATGGGTGATCCCGTAGTGGATTTTAGCCTTTTGTTCAACATAGATGCGTTCCTCATAGGGCAAATGAGGAATGTGTTCGACGGCTTCATCCTCATCGGGTACCATGAACCATTCCCTTGAAGCCCCCGTGGAACGCGCTATGCCCATCCACTCGAAGGCCGGTACACCCCCGTTGATAGCCACGACTACACCACCGCTGAAACCCGGATTGAACAGGGCATCGGTGACAAATGAATGGTTGCGGTCACGCTTCGGCTGAC
>JAWOCT010000009.1:0-28314 GCA_046483675.1 Cyclonatronaceae bacterium
CCTTGCGTGAGATGGTGGATCATATCTACGCCCGCGGTCCGTCGCTGGTGCCCGCGCACCGGACGCACATGTTCGCCAAGGAGATGGCCATGTACGTGGACTACATTGCCCAGCAAATAACGATTACCGATCCTGACGACCCGAAAGGTGTCAAACGCATCCGCACCCTGCGCAACAATCTGATTGAAAGCATGGACTACTGTGCGGAAATCGCCGCCGGAGAAGCATACGGCGAAGAGAATCTGGCGTCACTGGCAGAGGCCGTCTTGGCCGAGCGGGTCCGGCTGGATGCGCTGTTTGCATCTGAACCGGCTCTGGCATAAATACGCATAACCAGCTCTGGTATAATCAGCAAGAACGGTCGGCAGTAAAATGGTCAGCGCTGGTGTAGCCGGTCAATTGCCGATACGATAGTCGCCGGTCAGGTTGAATGGCAATCGTTTCATGTCGCGGAAAGCCGGATGGTCCAGCCCCACAAGGCCTTCACCGGTGATTTCGTATTCAAATCGCTGGTTTCCGCGCAGAATGTCAATGAGGGTGCTGCCAAGTCCACCCAGCCCCATGGTAAAACGCACGGGTACCTCGATGTTCTCTCCCGAGGCAACGGCCATATCGCCGACCTGAAGGTCGGCCAGGTCGTTTCCGCTGATCATTGCCTCCAGGTTGAGATCCGAGAGCTTCATGTCCATTGGATTGGGATTGCTGACGTTGAGGGTGAGGGTCATATCCACCCCGGACAGGGACAGGTTGTGCACGTCAAAGCCTGAGAATGCAACCTGCGGCATGCGCAGCCGGGGAAGGGTGCCTTCCACTTCCACCGGAATCATGATCTTGCCCTGAACGGGGATATCCACCCCGATCTCGGTCTTGAGAGTATAGCGGAAGCTGTCGGCCTGCGCCACCGAGGAAACCGATTCCTGGATGTCGCGGAAAGTGAGGGTCAGCGGTAGCGCCACGGTGCCCACACCTCTGGATTCGATTTCGAGCCGTTCACGGTGCGTGCCGGACAGGAAACCGGTATCGTTGATGAGCAGGCTGTAGGCATATTCTTCCAGTGTCACGCTCACCCGGTTGGGATTGTCGATCTCGAAGTGGAATTTGAGGTCGATGTCATCCAGGGAAAGGCGCTCGATGCTCACGTCGGTGTAGCGGATGTCCGGCTCTTCGTAACCGACAAGGTTTTGGAAGGTGCTGCACCCACCGGCGAGAAACACCGAAAGGAGCACGAAAAAAAGGATTTTTTTCACAACAGTCGATTTTAGACGAGGGGCGGCTGGGCGATGAGCGGTTGGGCGATGAGTGGTTGGGCGATGAGTGGTTGGGCGATATCTTGGCACCTGTTATTGCAGATTGCACATGCCGCCCGGGCAGCCTCCTCCAGAAGGTGGTGGCGGGTTCGATCCGCCTGATTTGCTTTCGCCGGTGAGGGCAATGCCGCCGAAGACCTGCGTTAATTGATCCGATCCGCATGATTCGCATCGCAGCGCCGCTGCCATCTCCTGTTTTCGGTCCATGGAAGAGCGGAATTCAACAACTTCGCCGCAATCGCGGCAACGGTATTCATACAAAGGCATAGGTCTTTACAGTTTTAGGGGTTGAAAAAAACAGGGTGAATTTATCGAGTTGATATGAACCAGGTTGGATACTGTTCCGGTTGGATATGGTTTTTGGTAGATACGGTTCCGATCAGATGTTTACGTATATAATTATCTATATAAGTTAACCAATCCATTCCGTTTCGTCAAGTACTTTCTGATGCGTATTTCAAACGGCGTAACACACCGTAAACGGAACGTGATGCACCCTGGAATCGAAGGCCATACACGGTGTAAATAGCATTCGCGACTAATAACCGCTCATGCTTTAAGTGCACGACCGATCTGTCGTACGGCCTGCCGGATACGATGTGTATTTTCGACCAGGCTCATTCTTACAAATCCCTCTCCAGCCGCTCCGAATCCCGTACCCGGAGTGACCAGCACCCCGGCCTCATCCAACAACCATTCGGCGAACCGGACTGCCCCCATGGTACGCCATGGATCGGGAATCGGCGCCCATACGAACATTCCACCCCGTTGCCGGCTTTCTCCTGTTCCCGAATCAGGCCTTCAAGACCGGACAGGTCGGGTTGGCCGGATGAGGTTAGCGGGGTGATGAGTGCAGTCCACAAAGGATTGTTGAGATCTTTGCGTTGCATAGTTATGGATCTTTGCGTTGCATAGTTATGAATCTTTGCGTTGCATAGTTATGAATTTTCGGGTTGAATGTTGGAGTGTCTTCGCGGATCAGGAAGGAATTTTTCGGATAACCTGACGCGCGAACTGCTCTATATCGTAGAGTCCGGGCCCATGGATCACATTACCGTTCAGCACCTGGCTCACCGCCCACAGGGCGCCGGAAGCGAACAATTTGCGGTCTGATGCCGAATGGGTGATCCGGAGCTGCTCGTACGGGGTATCGAGGATCAGGCTGTGATCACCGATCACGTCACCGGTGCGTTCCGATGTAATGTTTGCCGGCTGACCTAGCCAGCGTTCCCAGGCCAGCGCCGTGCCACTGGGTGCATCCTTTTTATGCTTGTGATGCGTTTCGTGAATGGAAAAGGTAAACTGGTCATATAAAATGCCGGCCATGCCCAGGACCCGGATCATTTCGCGAACCAGATGCATACCGAGGCTGAAGTTGCTGGCATGACCCCAGCTGCATCCCTCCATTTCCAGCCGCTTTGCAAAGCGGTCACGTCCGCCATGCCGATCAGGTGCGCCTGGTCAAGCGCAGTGAGAGCGGGATGATCGTGGGTCCGGTAATCACAGGCCGTCGCGACTCTATCAGCAGGGGAATGTATTCAAGAAATGCATCCTCCGGCAGAAAACTTATGATCGCATCACGGCAGCTCAAAGCCGGGCTGTCCGGCAGATTCCGGCGATTGAACACGGTGACCGACAGTCCAGGATCTTCCCGGGCCAGTTCAACGACAAGGCTGCCGGTTTTTCCACTGCCCAGTAAAGCAATGTTGATCATAAAGGATACGATGGTAATGTGAGATACGCAGGTTTTCGGTTCTGTTGGATGAACAACCCGTTGGTCAATGGGCACTGTCGGTATCACCAGGCGATTTCGTAGAGGCGGGCGGAGGGCGAATCGCTTTCCAGGGATGGGATTCACTTCCTAAAGCTCTCCACAACAAGCTCTTTGAACTTTCGTGACAGTCCCAGGGATTCAGCCACTGGTCCCAGCGCGACGAGACACCGGCGTCCCGCAGCACTTCGGCAAAAACGTCCCCTGACCACCGGTCTTCGGTCGTTCGGTACTATTGGCTCCGAACCCGGCACCTCGTGATGGCTGCCTGACGTTTGCACCTCTTCAGGTTATTCAGGATGATAATAAAGAACATGTTTTAGGGAATAATAAGAGACATGTGACGCTTCGGAAAATGGAAAAATCCGGTCGCCGGAGCACCACCCGATCTTCAGCTCCCCTCAAAGCTTCGATCTACGGTGAATCTTGGCCGGTCGACCGGATTCTATCCATATCAATGAAGTGCGACCACCGGGCCTTCCTCACAGGAACTGCCCGGCGATCGCTGTACCGGTGCTAACAAGATCGGGGATTGAAGCAGGTTTGCAACCGGTATTCACATCACAATGTCAAAGGCGGCTGGTCTGCGACCAGGGGTAGGAAAAAGAACCCATAAGCCGAGCGTTGCAGCCGCACCCGGAAGGGCGGGATAACCGGCACCGGACCTGCTGGAAGGAAGGGAAGTGCTCCAGGGTCCGGCTTGAGAAAAGGCCTGGAGCGCTCCACATCCAACTTCTTCAGGAAATTGGGTGACAGTACCCGGGATTCAACCCGAAGTCCCAACACGCCGGAAAGCCGCTTTCCCGGAATGCTTCGGCAGATTGTCCCCTGGCTGTCGGTCATTGGTAAAACTGCTTTTCAGCAGCATACGACACCTCGCGACAGTTACCTGACAACTGCACCTCTTCAAGGTATCGTAAACATAGGCACATGGCCGGCAAAAACAAAACTTTTTTTTAAATCAGTTTAAAAAGTCTTCACGCGAAGTACTTCATCAGATATGCTACGAACAAGAATGTCAATCGGGGCCATCTCACTGCCGGCCGACACCAGCCCGGATCAATCAAGCCATTTCCCCATCGTCAATTCATCGACATAGCGCCCTCTGATGCACATGGATGCCGGATGCCGGCCCTCGATTTCGTAGCCCATTTTCCGGTACAGGCCCACCGCCGCCCTGTTCTCCCCGATCGTTGTCAAATACAGTCGCCGTATCCCGAGCCTCCGCGCCCAGGTTTCCAGCGCCTTCATCAGACGGGTGCCCAAGCCCATCCCGGCGTATGATTTCCGTATGCCAATGACCAGGTATGCACGATGCCGCACGCGGACCCAGGGCATCCGGCGCACTTCCAGGTAGCCGGCCAGTTCACCCGGCGTCCTTTCCGGTTCTTCTTCACCGGATCCATCTTCGAGACCGATCCATTCAGCGACCAGGAATGTTCCGTTTTCAAGCGGATCCAGGTTTTCGATCCTGTCACGCCATGTTTCCACATCCGCAGGCCGCTCCCCTTCCTCATAAAGAAGGAAATCCGTCTCCCGGTCCAGCTGTTCCATCAAGGCAACCAGCTTCGGGGCATCATCCGGATGTATTTCCCTGATGCGGATCATTTATTCCCGTATTTTTTGTAACGTGTCCATCCGTGAGCGTTCAGGCTGTGCCGCGGACATGCGAACTGGCCAAAAGGCGGACGGGTACTCCGGATACTCTGCCAACCTGGCAATCCGCACATCCTGGCACTTCGGACGCCCTCACGATCTGGACACCCTGGCACTTCGGACGCCCTCACGCTCCGGACACCAAAAATAGTGACAAAACCGAACAAAACAACGGATCAGATGGCATTCCGACCCTCATTGCTGTTCCTGTCCCTGGCATCGGCACTGATCTACGTATCGCTGTCGCTGGTCATCCTGCACTATTTCCATGAGGATGGCCTGCCGGCCCTGTTCGAGCACGGCTTCGACTGGCCGACCCAACTGGCGGCCGGCGCCGCGTTCGGCGTATTGGCGGCCGGATTTATTTCGCTGGTGATCTGGCGGACACCGGTTACCCGCATCCTGAAAGATTACGCCATCGTAGAGCTGGTCATGCAGATGCGGTTTTCACCTTTCGACCGCATCCAAATCTCCTTTTTTGCCGGGGCCGGGGAGGAACTGCTTTTCCGCGGCGCCATGCAACCGGTGCTGGGTATCTGGCTCACCTCGCTCATCTTTGTAGGCATGCACGGGTATTTCAAATTCAAATCCCTGTGGCATATCGGTTTCGGAGCTGCGATGTTCGCCCTGAGTGTCGGACTGGGACTGGTGTATGAATGGGCGGGCCTGATCGCAGCCATGACCGCCCATGCCATCTACGATGTGATCATGCTGCAGCTCACTCACGCCTTTCCGGTCCCTCCCGATCAAGAAAACCCTCCGGGATTTGCCGATGATGATCCGTCACCGACTGATAGGCCCGCGCAAGGGCCAGCACCCGGGCCTCATCAAACAGATGACCGTTAAACGTGATACTGGCCGGCAATCCCACCTCGTGATCAAAACCCGTCGGGACGGCTACGGAAGGATGGCCGGTCAGATTGGTGATCAGCAAGTTGTTCCCAATAAACGACGGCGAGACATAGACATCCACATCCCGGATCGCCTCTTCCATCTGCTCCATCAGCAGTGTCCGGATCCGGTTGGCCTGCACGTATTCCACCGCCGGTACAAATCGGGCGGTGCGGAAGACATTGGGCCAGGCATTCTTGATCTGTCGGACCATCAGGGTATCGCGGCCCGTCCGCGTCAGCTCATCGAACGCCGCGGCTGCCTCTACGCTGAGAATGAACCGCAACGCCGCCGCCGGCAGGTCCGGCAGCTCAATGGGCACCAACTCGGCACCCAGTGATTCCAGCACCCGAAGCACCTCCCGATCGTACTCTTCATAGCCATGCTCCGATTCAAAAGCCGATTCGACGTAACCGATTTTCTGGTTTTCGAAATCAAATACAGGATCGTAATTGAAAGGCAGATCATAAACCCCTGTTTCCTGGTGGATGCGGCTCACGCCCGAAACGGTGTCACCGGGATCGTCAAGGGAGGCTTGCGAACCCATTTCCAGCCCGCTTTCTAGCGGACCGTGGATGGCCGAAAAAACCAGCGCGGCATCGTGGGCCGAGCGTGTAATCGGTCCCAGCTTGTCCATGCTCCAGCTCAGGGCCATAGCTCCGTGGCGGCTGACCCTGTCATAGGTCGGACGCAGTCCGGTTACCCCGTTGCGCGTAGAAGGTGAGACAATCGAACCGAGCGTCTCCGAGCCAATGGTAAAAGCAACGAGCCCGGCCGCGGTGGCCGAAGCCGGCCCGGCACTCGATCCGCTGCTGCCGAAGTCGGGGTTCCAGGGGGTGCGTGTCATGCCCCCGAACCAGACATCCCCCCAGGCCAGTTCACCCAGTGACAATTTGGCCAGATGCACCGCCCCGGCTTCTTCCAGTTTCTGGATAACCGTTGCGGTTTCCCCGGCAACCTGGCCCTTGTAAATGGCCGAACCCCAGGTGACCGGATATCCTTCAAGCGCGAGCAAGTCCTTGGTTCCATAAGGGATTCCGTGCAGCGGACCCCTATAGATGCCGCGGGCGAGCTCTTGATCGGCCTGCCTTGCCTGGCGTCGCGCCAGATCGGCGGTGAGCGTCACCACGGTCTTGAGCTGCCCGTCGTACCGTTCGATGCGGTCCAGATAGAGCTCGGTGAGTTCAAGCGACGAAATTTTGCGTTCGCGAATGAGAACCGCCAGTTTTTCGATGGGATAAAACGCCAACTCATCGAGATTGTCAGGCAGCATCACCGATTCGGGCCACATCCAGTCGACCGGATGCTGCTGCTCCTCCGGCAGGCGGCCGGCCGTCAGCAGGTTCAGCTGAAGAGCCGGAGCCACGTCGTTGGGCAGGTCCACGTCACGCAGCGCCTCGTACATCTGCAGGTTGGTGTACAGTCCGTCCATCATGGAGTCGCGCTGTGCCTCGTTAAACGAAAGTCCCATGAGTTTCTGGGCGTGTTCGATGTCCTGGATGTCGAACGGACGGTCATCATCCATCCCTGTCCAGTAGCTGTTTACGCCCAGTAAAAGCAGCGATGCCGTCGCCGTACCGGCAACAAACCATTTTGCCCTCAATTTCCAGTTTATCATGGTTCAGTAAAATTGGTGAAAGGTGGAAAAGCAGTGATAATGGATACCTATTGGCCGGCAGGCAGGTTGTCGGATGCCGGTAAAACGTGTTTATCCTTCTGCCCGCAGCACTTCCAGCGGCTTGCTGCGCAGAATCCCCCGGAAATTCAGGAAGCCAACGGCCAGGGTGAGTCCCACCACGATGAAGAATGCGGCCGCCAGTGCCGGCACGTTCGGGACGAACACCAGGTCAAAGTAAAACCAGGCCAGCAGCCATCCTGCGACAAAGGCAAGAAGCAGGCCTGTCAGGCAGGCCAGCGAACCCAGCCAAAGGTATTCCACGAACTGTATGCCGGTGATCTGCCGACGCGACGCTCCAAGCGTGCGCAGCAGCACCGATTCGCGTATCCGCTGAAAGCGGCTGATGGCCAACGCGCTGGCCAGGACAATGAGCCCGGTGATGATGCTGAAAAGGGCCATGAATTGCACAGCCATGGCCACTTTATCCAGGAAGGTTTGCACACTTTCCAGGATGAGCCCCACATCGATGGCTGAAACATTCGGATGGGCGCGGACCACCGCCTGTTGCACTTCTGCCGTAGTTTCCCTGTCGGGCACGCGCATGGTCATGGCATGGAACTGCGGGGCCGGCTCCAGTACCCCCGCCGGGAAGAGCAGGAAAAAATTGGGTTGAGGCCGCTGGAAATCCACCTCGCGGATGGACGCCACGCGCGTCTCGATGGGCACCCCCTGCACGTCAAAGGTCATCCGGTCATCCAGCCCTGCATTCAGGTCTTCGGCAAGCCGTTGTTCGAGCGATACCGGCACCTCGACTCCCGATCCGATCTCCTCCGACCGGCCGACCCATGTGCCCTCGCGAATGGTTTCGGCGTCGTTAAGGTCCTCACGGTAGGTCACACGGTAATCTCGGGTGAGCGCCCAGGTGCTTGAAGTCCGGGCAGTGTCACGCCGAATGTCCCGTATGGAACGGTCATTGACATGTGTGAGGCGCATAGACACGATCGGAATGTTTTCGATGATCCTCGCGCCGTTGTCACGGGCGATGCCGGCAACATCCTCCTGTTGATCCACCTGGATGTCATAAAATATCAGGTTCGGCTGATGCTCACCGGTCTGCAGATCGATGCGTTGCAGGATCATCTCCTGTGAAAGATACATGGAGCCGATCAGCAGCATCCCCATGCCCAGGGTGGTTACCAGCACCGCGGTCTGGTTGTTCGGCCGGAACAGATTGGCTATCCCCTGCCTCCAGACATAAGAGAGCGACTTGAGGCGCAGCGCCCGCGCCAGGCGCACCAGCAGCATGGACGTAGCCAGCAGTATGAGGACGGATGCGATAATACCCGCGATGAAAATCGCGGCTGCCAGCAGACTCTGCAGTAGCACAGCCAGCAGCACCGTCAGCATCACCATAATGGCCACGGAAACCGCCACCTTGACACGCATCGAGACGTGGGCAAGCGGGGAAAAATCCATGGATCGTATGGTAAGCAGTGGTGGTATGGCATTGATACTCATGAGTGGAAGCACGGCCAGGGCAAAGCTGACCACCACACCCGTACCGAATCCGAGCAGCAGGGCCGGAAGCGATATCTGCTGGATCAGTTCAAAAGGAAGAAAATCGGCAAAAAGCAGGGGCAGGATGCGCTGGACCACCAGACCCAGTACCGAACCGGCGAACGCACCCACCAGCCCAAGTCCGGCCACCTGCAGCCCAAAAATGTGAAGCGTCTGCCGGGAGGATGCTCCCAGGCAACGCAATGTCGCCACGGTTCCGCTTTTGCGTTTAATATATACGTACACGGCACTGGCTACACCCAATGCTCCCAGCATCAGAGCGATAAATCCGACCATACCAAGAAATCTGGTAAGCAGATTTACAACTTGAGCAAAATCTTCCTTGCGTGAAGCCACCGTGGCTGCAGTCAGACGTCGCTCCGGGGCTGTTTCACGTACACGTGTGGCCAGGGCTTCAATATCGGCTTCGGTCAGCGTGCGGTCCGGGCCCGCATCCAGCAGAAACCAGGTCTTGTATTGTACGAGGCTTCCGCGATCCAGCAGGCCGCTGCCGTCAACCACGTCCCAGGGAACAATCACGCGCGGACCGACAAGGGAGAAGGCTGCCGACTCGCCGGGTACTTCAAGGATCGTGCCCGAAATCGGCAGCCACTCGGAACCGACGCGCACCGAATCGCCGACCCGCAGTCCGAGCTGTTTCATGACGGGACGGTCGACCAGTGCCGCACGGTCGGACTGGTATCGCCGGGCTGCTTCGGGCGGATCGGTTTTGATTTTACCGTAAAACGGGAATCCGCCATCTATGGCCCGGATCTGTGAGAGCAGTGTCTGATCCTGCGTGATATCATTCTGCGTAATATCATCGGTTTGTGTGTCAGGTCGGTAAAGCACCATGGAGGCGAACTCGATCGAGCGCGCCTTCTGTCCGCCGATGGAATCGATCAACGCGGTCAGTTCGTCTCCGTATGGCTCTGTCTGGCTGATTTCGAGGTCAGCACCGAGCAGCTCCCTGGCCTGGTCGTCCACCGTGATCAGCACGTCGCTCCGAAAGGAAAGGATGGCCACGAGGGCCGCCACGCCTGCCACGATACCTCCGCAATACAGCAGAAGACTCCGCCACTGCGAACGCGTATCCCGCCAGGCGGTCTTGACGCTGAATATGTCAGGCAGAAATGTCATGGGTATGCTGTATTAGTGGGGGTGCCCTTTTTATGAGCCTGCCCTTTATTCAGAAGTCTCGCTTTCATCTGTTCAAATCAATTATGGATTAATAAGGTCAGAATGAATTCACATGGCAGGATATGATCATGCTCCTGTGTGTCAACCGGAGGCTGCCATGTTCATTTCATGTGTTTAAATTTTAAGATTTATTAGGTCACATAGAATGTCCATGACACTTTTAATCATGCTCCTGTGTGACCGGGCAACGGTCATGGACATTTCATCTGTTTAAATGTTTCGATTTATAATGTCAGAATGAATTCACATGGCAGGTTTTGATCATGCTCCTGTGTGTCAGCCAGAGGCTGCCATGTTCATTTCATGAGGATACCGTATGAGGGGGTTCCGACGCCAGCTCGTCCGGTCGGGTCATTGTGGATGGCAGACCGGTATCGGAGGCTATAGTTCCTCCCTTGAGCCGGATGACCCGGTCACAGCGCCCGGCCAGATCCGGGTCATGGGTGACGATCACCAGGGTAGTGCCCTCCTTGCGATTCAGGTCAAACAGGATTTCCTCGACCTGCTCGCCGGTATCGGAGTCAAGATTGCCGGTCGGTTCATCGGCAAAAAGGATATCCGGCTTGTGGATGAAGGCCCGGGCGATACCCACGCGCTGCTGTTCGCCGCCGGAAAGCTGAGCGGGATAGTGGTCGGTGCGTTGTTCCAATCCCACTTCAGCCAGCAGCCGTCGCGCCTCGCCGGCGACGTCCTCATACGGAATACCGCGCAATTCCACCGGTACCATGACATTTTCCAGGGCCGTAAGCGTGGGAATAAGCTGGAAGGATTGAAAGATGAAGCCGATATGACGGTTGCGTATCACCGCCAGGCTGTCCTCATCTAGCTGGTGCAGTGCGTGTCCCTTCAGATAGACTTCCCCCGAGGTGGCCCGGTCCAGTCCGGCAGCCAGACCGAGCAACGTGGTCTTGCCACTGCCGGACGGTCCCACGATGGCACAGGTAGTACGGGATTCAATGTCAAAAGTGACCCGGTCCAGTACGGTCAGCGGTCGGCTCCCGCTCTGGTAGGTTTTGGTCAGTTTATCAACTCGGAGTATCATGGGGCAATAGTGTATTGTGGATTACCCTGTTAAACTTATTTTCACGAAAAATCGTTGTCTCATACGACCGGTTTGCTTAACGTTCGGTCAACTTTTTTTCGGGACCTTTTTTTCTGAAACCCTGATTTATTTCCGCATGCCGTTGTTTCCATTTGACCGCTGCCACACAAGAGACCTGTTTTTAAAGGCACGATGAAAGACACATTCTCTCGTATTTCAACATTTTCCAGTACCTGTTCCCTGCCGCTTGTGAAGGTTATGACGGTTATCCTCCTTGTCGCGGGCTTGAACGCCCCGGCCATCGGCAGTCACGATGCGCCCATATCGGGGTTCACTTCCGGTTCCATGCAGGCGGGTTCCATGAAGGTGGGTTCCATGCTGGCGGGTTCCATGCTGGCCACTTCCGCGCGGACAGAACCGGATACATCCGGCGACAAGCTCATCGTTCTATTTTTCGGTGACAGCATCACCGCCGGGTATGGACTCGACCCGGACAGCGCCTTCCCGGCCCTGATCCAGGAACGGGCGGACTCGCTTGGATGGCCCGTTGAAGTCGTCAATGCAGGCGTAAGCGGGGAAACATCGGCCGGGGGCCTGCGTCGCGTCGACTGGATTCTTCGCCGGCCTTTCGACATTTTTGTGTTGGAACTCGGCGGCAATGACGGGTTGCGCGGCATCGATCCGGAAAATACCCTTAAAAACCTTCAGCAAATCATCGACCAGGTCCGAAGCGAGCACCCTGATGTACATATCGTGCTGACCGGCATGGAAGCCCCGCCGAATATGGGCGAAAACTACATCCGCGAATTCCGCCAAATCTATCAAAATCTGGCCGCATCCAACGATGTGACGTTCATGCCGTTCATCCTGGAGGATGTGGCCGGTGAGCCGGAACTGAATCAGGCAGACGGGATCCATCCCACCGGCCAGGGGCACCGCATCATTGCGGAGAATGTCTGGCAGGTGCTGGAGCCGCTGCTGAAACCCTGACAGTCCGTTACGCCGACGATAAGTCGAAGCCCGGACAATTTACGGCCGCGGCGAAAAGCTGCCGGCAGCGAATCCTTAATCAATGTACCGAATAACGCAGAACGTGATATGGCCCGGTTCCTCATTCTCGCCGGAATCATTTTTGTGGTGATCGGCATCATCCTGCAGCTCTATCCCGGTCTGTTCAACTGGCTGGGCAGGCTGCCCGGAGACATCCGGTACGAATCGGGCAACACCCGTGTCTATATCCCCATCACCACCATGATCCTGCTCAGCATCGTATTCACTATTGCCATCAATCTTCTACGAAGGCTTTTATAGCTGCACGGCCCGGCCGTGCCTTTTCCAAAGCCATTTGACATGCGGCCCTTTTCCATTCACTTGCATACATTCACTTGCAACCGCCGATTTTATTCCAAAAAAATTGAGTCATGACCCGATTCTCCCGGTTTTTTGATCCCGAATGGCGCTATATAGGCTGGAAGCCAGGTATATCCGCGGTTCGGAAAGCCTATCTGATCGTGGAATTCGTTTTTCTTTTCCTTGCCGTCCCGGCTCTGGTGTTCTACGATGTGATGCCGTTTTCAAAAATCGGGTTACTGCTCGCGTTCACCGTGCTCTGCGCACTGCTACTGCTGTTTGACAAGCGCTTCAACCGGAGGAACCTGTGGAATGTACGCGGTCTGCACAAATCATTGCGGGGTATCCTCGCCCGATTCATTCCTGCCACTTTTTTTCTTGTCATTATCATTCTGATGCTGGAGCCGGACAGTCTCTTCAACATGATCCGGAATGATTTTTACGCCTGGCTTTTTGTCGTGACGGTTTATCCCCTCTTTTCCGTCTATCCACAGGAGCTCATATACCGTGCCTTTGTCTTTCACCGGTATGAACCTGTTTTTCCGAAGCAACGGTTCATGATCCATGTCAATGCAATCAGTTTCGGCTACCTTCACATTATTTTCGGTAATTATCCGGCCATTTTCCTTACGTACGGCGCCGGTTATCTCTTCGCACGCACGTATGCCGATACGAAATCGCTGCTGGCTGTCTCCATTGAGCATGCCCTGTATGGCATCCTGATCTTCACGGTCGGATTCAACCATTATTTCCTGAATTCGGTGGTGCTGGATCTCAACATCTTCTTCAAGTAGCTCTCAGAAACTATCTGCCACTGCGTGATTGCAGAGGTTGAAAAATCAGGCCAGGCAATGGCTAATCGTTTTCCATACTCAATTCAGCCAGTTTCGTCCCCACTTCCCTGGATGGAATTGCGATGGGAATGCCGCCCTCCTCTTTGACAATCTCCTCTTCCCGCTCATTGAGTATAAGCACGTATACGGGACCATTACAGGGACATTTGGCCAGATTTTGCAAGGCATGCTTTTTTAGTTCGATACCACCCGACAGGGCAAGAATAACCGCCTTCAGATTACTCAGGTCAATTTTTTCCCACATATCCAGATCCTGCGCGTCACCTGTCACAACTCTCCATCCCCTTTCTATCAGATTTTTCACACGATCCGGGTCGATATCCATACCGACTACTTTTTTCCCATTCTCTTTGAGGGTTTCGTAAGCCGATCTGCCTGTTACCCCCATGCCGACAACCAGATACTCAGATGCTCCAAATGATTCGGCGACATGGTCCGGGTGTTTGATATCCCGCTGCTGACGGGTGAGAAAGTCATCCATCTGCTCCCACACATAATCCTCGTTATGAACCAGAATCGCATTGATCGTATAAGAAAGAGCCGTCAACAATCCAAGAACGACGATCAGTTCCTCTGATATGATTCCACTTGAGGCGGCTACTGCTCCGGCAATCAGTGTAAATTCACTATACGCCGCAAGTGTAACGGTGGATTGAAACCCGGTTCGCGCCCGGAGTGAAAACCACATGAACAAGATGAAAAACAGAACGGCCTTGAGCGGCAAAAATACCAGTAGCGCACCAATAAATGCATAGGCACTGGGATCGGTCGGAAAGCCGCTAAGACCGATCTGCAGAAAAAAACCAACCAGAAATGCTTCTTTGATCCCCCACATCTTTTTACCCAGGTCTTCGCCCCGGTCGTTGGTGGCCAGTAGCATCCCAACAACGATCGCACCAAGTTCACCACTGAGATTGAAGTGTAGAAACAACGCATCTCCACCTATGGCCAGTGACAAAGCCAAAAGCAGAAGCAGTTCGTCCCGTTCTATCAGGTTCAGCAAGCGGGTGATAAGGGGTCTCGTAAGGGGCAACCCAAGCAGTACCAGGGCCCAGGGGGAGGGTATGCCCCCGCCTGAATAGGCAATAATGCCCATGGCGACCAAATCCTGGATGATAAGGATGCCAATGGCCACGCGACCATAGTAAGCACCAAGTTCTCCTCGTTGTTCCAGGTTTTTTGCAGCAAGAACAGTACTGGAGAAGCCAAGGGTGATGCTGATAATCACAGCTGCTTCGATTCCAAGTCCGAAGTAGATGCTTATCGGGAAAAAGATCGCTGTGGATACAGCCAGGTGGATCAGTCCGACCCCAAGTACTTCACGCTGAAGGATATTCTGCAATTTGATGTGCAAACCCACAGTAAAGAGCAAAAAGATAACCCCCAGATGAGCGATTTCATCAAGCAACAGACCGGGTTCATACCCATAAAACGAAAGACCCAGACCTGCAAGGAGGTACCCCACCAGCGGCGGCACATGTATCCTTGCTACCAGCAATCCCACTATAAAAGCAACACCAACCCAAACAATATCCATGTGATATAAACAGAGTGATTCAACAACAAAAGACGGATGTAAAAAGGTATCCATTTTCCAAATAGAAATAAAACAGTGAGAAGCGGCCGCCCGCATTGTTTGTAAACCACCGATTGGCTATCTTTGGTTAGGTAGTTGTAAATAATCTGCCATCAATTAATTACAGTACTTATGAAGACTGTAATCCCCATCTTCGCCCTCCTGCTGTGCCTGGTGTCTGCACCCAATCATCTCATGGCACAACAGTCCCCGGAATTCGACCTCGAGACTTACAAGCAGTTTCTGGAAGAGCACCAGAACTTGTCCTATGACGGGTTCCTGGAACTGTATCCGGTCGACGATCTGCTCGACGAGTCGCCAGGCCGGTTCAGCGACGCCTTGTATGCCGACACCCTGCAACGGTTTTACCGGCTCAATGAAGAGGAGCGCGCGTTGTTGGAGCGGCACCGCTTTCTGGTGACGGACCGGATCCGCTACGAAAGCTTTGGCGAGGCATTCTTCACCATCTACAAGCGAGACCTTCCCGTCTATCTGTCCAGCGATGCCATCCTGCACGCCCTGCACATGTCCTACTCCGAAATCCTGCAAGATCTGGAGCACTGGGAGCTCAAGCCGCGCCTTGAGCAGCTGCTTGCCGGACTCCACGGGCAGCTTGCCGAACTCCATGAACGTTACGGCGACGGGCGGATGATGCTACGCAGCCTGCGCGACATCGATCTCTACCTCACCGTCCCGAGGCTGCTTCTCGGACAATCGGCCACCCCCTATTTCCCCGAGAACGAAGAGGAACTCGAGGCTCTGATGAAACTCATCGACGGGCGGTCCATGTCCGAATACCCGCTTTTTGCGCATGTGCCGAGGACCATCGATTTCAGCCAATTCACGCCCCGCGGACATTATACGAACAGCGAAGCGCTAACCCACTATTTCCAGGCCATGATGTGGCTCGGCCGCACCGAGTTCTACCTTATCCTCCCAAAATCCGTGACATATAACAGTTTGAGTGAGGAAGAGCGGAACCAGATCACCCGGCGGCAGACCATCAACGCCTATCTGATCCACGAAGCGCTTGCCGAACCGGAACCGGCCCGGAACCTGGAGCAGATGGACCGCATGATTACTTTTCTGGCTGGCGAGTCCGACAATGTCACACCAAGTCACCTGGATCAGCTGAAAAGCAGTACCGGATTCGACGATGCATCCGCGCTGACCGATATGGATGTGTACCTGACCTTCCGCGAGTACCTGGAACAGGCGCCGTTCGCCTCCCAGCGCATCCTGTCGCAGATCCTGGTGACCGATCCGACCACACCGGACAAAATAGAGCCGGCATCGGCCTTCCTGCTGCTCGGACAGCGGTTCATCATTGATTCGTTCGTGATGGGCAATGTGGTCTACGACAAGGTTGCAAACCCCAACCGCATGCTTCCGAAAAGTGCGGACGTGCTGTTTGCCCTGGGCAACAACGATGCGCTGGAACTGCTCAGAAAGGAACTGGAGCATTATGGATACGAGAGGCAGCTTGCGGCGCTGCGCTTCCTGATCGACAGCTACGAACCGCCATACTGGCAGACCTCGTTCTTCAACATGTGGCTGAATGCCATCCGGCAGCTGAATCCGCGGCAGGAACGCGAATCCATTACGGATGACACCTCCGATCGATTTGACAAGCCACGGCGTTCCGAACTGCCGCCCTTCATGCAGACCGAGGCCTGGAGCCGGAAAACGATGACCACCCAGCTGGCATCCTGGGCGCAGCTGCGGCACGATAACCTGCTCTACGGAAAGCAGTCTTACACCGGCGGACCTGCATGCGAGTATCCCCACACGTACGTCGAGCCGGTCCCCCATTTCTTCCGGGCCATGAAACAGCTCGCAACCATTGCGGAACAGGATTTCGGGGAGCTGCTCGATGACGGGTGGATGCGCAACCGGATCCTGTATTACTTCGGCACTCTGGAAGAGATCATGGGCAAGCTTGGCCCCATCGCCCAAAAGCAAATCGACGGCGTCGACACCTCGCCGGATGAGAAGGCTTTTCTGAAGGAGATGCTTCATGAATCTCATGAATGCGGTATCGAGCTCACAGGCTGGTATAAGGATCTCTACTATACCGGAGATGTTGGCGCGCTGAAAAAAGATTATGTGGTAGCCGATGTGCACACTTCTCCCCTTGACCAATCAGGTAATCCGGTGGGATGGGTCTACCACGTCGGTACCGGTCCGATCAACCTGGCGGTGCTAACGGCTGAACCGGGCGACGGCAACACCTATGCCTTCGCCGGACCGGTCATGAGCTATTACGAGCATGTGAGCGTCAATTTCAAGCGGCTGACGGACGAGGAATGGGTGACCATGTTCGAGGATGAGCCGGCGCTGCGGCCGGAGTTCGTGGACAGCTATGTGTTCGATTCCGGCGAATTTTATTACGATCACCGGAGTTACGTGGTCTCTGCCGACCAGACTGACCGTTCCGCATTTTCCGGGACACCCGGTGAGATCAAGCTTCGCCAAAACTACCCGAATCCGTTCAACAGCAGCACGACCATTGCCTTCCGGATCCCGTCAGACCTGACCAACAGTCCGGTGAAACTGGCGGTCTATGATGTTCAGGGACGGCTCGTTCAGACCCTGATCGACCAGTCCATGACGGCCGGAAACTATACCGCACGATGGGAAGCCAACGCAGCCAGCGGCACCTACTACTACCGTCTTGAAGTGGACGGACAAACCAGGACCGGCCAGATGACACTGGTAAAATAGCATTTCTTCCCGTCGGACTTTATTTCACTTTTCATTATCCTTTCTTACATCACTTGTATCCAATGCAAAATCCAAAGGTGCGATAATGAAAAGAATGGAAATGATTCCGGCATACATCCTGATACTGATCATGTTGACTCATTGCGGCGAACCACCCCAAAACAATGAACCGGATGATCTATCTCTGCAAACGCTCGGATCCATCGAAAAGCTTGATGTAGAAATCGATTCCGTACTGAATCCGGCCAACGTGCCGGAAATTATCGGTGAAGGATTTGATTGGTCAGAGGGCCCTGTATGGGTGGATGCGCATGAGTTTTTGCTGTTCTCAGATGTTCCCGGAAATGTAATTTATCAATGGTCGGAGGATAACGGGGTCGTTGAATATCTTCGGCCGTCAGGGTATACCGGTTCAACGGAGAGAGGCGGGAGCGTCGGTTCAAACGGACTCATTATCGGCTCAAACGGCGAGCTGCTGTTGTGCCAGCACGGTGACCGCAGAGTTGCCAGAATGGATGCCCCTGTTGACGAGCCCGCTCCGGATTTTACAACAATTGCAGGAACCTACGATGGAAATCGGTTTAACAGCCCCAACGACCTTGTCCAGCACAGCAGCGGAAGCATCTATTTTACCGACCCCCCATACGGCCTTGAAGAAAATGTGAACGACCCGGCAAAAGAGCTGGATTTCCAGGGTGTTTTCCGGGTGGATCCGGATGGTACCGTGACACTGCTTACGGATGAACTGAGCCGGCCAAACGGGTTGGCATTTTCACCGGACGAAAGTCTGCTTTATGTGGCCAATTCAGATCCCGACCGTGCGATCTGGATGGTCTATGATGTGCTGGAAAATGGCGATATTTCCAATGGTCGCCTTTTTTATGATGTTACAGAACAGACGGGTCAAGAGCCCGGTTTGCCGGACGGCATGAAAGTAAACAGCAGCGGAATTATTTTTGCAACAGGTCCGGGCGGTGTCTGGATTATCAAGCCGGATGCGACCGTCCTGGGTATCGTCAAAACCGGTGAATTGATTTCAAACGTAGCTTTCGACACGGACGAATCCACCCTTTTCATGACAGCCGATTCCTATTTATTGCGGTTAGCGTTGTAATTCGAGAGTCAAAAATCATAAACGCATGCAACGAACATGACAGCCTAAGGCTGACACACAGGGATAAGATTAAATCCTGTCATGCTGACCATAGGAATAGAAATTGATGTAAACAGATGAAATGTACATGACCGGGCTGGCGTCCGGACTCACAGACGTATGATTAAATCCGGCCATGACATTACATGTGACATTGTGAAAAAAAATTTAAACAGATGAAATGTCCATGACCGTTGCCCGGTCACACAGGAGCATGATTAAAAGTGTCATGGACATTCTATGTGACCTAATAAATCTTAAAATTTAAACACATGAAATGTACATGACTGGGCCGGTGCCCGGACACACAGGCGCATGATTAAATACGGTCATGGCATTACATCTGACATTATAAATCGAAACATTTAAACAGATGAAAACAAGATGGTTTGTGCTGTTGGCCGCATTGTCCGTGTTAACTCTTGCCGGATATTTTTTCCTGAACGAAGAAACGGGGAACAAACCGCAGGAACCCGCAAAACGGGATCTGGTTATTTCGCAGACGACGGTACAGGGGATGTTGAATGCCACTTTTTTGTATGAGAACGGGACGTTTCTGGTCGTTAATGAATTTCCGGATCTATCCGTCCGGGAGCCATTGCAATGCTATGAAGGGGAAATCTCCGGTGGTACGTATGATTCCTTTATCAGCTATCTGACATCGGCAAACTTCATGGAGCTGGAAGCGTCTCAATGGAGCTGGAAGTGTCTCAGGGAAACGACTCCGACCTTCTTTGTGAAGGCACATACAGCGTTAGTGCAGTTATTGATAATAAGGGTAACTCATTGAGCATGCCGTTTGCCGCGACGTACGAGTTCGGCGATCTGGACCCTGCGCTGCAAAAAAGCCTGTTGTATGAGCGAGCCTAAGTATGTTCAGGCCCCCTGAATGAAACCCTGGAATCCGTCCACAGAAAGTACTATGCCATAGCGGGTTCATGCTACATTGTCCTGGCATCGCAATTCGACGGGGAGTATTTCCGGTACTACGATTCGGTGCGGCGGGGTAAAAACCGGTGAGGAATCTGGTCAGGCCGCTCACGATGAAAAAACAGACCGGCGCCCAGCCACTCCGAGACCACCACCACGACGCAGGCGATCACGCCCAGATTGCGGCCCGCAATCAGGTAATCGGCAGCCGAACCCTCCGTCAGTTTTTTGGTGAGTATGGTCAGCACGGTGATCAGCAGAGATCAGCCTGTGACCACCAGAAAGCAGATGTTCAAGTCAACAATTTATCATTGAATGACCCGGGTTTCCGTGACGCTGAACGGTGCTTCGAGATCGTCCACCCGCATTACAAAAGCTCCTTCCTCCACGATCCGCTGATTGTCATCATTGACAAATGCCAGCTGGCTGACGGGAACCTGTAAGGTGACCGTTGCGGTCTCGCCGGCGGCGATATCCACCTTCTTGAATGCACGCAACCGCTTCACAGGCGGGGTTATGGAGGCATATTTCTGTGAGGAGAACAGCATTACGGTCTCCTTGCCGCCGCGGTCAGAGGTGTTCTGCACTTCGATGGTGACCCCGATGGTGTCAGCCACCCCGTAGTCGCTCCCGTCGGTGGTCAGCGAAACATATTCAAATTCCGAGTAGCTCAGTCCGAACCCGAATTCATACTGAGGATTAACCGGAGTGCCCACAACCTCTCCATCCTGTATTACATGTTCGGTATGCTTGTGGTAATAGGGGATCAGCGCATTGGGATAGCGCGGATAGGTATAGGGCAGGCGGCCCGAGAAGTTGGCCTCACCGAAGACCAGCGACACCAGCGCTTCGGCCCCGTAGTTCGACGGCAGATAGGTATTGATGACGGCCGGGACCAGCGACTCGACCTTGCTGATCACCCTCGGCCGGCCCTGCGCCAGCACCATGATCACCGGCTTGCCCGTACCCGCTGCGACGCGAACCAGCTCCTGCTGGTTGTCCGACAGGTACAGGTCGTGCAGGTCTCCCACACCCTCACAATAGGAATTCTCCCCCACGGCCAGCACGATCACATCGGCCTGCCCAGCATTGCGGCGAAACTCATCCAGATCGTCCACAAGCTCCTCATGCCAGTCGCCATCATGGTCGAAACGCACACCCTCGTACAGGGTCACGTTGTCAGCCCCCAGTTTCTGCGAAAAGGCATCGTAAATGGTCAGTTTATCCTCGGTGAACTCGTCAGCGAGATGCCCCTGCCAGGAGTAACTCCAGCCTCCGTTCAGCGGACGCATGGTGTTGGCCGCAGGTCCACCGACCAGCACCTTGATACCGGTGTCCAGAGGCAGGATGCCGTTTTCGTTCTTCAGCAGCGTGATCGATTCCAGCGCGGTCTGGTACGAGGCCTGTTTGAATTCCTCCGATGCGAAGTCGGGGTAGTCCTCAAGGAGCGTATAGGGCTGTTCGAACAGATTCATTTTCACCTTCACCGTCAGGATACGCCGTACTGCATCGTCAATACGCTCCATCGGCACCACGCCCTCATTGACCAGTTCCACCAGATACCGGGAAAACTCAAAGTCATAAGGCACCATGGACATATCCACCCCGGCATTGATTGCGATGCCAACCGCTTCCTTGTAGGACGAGGCGATGCGGTGGCGGGTGTGCAGGTAGATAATATCCCGCCAGTCGGTGAGGGCAAACCCCTCGAAACCCAGCTCCTTCTTGAGCAGGCCGGTGATCAGGTCCTTGTTGGAGTGAAACGGGACGCCGTTGATCTCTCCGGAGCTCAGCATCAAGTTTAGCGCTCCCGCATTGATGGCAGCCTTGACCGGCGGGAGATGGTATTCGCGCAACTGCGATTCAGGAATCCAGGCCGGAGTGCGGTCGCGTCCGCTCAGCGTCTGCGAGTAGCCCAGCAAATGCTTAGGGCAGGAAGCGATGTGATGGGGATGGCCGATATCATTATCCTCCCCCTCATAGCCCTTGATCAACTCGTGTCCCAGCACCGATGCCAGATGGGGATCCTCACCGAAGGTTTCCCAGTGGCGCGGCCAGCGTGGATCAATCCCGAGGTCAGCCACCGGTGAAAACGTCCATGCCAGGCCGGACGCCCGGGTCTCGTAGGCGGTGATTTCCCCGGCGCGGCGCACCAGCTCCGGATTCCATGTGGCCGCCATGCCGATCTGCTGAGGAAACAGGGTGGCTCCGTCAATGTAGGAGGCTCCGTGGATCATGTCGATGCCGTAAATCAGCGGAATGTCAAGACGGTGGTGCTCCGTGACATAGCCCTGAAGCTCGGCAATTACCTCATTCCAAAATTCGGGGGTGCGTGCCCGGTTGTTGGTGGAATTCATGACGGAGCCGATGTGGTAGGTCTGAAACGCCTCTTCCATCATCTCCGGATCCAGTTCAAACGGCTCGTAGCTACCGAACACGTCGTCGCCCTTGCCGAGCACATCCAGGGTGATCTGTGTCATTTGTCCGACCTTCTCCTCCAGGGTCATTTCAGCGAGCAGCTGGTCGACCCTCTCGCGAGTCTCGGCCGAGATGGCCGAATCGGGAGCGCTGTTCTTTTGCACATCCGATTCACATGAGATCAAAAAAAGTATAGTAATTGCCAGCAGGGACCGGTAAAGTAAGGAAAATTTTTGCACTGATAAATATTGGCTCATTGCTAGGGATTTTTTGGATTCCGGGGATTGTTACATATGTAATGCAATAATTTATGAAAAACCTATTCAAAATCATGGCCAAACTGAAAGTAGATTTGCACGATTTGTACAACAAGGGACACCTGATCGACCGGGAGCTGGAAAAGGTCATTGATGAAGCGGCCGACAAGGGAATCAAGATCGTGGAGATCATCCCCGGGAAAGGCAGTGGACAGCTCAAAAAAAGGGTACTGCGCTTTCTTGACCGGCCGGATATCAAAGAAAAGTACGACCGGGTCAAGAAAGACAGCAAGAACTTCGGACGGATTTTCGTCTATTTCAAAAAGTAGACAGGCGAAAAGTAGACAGGCTGAACACCTTGTTCAGGCATAATTGATTCAAGCACTATTAATTCAGGGTTGCAATTCGCGGATCTCGCCCAGCGCCGATTTCAGATCCGTGTCCTCAAACTGGTGGTCGGACAGCGCCCCGGCAAAATAATCCTCGTAGGCCTTCATGTCCACGAATCCGTGTCCGCACATGTTGAACAAAATCGTCTTCTGTGTCCCTTCTTTTTTGGCCTGCTCGGCTTCCCGGATGACCTGTGCAACCGCATGCGTTGCCTCCGGGGCAGCAATAATGCCTTCTGACTGAGCAAACAAGACCCCCGCCCGGAAGCACTCGAGCTGCTGCATCGCCACGGCCTCGATCAGATTGTCTTTGAGGAGCTGACTGCACAGTACACTCGCACCATGGTATCGGAGACCACCAGCATGGATGGCGGCCGGACGGAAATTGTGTCCAAGCGTATACATCGGCAGCAATGGCGTATAACCGGCCGTATCACCGAAATCATACATAAACTCACCCTTCGTCAGTTTTGGGCAGGATGCCGGTTCCACCGCGATGCACCGCGTTTTATTGCCTTCGGTGATGTTCTTGCCGATGAACGGAAACGATATCCCGGCAAAGTTGGAACCGCCCCCGAGCGGTGCAATGATGATATCCGGATAGTCACCGGCCATCTCGAGCTGCTTTTCGGCTTCCTGACCGATAACCGTCTGGTGCAGGAGTACATGGTTCAGCACCGAACCGAGGGAATATTTGTGTGTTTCATCCTGCAGCGCCATCTCGATCGCTTCTGAAATGGCGATGCCCAGGCTGCCGCTGGAATCGGGATCTTCCTTGAGGATGTTGCGGCCGGCCTTGGTGCGATCACTTGGCGAGGGGTATACATCCGCTCCGAACGTGTTCATCATGATCTTGCGGTACGGCTTCTGGTCATAGCTGATGCGCACCATATAGACCTCGCACTTCATATCCAGTTGTGCGCATGCAAATGCGAGCGCCGTCCCCCATTGTCCGGCACCAGTCTCGGTGATTATCTTTTTCACCCCTTCCTGCTTGTTGTAATACGCCTGTGCCACGGCCGTATTGGGCTTGTGCGACCCGCTCGGGCTCACCCCTTCATACTTGTAATAGATCTTCACGGGTGCGTCGAGCAGTTTCTCCAGTCCGCGTGCGCGATAGAGCGGCGACGGACGCCAGATGTTGTAGATATCCTGAACCTGGTCGGGAATTTCAATGAATTTCTCGGTCGAAACCTCCTGCATGATCAATCCCATCGGGAAGATCGGGGCCAGGTCATCGGGTCCGGCCGGCTGTTTGGTCTTCGGATTGAGCGGCGGCTGCGGCTTGTTCGGCATATCCGCCGCAATGTTGTACCAATGGGTGGGTTTTTCCGATTCGTTGAGGAATATCTTTCTGGTATTCATACGGTCCTTTCTGTTTCATTTGGCAACATGGTTCCGGAGGTCTCCGGTCGGGGTACCGGCATGTTCTGGTCATTCCCGGCATAAAGCCGGCCTGGACACCGGATTTCATAGCGAAACAGAATAACACATAATTCAAAAAAAAACCTGAAAATTTACGGGTTGGACGGGAACCGGTGCAGACCGCTGAAACAGCCTGCAGCACTTCCAATTAAGCCTTGAGAGCCCTATTTTGTCCATTCCAGTTAATATCCAGACCATCCAACCCAAAAAACTCAAACCCTTATGAACTGGAGCATGTATCTGGCCGGCGAGATCCACTCGGACTGGCGCACTCAACTCATCGAATCGATCAACCAGCGCAACCTGCCCATCCTCTGCACCGGCCCGGTCATCGACCATGATGCCAGCGACCATTGCGGCGAGGTCCTTCTCGGGGAAGAGGAATCACCTTTCTGGAGAGATCGCAAAGGGGCCGGTATCAATGCCATTCGCACCCGGACCCTGATCCGTCAGGCCGATGTCGTCGTCGTCAAGTTCGGCGAGAAGTACAAGCAGTGGAATGCCGCTTTCGATGCCGGCTACGCCGCCGCGCTGGACAAGCCGCTCATCATCGTCCACCCCGAGGAGTTCGATCACGCTCTCAAGGAAGTCGATGAAGCCGCCCGCGCCGTCGCCCGCACGCCCGGCCAGGTCGTGGACATCATGCACTATGTGCTCACCGGTACCCTGAAATAAGCCCCGGAATAAACTTAATCAACCATCATGACCAGACTACTATTTGCCAGCAAGCTGGCCTTGTCGTGCACACTTGCATTCTCGGCCTTTTTGATATCCTGTACCCCTGAAGCCGCTGAGAACATGCGAGGCGACCAGGAGGAAACCGTATCCACCACCGAACCGGCCCCGCCAGAAGCAGCACCCGTGCTGGGATCCGGCATCGAACTCGACAACATGGATCACACGGTCCGTGCCCAGGACCATTTCTACCGTTTCGTAAATGGCACCTGGCTGGATCAGACCGGGATCCCGGCCGACCGAGCCCGCTGGGGCAGCTTTGACGAGCTGCGGGAGCAGTCGCAGGAGCACGTATTGGGAATCATCCTGGAACTGACGGACGGCCAGCACGAACATGGATCCGATGGCCAGAAGATTGCCGACATGTACCGCTCCTTCATGGACACACTGATCATCGAAGAGCTGGGTCTCTCCCCCATCCAGCCGGACCTGGACCGGATCGATGCCCTCTCCTCCCACGACGATCTTGTTGATTTCTGGGGTCAGCAACAGCAATATCGTTTCGGTACACCGCTCAACATATTCGTGAGCATCGACCTGATGCAGTCCAATCGGCACATCACATCCGCATCGCAGTCCGGGCTGGGCCTGCCCGATCGTGACTTCTACCTGCGGGATGACGAGCGCAGCCGGCAGCTCCTCGACGAGTATCGAAACTATATCATCCGTCTGTGGGAGGCCGCTAACCCGGATGATGCTGGCTGGGGGGATGCCGAGAATGCCGCTGAACGCATCCTGGCACTGGAATCGTCGATTGCCGAAGATCACTGGACCCGGGTGGAAAACCGCGACCGCCAGGCCACCTACAACAAGAAAACCGTTGCCGAACTCTCGGAAATGGCTCCCGGCTTCGACTGGCAGCGGATGCTTGAGCAGGCCGGACTCGGCGAAATCGATGAGCTGGTGGTCCGGCAGCCCTCGTATTTCCAGTCGTTTTCTGAAATGTGGGAGGATGTGGCTCTCGAAGACTGGAAGACCTATTTGCGCTTTCACCTTCTGCGGCGATCCGCTTCCGCGCTGAGCAGTGATTTTGCGGACATTCATTTTGATTTTTACGGCCGGGTGCTCAGCGGGCAGGAAGAGCAGCGCAGCCGCGAGCGCCGGGCCGTATCCACCACCGAGAGCGTCCTCGGATTCATGGTTGGCAAAGAATATGTCGAACGCCACTATCCCCGGGAGGCCGCCGACCGCATGGCCGACATGATCGGGAACCTCAAGATTGCTTTTGATCAGTCGATCCGGGAACTGGAGTGGATGAGCGATGCCACCAAGGAGGAAGCGCTCGCCAAGCTCGCCAATTTCAATGCCAAGATCGGCTATCCCGAAGTCTGGCGTGACTACGAGTGCGTGGAAATCCATCCGGATGACCTGGTCGGCAACCTTCGCCGTTCGTCCCTTTGCGATTACGAACGGAACATCAGCCGGCTTGGTGAGGAAGTGGACCGCGAGGAATGGGGCATGACGCCGCAGACCGTCAACGCCTATTACAATGTCGCCTTGAACGAGATCGTTTTCCCCGCCGCCATCCTGCAGCCTCCGTTTTTCAACGTGGAAGCTGATGACGCAGTCAATTACGGCGGGATCGGTGGCGTGATCGGACACGAGATTTCGCACGGTTTCGATGACCAGGGTCGCCGTTCCGACGGTGACGGCAACCTGCGCGACTGGTGGACCGAACAGGATGAAAGCCAGTTCCAGGCCCTGGCGCAGATCATGATCGGCCAGTACAGTGCCTACAATCCGATCGACGACATGCACATCAACGGAGAGCTGTCACTGGGTGAGAACATTGCCGACCTTGGCGGTGTCAATGTGGCCTTTCGTGCATGGCAGAACTCCCTCGATGGCGAACCTTCTCCGGTCCTCGATGGATTCACCGGTGAACAGCGTTTTTTTATGGGATGGGGTCAGATCTGGCGCATCAAATTCCGCGATGAATCGTTGCGGCGCCAGCTTGTGACCGGTCCGCATTCACCCGGAGAGTACCGGGTGACCGGCATCCTATCCAACATGCCGGAATTCTACAAGGCCTTCGACGTGCAGCCCGGTGATCCGATGTACCGCGATGAGGAAATCCGCGTGCGGATCTGGTAGGCGCAGTTAAACCGACGCAGATTATCCTTCAGACGGTACTGCAATCCGGCACGTTACAGGCGGACGCATTCGCGGTATCCACCTCACCGGAACCAAACTACTATGGCAATGGTGAGGAACATCAGGATAATCGAGTGGATCCGGTAGTTCTGATACCAGGGCTTGTGCCGCAGATCCGACGTTTCGGCATACCATTGCTCCTTGCGCCAGACAAACGGTCCTATCTCCTGCCAATCGGGCCGGTCGCCGGCCAGGCTCCAGCCGGCTGTGACGGCCACTGAGACCACCAAAATAATCGGCGCCACGTAAAGGAAATGCAGGTCAATCGCTCCGAACACCATGATTGCAAGGAAAAGAGCCAGAGATGTCAGATGCCCGGCTATGAGTCCGGCCAGGGCACCGTGGCGGTTCATCCGGGTAGTGAACACCCCCAGGAGCACGGCCGCCACGAAAGGCGGACTCTGGTAGGCCAGCACCGCCTGCAGGTACTCCCACAGGGTTGGAAAACGCGTAATGACCGGGGCCCAGGCGGCAGCGATGAGCATAAACAAAAACGTGGTGACACGTCCGGCCACCACCAGTCTGGGCTGGTCCCAGTCCGGTCGCAGCTTCTTCGCGAAATCCATGGTCATCATGGTGGATGCGGAGTTTAACGTGGAATCGATGCTCGACATGATCGCGGCGATCAGGGCGATCAGGACGATTCCACGCAGACCGACCGGCAGCAGATCGAACAAGAGTACGGGGAACACCATATCCGGAGAGAAATCCTCCATGGTCGTCAGTTCCGGATACAGGTGCAGGGCAAAGATGCCGGGCATGACCATAATGAACAGGGTCGGCAGTTTCAGGAAGCCGGCGAAGATGGCCCCGCCCCGTCCATGTTCAACAGAACGGGCGCCCAGCACGCGCTGCACCATGAACTGGTTGGTGCACCAGAAATAGAATCCGAGAAGCGGCACTCCCACAATGAGCCCGGGCCAGGGAAGGAACGAATCATCGACGGGCTGTATGAGGCTGAGCATTTGCGGATCGGTTTGCTCGCGCACCGTCTGCCAGGATCCGATTTCACCCAGGGCCAGCACGCTCACCAGCAGGGATCCGAACAACAGCAACACCGCCTGGATGGTATCGGTGTAGACGACAGCGCGTAATCCTCCCGCAACCGTGTAGAGACCGGCCAGCACCGCCAGAATCACCACTGAGACCCCAAAGGGTACTTCGGGATAGATCAGCGAAACTACCATGGCACCGGCGTACAAAGCTCCGGCCGTATCGATGAAAATGTTGCCAAAGATGGTGAATGCCGAGAAATAGTAGCGCGATCGGAAATCGAAACGCCGCTCAAGGAATTCGGGCATGGTGAA